>CAZXLI010000370.1:0-5873 GCA_964641795.1 uncultured Bordetella sp. | reverse complement strand
TGGCCCTCGCGCTTCTGGAACCACCAGGCCAGCATCAGCGGCATCGCGAGCTTCAGGATTTCGCTGGGCTGGATCACGATGCCGACGTTGAGCCAGCGCGTCGCGCCCTTCTTCGTGACGCCGAACAGCGCGGTGGCCACCAGCAGCGCCACGCCCACGGTGTACAGCGGGACGGCCAGCCGCATCAGACGCTGCGGCGGCACCTGGGCCATCACGAACATCACGATGAAACCCAGCGTCATGTTGCGCGCGTGGTCGACGAAGCGGGTGCCGCTGTCGAAGCCGGCCGAGTACATGATCGTCAGCCCGATCGCGCACAGCACCATCAGGCCGCCGGCCAGCGGCCCGTCGAACACCGAGAGCACCGGCCGCACGCGCTGCCACAGCGACGGCCGCTCGCCGATGGCGATCATGCTGCCGGCCTCCGTCCGCGGGCGTTCATCGTGCGACCTCGGCCGCCTGCCTGGCGATCGGCACCGGCGGCTTGATCGGCGCGGCGGCCTGGCCCTGCTGCACCGCGGCGATGTCCTCGTCGGTCGGGTACACGCCCTGCAGCCAGTAGTCGAAGACGCGGCGCACGATCGGCGCGGCCGATTGCGCGCCGAAGCCGGCGTTCTCGACCACCAGCGCCACCGCGATGCGCGGGTTCTCGGCCGGCGCGTAGGCCACGTACAGCGCATGGTCGCGCAGGTGTTCGGCGATCTTCGCGGCGTTGTACTTCTCGTTCTGCTTGATGCCCACCACCTGTGCGGTGCCGGTCTTGCCCGCGGCCTGGTAGGCCGCGCCGCGGAACGCGGTGGCCGAGGTGCCCTCGATGTTCACGCCCACCAGCGCCTGCCGGATCACCGCCAGGTGCTCGGGCTTGATCGCCACCGGCTCCAGCGGCTGTGCGCCCACCGGGCGCTTCTGGTTGGTCACCACGTCGACCACGTCCTTCACCAGGTGCGGCTTGTGGCGTGTGCCGCCGGCGGCGAGCGTCGAGATGGCCTGTGCCATCTGCAGGATCGTGAAGCTGTTGTAGCCCTGGCCGATGCCCAACGAGATGGTCTCGCCCGCGTACCAGCGCTGCTGCTCGGGCTTGCGGTAGGCGCGCTTCTTCCAGTCGGTCGAGGGCAGGATGCCGCGCATCTCGCCTTCCAGGTCGATGCCGGTGATCTGGCCGAAGCCGAACGGCGCCATCTGTTGCGCCATCACGTCGACGCCGAGCTCGTTGGCCAGGATGTAGTAGTAGGTGTCGCAGCTCTGCACGATCGAGCGGTACATGTCGACCATGCCGTGGCCGCCCTCGCGGTCGTCGCGGAACTTGTGGTTGCCGAACCAGAAGTAGCCGGGGTCCGAGATAGCCTGCTGCGGCGTGCGCTTGCCGGTGGCCAGGGCGGCCAGCGCCATGAAGGGCTTGTAGGTCGAGCCGGGCGGGTAGGTGCCGCGCAGCGCCCGGTTCAGCAGCGGCTTGTCGATCGATTCGTTCAGCTCGCGCCAGCTGTCCACATCGATGCCGTCGACGAACAGGTTCGGGTCGAAGGTCGGCTTGCTGACGAAGCTGAGCACCTCGCCGGTGGCCGGCTCGATCGCCACCAGCGCACCGCGCCGCTCGCCATAGAGCTTCTCGACCAGCTGCTGCAGCCGCATGTCGACCGACAGCACCAGCGTGTTGCCCGGTGTCGCGGCATGGCTGCGCAGCCGCCGCACCGCACGGCCGCCGGCCGAGGTCTCGACCTCCTCGAAGCCGGTGGTGCCGTGCAGCTCGCGCTCGTAGCTCTGCTCGAGGCCGAGCTTGCCGATGTAGTCGGTGCCCTTGTAGTTGGCCTGGGCGTCTTCGTCCCAGTCCTCCATCGCCTGCTTCTCGGTGGTGTTGATGCGGCCGATGTAGCCCAGCAGGTGGCTGGCCGATTCGCCTTCCGGGTAGTTGCGGAACAGCCGGGCGCGCACGTCGACGCCGGGGAAGCGGAAGCGCTGCGCCATGAAGCGCGCCACTTCCTCGTCGGTGAGCTTGGTGCGGATCGGCAGCGATTCGAAGCTCTTGCTCTCCTCGAGCAGGCGCTTGAAGCGGCGGCGGTCGCGCAGCTGGATGTCCAGCACCTGCGCCAGCTGGTCGATCATCGGCTCGAGCTCGCCTTCCACCTTCGAGGGCGTGATCTCCAGCGTGTAGGCCGAGTAGTTGGTGGCCAGCACCACGCCGTTGCGGTCGACGATGAGCCCGCGGTTCGGAACGATCGGCACGATGGTGATGCGGTTGGCCTCGGCCTGCGTCTGCAGGTCGTCATGGCGGTAGACCTGCAGCCACACCAGGCGCGCGGCCAGCAGGCCGAAACACAGCAGCACGAAGGCCGCGGCCGCGAGCAGCCGGCCGCGGAAGCGGCTGAGTTCTCGCTCCAGATCCTTCAGCTCGGTCACGCCGCAGCTCCCACCAGGCAAACGCCGCGGAACCGGCTATGCCGGGCCGCTGGCGTTGCCCCCCCGGGGGGGAGGCGCCGCAGGCGCTTCGGGGGGGGGCTCATAACGGACGGTTCTGGTCCGGGTCGGGCGGCCGACGCTGCGGCGCCAGCAGCAGCCACACCACCACCGGCCATAGCATCGCTTCGAACACCGGTGCCAGCATCACGGTCCAGCCCGGGAACATGCCGCCGACGATCAGCCTGGCGATCATCGAGACACCATGCGCGGCAAAGAACAGCGGCAGGATCTGCAGCGCCTGCGCCGGCAGCGAGAACCACAGCAGCCGACGGTGGATGGTGATCGCGAAGTAGCTCAGCAGCGTGTAGGCCAGCGCATGCTGGCCGAGCACCGCGCTCTCGTGCACGTCCAGCAGCAGGCCGAACGCGAAGCCCAGGCCGACGCCGACCCGGTGCGGCTGGTGCACGATCCAGAACACCAGCACCAGCGCCAGCAGGTCCGGCGAGGCCGGATGCCGGCCCACCGGCAGCATCTCCAGCGCCAGTGCCAGCAGCAGCGAGGCGCCGATGAACAGCGGGTTCACCGGCAGCAGCAGCTGGTCGGAGCCGCGCGGCATGATCATTTGCGCGACCCCTTGCCCTTGTCAGGCTTGGTCTTGGACGGCTCGGCGGGCTCGGGCGCCGGCGGCAGCTGCACCGACAGCGGCTCCAGCACCAGCACATGGCGCACGCCGTCGATCGGCGCGGCCGGTGTCAGCAGGATGCGGGCGAAGCCCGAATCGACCTTGCGATCGACCCGCGCCACCTTGGCCACCGCCAGGCCGGCCGGGTAGACACCATCGACGCCCGAGGTGGTCAGCGCATCACCCACCTGCACATCGGCATTGCCGGCCATGAAGCGCAGCTCCAGGCCGCCACCCTCGGCGCCGCCGAAGGCCGCGCTGCGCTGCTGCGTGCGGCTGTTCAGCACCGGAATCGCCGCGTCCTTGTCGACCAGCAGCGTCACCACCGCATTCAGCGGGTAGACCCGGGTCACCTGGCCCAGCACGCCGGCCTCGTTGATCACCGGCGAGCCGAGCGCGACGCCATGGGTCGCCCCGCGGTCGATGAACAGCTTGCGCGAATACGGATCGGCCGCCTCGTACATCACCTCGGCCGACAGCGACTTCACGGTCAGCGCCGGGCGCAGATCGAGCAGTGCGCGCAGCCGGTTGTTCTCCAGCGCCAGCTGCTCGCCGCGCGCAGCGCGCTCGGCCTGCTGGGCGAGCTTCAGGCGCAGCTCGTCCTGGGTCGCCACCGCCTGCTTCAGGCCGCGGGCGTAGTCGCTGCCGCCCTGCAGCAGCTGCACCGGCACCAGCAGCGCGCGCTGCACCGGCAGCAGCACGGTGGCCAGCCCGGCACGCAGCGGCTGCGTCAGCTTGAAGCGCGCATCCGCGGCCATCAGGAACACGGCCAGCGCCGAGCACAGCGCGAGCTTGCTCAGCGCCGAAGGTCCTTGCCGGAAGAACGGCGGCGGGGTGCGGTCCAGGGTGCCCAGAGGCATGTTGAACGCCGCGTGTGGGGTGGCGCCCGCGGATCGCGGGCGGACCGAACCTTACTCCGAGGTGAAGATGCTGCCCAGACGTTCCATGCGTTCCAGCGCCATGCCGCAGCCGCGTACCACGCAGGTCAGCGGATCTTCGGCCACCAGCACCGGCAGGCCGGTTTCTTCGGCCAGCAGGCGGTCGAGGTCGCGCAGCAGCGCGCCGCCGCCGGTGAGCATCATGCCGCGCTCGGCGATGTCGGCGCCCAGCTCGGGCGGGGTCTGTTCGAGCGCGTTCTTCACGCTGGAGACGATCTGGTTCAGCGGATCGGTCAGCGCTTCCAGGATCTCGTTGCTCGAGATCGTGAACGAGCGCGGCACGCCTTCGCTCAGGTTGCGGCCCTTGACCTCCATCTCCTTCACCTCGCTGCCGGGGAAGGCCGAGCCGATGCTCTTCTTGATGCTCTCGGCGGTGGGCTCGCCGATCAGCATGCCGTAGTTGCGGCGGATGTAGTTGATGATGGCTTCGTCGAACTTGTCGCCGCCGACGCGCACACTGCCCTTCCACACCATGCCGCCGAGCGAGATGACGCCTACTTCCGTGGTGCCGCCGCCGATGTCGACCACCATCGAGCCCGACGCCTCGCTCACCGGCAGCCCGGCGCCGATGGCGGCGGCCATCGGCTCCTCGATCAGGTAGACCTCGCTCGCGCCGGCGCCGAGCGCCGATTCGCGGATCGCGCGCCGCTCGACCTGCGTGGAGCCGCAGGGCACGCAGATGATGATGCGCGGGCTCGGCTTCATCATCGAGCGCGGGTGGACCATCTTGATGAACTGCTTGAGCATCTGCTCGGTGACGGTGAAGTCGGCGATCACGCCGTCCTTCATCGGGCGGATGGCCTCGATGTTGCCCGGCACCTTGCCGAGCATGGCCTTGGCCTCGGCGCCCACCGCCTGGATGGTCTTCTTGCCGTTGGGGCCGCCTTCGTGGCGGATCGCCACCACCGAGGGCTCGTCGAGCACGATGCCCTTGCCGCGCACGTAGATCAGCGTGTTCGCTGTGCCGAGGTCGATGGCCAGGTCGGTCGAGAAGTAGCGGCGCAGGGATCCGAACATGCTGAGACGATCAAATCGGTTCGCTGTCGTGCGGTTGCGCTGCGCAGATGAGGCCGTAGCGTGGCGCACGAGGGGGCTTCGATGGCGCGCGATAATACCCCAACGCCCAGTGACCTCCGCGTGCGAAGCCACCGCTTCGGCCGCATTCCTGCACGGCACTCCAACCATGGCTTTGACCCCCGATGACGTGAGCCGCATCGCGCACCTCGCGCGCCTGGCGCTCACGCCCGACGAGGAGCGCGCGATGCTGGCGCAGCTCAACGGCTTCTTCGGCATCGTCGAGCGCATGCGTCAGGTCGACACCCGCGGCGTCGAGCCGCTGTACACGCCGCTGGCCGCGTTGGGCGCGGTGGCGCTGCGGCTGCGCGATGACGAGGTCACCGAAGCCGGCGATCGCGAGCGCAACCAGCGCAGCGCGCCGCAGGTGGAGGGCGGGCTGTACCTGGTGCCCAAGGTGATCGAGTGAACGCTGCGCGGCCATTCCGAAGGGTGAGTGCCGCGGCTCCGAGCCCGCCTGCGCGGGCTTGGACGGCACGAACGCCCGGCGCGTCTCGCGCCGGGCGTGCACGCTCCCCCTCGGGGGGAAGTCCCGCAGGGACAAGGGGGCACCAGTGAGCAGCGGTTCCGGCCGCCCCGAGCAGCTGGGCGTGGCCGAGTTGCGCCGCGCGCTGGCGGCGCGCGAGCTGTCCAGCGTGGAGCTGACGCAACATCTGCTCGCACGGATCACGGCTCATCACCGTCTGGGCGCGTTCCTGCATGCCGATGCCGATACCGCGCTGGCCGCCGCGGCCGCCGCCGATGCGCGCCGCGCGCGCGGCGACGACGCGCCGTTGCTGGGCGTG
>CAZXLI010000369.1:0-5966 GCA_964641795.1 uncultured Bordetella sp. | reverse complement strand
GCTTGCTCGGGTCCGGGTGGTGGTTCGGAAAGTCGCCATCGACCTTCGAGTACAGGTCGATCACCTCGCAGCCCAGCGCCTTCAGGATCGCCGGCGCGCTGGCGCCGGGAATGCCGTTGCCGCAGTCGACCACGATCTTCATCGGCCGCGCCAGCTTGGCATCGCTGACGATGCGGTGCCGGTACTCGGCAAAGATGTCCATCGTCGCGCTGCGACCCTTGCCGCTGACATAGTCCTCGGCCTCCATGCGCTGGCGCAGGCGCTGGATCGCGTCGCCATAGATGGCCTTGCCCGAGAGCACCATCTTGAAGCCGTTGTAGTCCTTCGGGTTGTGGCTGCCGGTGACCTGGATGCCGCTGGTGCAGCCCTGCTTCGCGCGCGTGGCGGCCACGTAGTACAGCATCGGCGTCGTCACCGGGCCCAGGTCGACGACATCGAGTCCCGTGGACACCAGCCCGCGGATCAGCGCGGCCACCAGACCGGGGCCCGACATGCGGCCGTCGCGCCCCACCACCACCGCCTTCTCGCCGGCGGCCACCGCCTCGCTGCCGAAGGCGCGGCCCAGGTGCTCGGCGAAGGTCTCGTCGAAGCCCGCGCCGACGACCCCGCGGATGTCGTAGGCCTTGAAGTTCGAAGCTTTCACTTGCATGGGACAGGCATTCCGCTGGAAGGAGGAAGCGGCGATTCTAGGAGCCTGCCGCTGCGGCACACCGGCTGTCGGTGCGCCGCGCGGGGACCCGATGCGTGTCGCCTCGCCGCCGCATGGCTTCGAGGCCCTGTGGGACTGCTGCCACCCCGCTGGCCGCAAGGTCGGCAGGGACAGGTCCGAAAACGGCGAGTGCATGCCGCTGCGCTGCCTATGATCGCCGGCATGATGCTGCAAGACGACGCTGCCTACCGCGTGATCACCTCGCACGACGCCCGCTTCGACGGCCGGCTGTTCGTCGGGGTCACGTCCACCGGCATCTACTGCCGCCCGGTGTGCCGCGTGCGCATGCCGCGGCGCGAGAACTGCCGCTTCTTCCCGAATGCCGCCCAGGCCGAGTCGCAGGGTTTCCGCCCCTGCCTGCGCTGCCGGCCCGAGATGGCGCCAGGCCTGTCGCTGATGGATTCGTCGCAGGTGCTGGCGCAGCAGGCGGCCTTGATGCTGTCGCAGGCGGCACACGACGGGCTGGATCCGCCGCTGCCCGACGTGGCCGCGCGCCTGGGCGTCACCGACCGGCACCTGCGCCGCATCTTCACGCAGGCCCACGGTGTGACGCCGATCGACTACCTCACCACCCAGCGCCTGCTGCTGGCCAAGCAGCTGCTGACCGACACGCAGTTGCCGGTGACCCAGGTGGCGCTGGCCACCGGCTTCGGCAGCCTGCGCCGCTTCAATGCCGCGTTCATCGAACGTTATCGCATGAGCCCGAGCGCGCTGCGGCGCGAGGGCGGCGAGGCACCGCAGGCCGAATCGGTGCCGACGCTGCGCCTGGCCTATCGCCCGCCGTACGACCTGGACGGTGTGCTGCGCTTCTTCGCGAACCGCGCGATCGAGGGCGTCGAAGCCGTCGAGGGCCTGGCGCTGCGTCGCACGCTGGCGCTGCAGCACCGCGGCCAGCAGCTCGCCGGCTGGGTCGAGGCCCGCTTCGCACCCGAGCGGCACGAACTGCGGCTGAGCGTCGCGCCGGCGCTGGCCCCGGCACTGGGCGCGGTCGCGCAGCGGCTGCGGCAGTGCCTGGACCTCGATGCTGACCCGGCACAGATCGACCCGGTGCTGGCCGCCGTGCCGGGCGCCGAACGCGCCGGCGTGCGCCTGCCCAGCGGGCTCGACGGCTTCGAGATCGCGGTGCGGGTGATCCTCGGCCAGCAGGTCACCGTGGCCGCTGCGCGAACGCTGACGCGGCGCCTGGTCGAACGCTTCGGCGAACCGATCGAGACGCCGTTCGCATCGCTGCAGCGCCTGTTCCCGTCGGCCGCGACGCTGGCGGCGGCCGACCCGGAGGTGATCGGCAAGCTCGGCATCGTGCGCCAGCGCGTGCGCGCCTTGCAGGCGCTGGCCAGCGCGGTCGCCGAAGGCCGGCTGGCGCTGCACCGCGCCGCGCCCCTGCAGCCCACGCTGGAAGCCCTGCTGGCGCTGCCCGGCATCGGCGACTGGAGTGCGCAGCTGATCGCGATGCGCGCGCTGGCCTGGCCCGATGCCTGGCCGGCCACCGACATCGGCATCCTCAACGCGCTGGGCACGCGCGACGCGAAGCTCGGCACCGAGCGGGCCGAGGCCTGGCGCCCCTGGCGCGCCTATGCGGTGATGAAGTTATGGCTGAGCCTGGAACCCACGACATGAAACCCACGCACCTGAGCGCCCAAGCGCGCATCGACACCCCGCTCGGCCCGATGACCGCGGCCGCCACCGAAGACGGCCTGGCCGGCCTGTGGTTCGACGGCCAGCGCCACCACCCCGGCCCGCTGGACGCACCGCAGAACCCAGACCAGCGCTGGCTGAAGGAAGCCGCCAAGGCCCTGGACGCGTACTTCACGGGTCATGACTACCGCGGCGCGCTGCGCTTCGACCTGCAGGGCACGCCGTTCCAGCAGGCCGTGTGGCAGGCCCTGCTGCGCCTGGGCCGCGGGCAAACCAGCAGCTACTCCGCCCTGGCCGGGCACAGCGGTCAGGCGCATGCGGTGCGCGCCGTGGGCGCGGCGGTCGGCCGCAATCCGGTGTCGGTGCTGGTGCCCTGCCACCGGGTGCTGGGGCGCGACGGCTCGCTCACCGGCTATGCCGGCGGCCTGGCGCGCAAGCGCGCGCTGTTGGCCCACGAGGGCGTGACGCTCGCATGAAGGCCCGCGACGCGCTGGACCTGGTGCTGCTGGCCGCGATCTGGGGCGCTTCGTTCCTCTTCATGCGCATCGCCGTGCCGGCCTTCGGACCGGTGCCGCTGGCCTTCGTGCGCGTGGCCGGCGCCGCGATGATGCTGCTGCCGCTGCTGGCGGCCCGCGGCGAGCTGGCCGCGCTGCGCCGCGCCTGGCGCCCGCTGCTGGTGGTGGGCACCACGAACTCGGCGCTACCCTTCGTCTGCTTCGGCTATGCCACGCTGTCCATCACCGCCGGGCTGGCCTCGATCTTCAATGCCGCCACGCCGATGTCGAGCGCCGTGTTCGCCTGGGCCTGGCTGAAGGAAGCCATGACCCCCTGGCGCCTGCTGGGCCTGGCGCTGGGCTTCGCCGGCGTGCTCGGCCTGGCCTGGAACAAGGCCGGGTTGCGCGGCAGCGGTGTCGACCTGGCCGTGCTGCTAGCGATCGTCGCCTGCCTGGTCGGTACGCTGCTGTACGGCTTCTCGGCCAGCTTCACCAGGCGCAAGCTCGCCGGCGTGCCGGCGATGGCGCTGGCCACCGGCAGCCAGGGGGCGGCCGCGCTGCTGCTGGCGCCGCTGGCCTGGTGGACCTGGCCCGCCGCGCAGCCGGGCCTGGTGCCGTGGGCGGCGGCCATCGCGTCGGCCCTGCTCAGCTCGGGCCTGGCCTACGTGCTGTACTTCCGGCTGATCGCGCGCATCGGGCCGACGAACGCCGCGTCCGTCACCTTCCTGGTCCCGGTGTTCGCCGTGGTCTGGGGCGGCTGGCTGCTGGGCGAGGCGATCACCGCGGCCATGGTGCTGGGCGGGCTGGTGATCATCGCCGGCACCTCGCTCGTGCTGGGCCTGCTGCCGCGGCGGCGGGCCTGAGCCGCGCGCTCAGCGGTACAGCGGCAGGCGGTCGAGCCGGGCCTCGATCTCGGCGAGCATGCGCAGGTGGCCCGCGCCCTGCGGGCCGCCATAACGCGTGATGTACACGTCCTCAGGCAGGGATTCGGGCAGATCGCCGGCCGGCGGCATCAGCCCCGCGTCGGACAGGCCTGCGGCCACCCGGACCTGCAGCTGCGCCGGCGCGCGCACCGCCTGCTCGCCGAAGCGCACGCCGGCGCGGTCGGCCATCAGGTCCTCGTAGCTGAAGCCGCTGCCGCCGCGGCGCGCGTCGGCCAGCTCCTTCCAGGTGCCCACCGCATCGGCCAGCGGCGTGCCGCTCTCGGCGGCAATCACGGCCGAGACGATGAAGTGCAGCGGAAAGTCCGGCCGCTGCTGCAGGGTGATGGACAACGGCCGAGGGCGTGGCCAGCTCGCGGCCTCCGGCAGCCAGGCGGCCAGCGGCTGCTCCAGCGCGTAGGCCGCCAGCGCCAGCAGCGCGGCGCGGTTCTCGGCGGCGGCGTCGCCGCCGGCAGCACTGCGCTCGGCCGCCAGCCGGACGAGCGGTGGCAGCAGGTCGGCCAGCGAGGCGCTGTCGCCCGGCCAGCGTCGGGTGAAGGCTGCCAGCTGCTCGACCTGGGCTTTCAGGCGCAGCCGGTCCTCGGCGGGCAACAAGGCACTGCGCAACTGGTTCAGCGTCTGCGGGCCGATGCGGTAGCTGGCCACCAGGCGACCCTGCAGCAGCATCACGCGCTCCAGCCCGTTGGCCGCCAACAGCGCATCGGCCTGCACGCCGTGCCGCGCGGCAGCATGACGCAGCAGCGGCCATGCCCAGCTGGGCGGCAGCGGCAATCGACCGACCTGCAGGTGGTCGATTTCCGGCAGCCCGGTGGTCTGGCGCAGGCGCAGCTCGGTGTTCAGCCACAGGCCCAGCGGCGCGGCAAAGCTGGCCTGCACGGTCAGGGTACCGGGCTGCAATCGCACCCGGGCGGGCACCGCCAGCCAGCGTCGTGCAGCCTGCTGCAGCAGCAGGTCGAGATCACGCTCGCTCAGCATCAGCCAGCGCTGCTGCCCGGGGCGCAGGCGGCGCGGATCGTGCTGACGCGCCAGCGCCACGGCACGGTCGACGTCTGCAGGCAACACATCGTTGCGCGCGGCCACCCGCGGAGAGCCTTCCAGCGCGAGCAGCACCGCAACCGCCAGCGCGACCAGCGGCAGCACGAGCAGCAGCAGCAACAGCCTTCGAACCCGTCGCATGCGACACCTTGTACCCGATGTCGATGCCTGCGTCGGTCCCGGCGGCCCCGCAGACCCGTCGCCCGGAGGGGATCCGCCCGGACGGTCGCCCGGATCGGGCTGTGCGCTGCTGCGACAATCGCGGCCCATGAGCACGACCATCCTCCAAACCCTTCCTGTCGGCGAGCGCGTCGGCATCGCGTTCTCCGGCGGCCTGGACACCAGCGCCGCGGTGCACTGGATTCGCAGCAAGGGCGCGATTCCCTGCGCCTACACGGCCAACCTCGGCCAGCCCGACGAGGCCGACTACGACGAGATCCCGCGCAAGGCGCTGGCCTACGGTGCCGACATTGCACGCCTGGTCGATTGCCGCCCGCAGCTGGTGGCCGAGGGCATCGCCGCCATCCAGTGCAGCGCCTTCCACATCTCCACCGGCGGCGCCACCTACTTCAACACCACGCCGCTGGGCCGCGCCGTCACCGGCACCGCGCTGGTGGTGGCGATGAAGGAGGACAAGGTCAACATCTGGGGCGACGGCTCGACCTACAAGGGCAACGACATCGAGCGCTTCTACCGCTACGGCCTGCTCGCGAACCCGGCGCTGCGCATCTACAAGCCCTGGCTCGACCAGCGCTTCATCGACGAGCTCGGCGGCCGCAAGGAGATGAGCGAGTACCTCATCGCCAACGGCTTCGACTACAAGATGAGCGTCGAGAAGGCCTACTCGACCGACAGCAACATGCTGGGCGCCACGCACGAGGCCAAGGACCTGGAGTTCCTGAACAAGGGCATGTCCATCGTCAACCCGATCATGGGTGTGGCCTTCTGGCGCGAGGACGTGGCGGTCAAGCCCGAGACCGTCTCGGTGCGCTTCGAGGAAGGCCAGCCGGTGGCGCTGAACGGCATGACCTTCGCGAACCCGGTGGCGCTGTTCGAGGAGGCCAACCGCATCGGCGGCCGCCACGGGCTGGGCATGTGCGACCAGATCGAGAACCGCATCATCGAAGCCAAGAGCCGCGGCATCTACGAGGC
>CAZXLI010000368.1:0-6006 GCA_964641795.1 uncultured Bordetella sp. | reverse complement strand
CTGTTCGACACCGTCGACACGCTGGCCGCCACGCTGCGCATCATGGCCGAGATGGTCAGCGGCATCGTCGTGAAGAAGGCCAACATGGAGGCCGCTGCACTCAAGGGTTATGCCACCGCCACCGACCTGGCCGACTACCTGGCCAAGAAGGGCCTGCCGTTCCGCGACGCGCACGAGGTGGTGGCGCATGTGGTGAAGCTCGGGCTGCAGCGCGGCGTCGAATTGGCCGCGCTGCCGGTGGCCGAGCTGAAGACCTTCCACGCCTCGATCGAGGACGACGTGCTGCAGGTGCTGAGCCTGCGCGGCTCCCTCGAGGCGCGCAACATCCGCGGCGGCACCGCGCCGCAGCAGGTGCAACTGCAGATCGAACGCCACCGCGCGCGCCTGGCTGCCTGAGGCGTCGACAGGCCGCGGCGCATCCGCCGCAACCCTAGCTGCGTACTCCTGGACACCACGCCACTCCAGGAGCAAGCGCATGCAACGCCTCGACATCCGCATTCCCGCCGAAGGCGCCACGCTGGCGGGCTGGCTCTGCCTGCCCGACGACTTCACCGGCCCGCTGCCGGCGGTGGTGATGAGCCATGGCTTCTCGGCCGTCAAGGAGATGTTCCTCGACGACTACGCCCGCGTCTTCACCGACGCGGGGCTGGCCGCGATCGTCTTCGATCACCGCGGCTTCGGCGCCAGCGACGGCACGCCGCGCCAGGAAATCGACCCGGTGCGGCAGGTCCGCGACACGCGCGACGCCATCACCTGGGCCACCCAGCAGCCGCAGGTCGATGCGCAGCGCATCGGCGTCTGGGGCTCCAGCTACTCGGGCGGCCATGCGCTGGTGCTCGGCGCGATCGACCGCCGCGTGCGCTGCGTCGCGGTACAGGCGCCGCTGATCAGCGGGCCCGACAACGTGCAGCGCCTGGTGCGTTCGGATGTGCTGCCCGGCCTGCGCGCGATGTGCGATGCGGACCGCGCCGCGCGCTTCAGCGGCGCCGAGCCGGCCCGCATTCCGGTGGTGTCCGACGACCCGGCCGTGCCCTGCGCCTTCCCGACCAGCGACAGCTGGCAATGGTTCTCGCGCAGCGCCGCCGAGCGGGCGCCGGCCTGGCGCAACGAGATCACGCTGCGCTCGTTCGAGATGCTGATGGAGTACGAACCCGGCAGCTGGATCGCGCGCATCAGCCCGACGCCGCTGCTGATGGTGGTGGCGCGCGACGACCAGCTCGCGGTCAGCGACCTCGCGCTGGCGGCCTACGAGCGCGCGCTGGAACCCAAGCGCCTGGTGCTGCTGCCCGGCGGGCATTTCGACGTCTACGGGCCGCAGTTCGCGGCCAGCAGCGCCGCCGCGCGCGACTGGTTCGTGCAGAACCTCGGCGGCTGAGCGCCAGGGCCGTCGGCGCGGTGCTCAGGGCAGCTGCTTCTCGGCTTCCGACAGCGGCTGGCCCTTGTCGAACACGATGCGCCAGACGCCGGGACTTTCCAGCCGCCACACCGAGTTGAAGCGCGAGACACGCTTGCCGTTCTCGTCGCGCACCGGGCCGCTGGAATGGGCCAGCGTGCCGTCCGGCAGCACATCCACCTGGTCGGGCTCCCAGGAGAACGGCGCCTTCTCGCCCTCGTAGAACGGCTTCCAGGCCGCCATCACCGCCGCCTTGCCGCGCAGCACGTTGCGGCCATAGAAGACCGTGCCTTCGGACAGGTGGCGCGCGAAGGCCGCGAAATCACGCTCGGCCATCGAGCGGGCGAAGGCCTTTTCGGTCTCGGTGACCTGCTTGCGCAGCACTTCCAGGTCGGGCGCCGGCTGCGCCGCCGCGAAGACCGACGTCATGGCCAGCGCCAGCGCGACGACCGGGCGCCGCATCTCAATGGCTCGCCGCGGGCATGCCCTGCGGCTCTTCGTGCGCCAGCCAGCCCAGCAGGATCAGCGCCGCTGCGCCGCCCACGGGAAAGAGCAGCACGGCTGCCGCCACGCTGCCCAGCACCGAGCGGCCCATGCGCCGGGCCGCCATGCCCAGCAGCACCCAGTGCAGCGGCAGCGCCACCGCGATCGCGATCCCGACGGCGACGATTCGGGTGACCGACGTGGTGGTGCTGTACACCATCGGCGGCAGGAACATCGCGATCGCCGCGCAGCCGGCGATCAGGGCCAGCGCCGAGTCGGCCAGCGCTCTCTTGGCGGATTTGGTGTTCATCACCGGGCTCCCGCAGTGGATTGCGCCTATCGTAGTACGAAGTGGCCGGCATGCTGTCAGCAACCCGGGTTCACAATCATCCGCGATGAGCAGCCCGAGCCCGCGCCGCTGGATCGCCCACCTCGACATGGACGCGTTCTACGCCTCCGTCGAGCTGCTGCGCTACCCGGAGCTCAAGGGGCTGCCAGTGGTCATCGGCGGCGGCCGGCGCCACCAGCCCGAGCTGCTGGCCGACGGCACGCGCCGCTTCGCGACGCTGCAGCACTACACCGGCCGCGGCGTGATCACCACCGCCACCTACCCGGCGCGCGACCTCGGCGTGCATTCCGGCATGGGGCTGATGAAGGCCGCGCTGCGGGCGCCGAAGGCGGTGCTGCTGCCGGTGGACTTCGAGCAGTACCGGCTCTACTCGCGCCGTTTCAAGGCCGCGGTGGCCGAGGTGGCCCCGGTGATCGAGGACCGCGGCATCGACGAGATCTACATCGACCTGACCGAGCAGCCTGGCGCGCAGGACAGCGTGGCGCACGACCCCTACGGCGGCGTGCGTGCGATCGCGCTGGACATCAAGAACAACGTGCGCCGCGCCACGGGCCTGAGCTGCTCGATCGGCGTGACGCCGAACAAGCTGCTGTCGAAGATCGCCTCCGACCTCGACAAGCCCGATGGCCTGACCCTCCTGACGCACGAGGACCTGCCCGAGCGCATCTGGCCGCTGCCGGTGCGGCGCATCAACGGCATCGGTCCCAAGGCCGGCGAAAAGCTCGGCGGCCTGGGCATCCACACCATCGCCGAGCTCGCCGCCTGCGAGCGCGGCTGGCTTGTGCAGCAGTTCGGCCGCAGCTACGGCCAGTGGCTGCACGACGCCGCGCACGGCCGCGACGACCGGCCGGTGTCCACCCGCAGCGAGCCGGTCTCGATGAGCCGCGAAACCACCTTCGAGCGCGACCTGCATGCCAAGCGCGACCGCAGCGAGCTCTCCGGCGTGTTCACCGAGCTGGTCGAGCAGGTGGCGGTGGACCTGCAACGCAAGGGCTATGTCGGCCGCACCATCGGCATCAAGCTGCGCTTCGACGACTTCAAGACCGTCACCCGCGACATGACCATCGACGAACACACCGCCGAGGCCAGCACCATCCGCCTGGCCGCGGGCCTGTGCCTGAAGCGGGTGGACCTGAGCCGGCGCATCCGCCTGCTCGGCGTTCGCGTAAGTGCGCTGCGGCGCGCAGCGCCGGTCACGCTTTCCCGGTGACAGCCTCCCAACCCCCCCCTATGATGAGCCGCACCATGCCCAAGACCACCCTCGCCTCCGCCACCGCCTTGGCCTTCGCCGGCCTGCTGTGCTGCGGCCTGGCCTCGGCCGCCCAGCTGCAGGTCACCGTCACCACGCCCGACGGCAAGCCGGCGGCCGATGTCGCGGTGCTGGTGCAGCCCACCGCCGCCTGGTCACAACAGCCGCTGGCGGAGCCGGCGGTGATCGCCCAGCAGAACATCCGCTTCGTGCCTTTCCTCACCGTGGTGCCGGTCGGCGGCACGGTGCGCTTCGTCAACCGCGACCGCTACGACCACCATGTGCGCTCGCAGCCCGGCGGGCCGCTGGGCAACGTGGCACCCGCCAAGGAGTTCGAGTTCCGCATGGCCGCGGTGAAGAACGGGAAGGAAGCGCCGCCGGCAGAGCTGAAGCTCGACGTGCCCGGCAGCATCGTGCTGGGCTGCCACCTGCACGGCTCGATGCGCGGCCATGTGCTGGTGAGCGGCACGCCCTGGTACGGCGTGACCGACGACAAGGGCGTGGCCACCATCGCCAATGTGCCCGATGGCCAGGTCGAGCTGAAGCTCTGGCACCCCGACCAGATCACCGACCAGGCCCCGCAGCGCCTGCAGGCCGCCGGCACGATGGCCACCGAGGCCAAGCTCAACTTCGCGCCGCGCCGCCGCGCTGCTGCGCCGGCCAGCACCTACGACAAGTACTGACCAGCGCCGCCCTCCCGGCCCCGGTTGACCCGGCGCAAGGCCCGGTTCGCGGGCTGGCGCTAGGCTGCACGCTCCCCTGATTCCGATGCCATCGATGAGCACCCTCGCCTGGACCGACGACCTCGCCCTGCAACACCCGCAGATGGACCTGACGCACCAGGAGTTCATCGACCTGCTGGCCGCGGCCGATGCGGTGCTGGCACCGGGCCAGGAGGTCGCGCTGCTGGCCCGATTCGACACACTGATCGCCCACACCATCGAGCACTTCGGCCAGGAAGACCGCTGGATGCAGGCCAGCGGCTTCGCGCCCGAGAATTGCCACAGCTACCAGCACCAGGCGGTGCTGCAGGTGATGCAGGAGTGCGCACGCCGCGCCCGGCTGGCCGACGCGCCGGACTTCGAACCGCTGCGCACGGCTGTGCGCGAGCTGGCGATCTGGTTCCCGCAGCACGCGAAGATGATGGATGCCGCGCTGGCCCAGCACCTGGACGCCGTGGGGCTTGACGTCACCAGCGGCGAATGCGCCCGCCCGCCGGCCGCGGCCAGCCTCACCGGCTGCGGCGGCGGCAGCTGCGGCGGCTGAACACCCGGCTGCCGCTACAGTCGGCGGCCATGTCCGCCAAGGCCCGCGCCACCCGCTTTCCCTCGATCGACGGCCTGCGCGCCTTCGAGGCGGCCGCGCGGCTGGGCACCTTCGAGCGTGCCGCCGACGAGCTGGCCATCACCGCCAGCGCGGTGAGCAAGCGCGTGGGCACGCTGGAGGACCTGGTCGGCACGCCACTGCTGCTGCGCACCGGCAAGACGCTGGCCCTCAGCGCCGCCGGCAAGGAGTACCTGGGCCAGGTGAGCGCCGCGCTCGGCATGCTGCAGGCCATGCCGCTGCACCAGCGCGCGGTGCAGCGCATCACGCGGCTGCGGGTGACCACGCCGCCCACTTTCGCGCGCCAGATCCTGGTGCCGCAGCTCGAAAGCTTCACGCAGGCGCATCCGCGCATCGAGCTCGAACTGCTGCTGTCGATTCCCTACCTCGACAGCTCGCCGCATGACGCCGACATCGAGGTGCGCACCGGTGCCGACAAGGGCGAGCTGCTGCTCGACGACCGCGTGCTGCCGGTGGCCGCGCCGGCGCTGCTGGCCCGGCTGCCGCCACTGCGCACGCCGGCCGACCTGGCGCACGCGCCGCTGCTGCGCTCGCCGCTGGAGCCCTGGCTGCCGTGGTTCCAGGCCGCCGGGCTGGACTGGCCCGAACCCACCAGCGGCCCGCGGCTGGTCGACCTGGGCATGACGATGGAGGCCGCCGTGTCGGGCCAGGGCGTCACGCTGGCCCGGCCCACGCTGGCGCGGCACTGGCTGGCCACCGGCACGCTGGTGCCGCTGTTCCGCATCACCTCGCCGGCCGCCAACCCGTACTACCTGGCGACGCACCGGCCCTCGGCGGCGACGGACGCCTTCGCACAATGGCTGCACACGCTGTGCGACGCGGCCGAGGCGCAATCGGCGGCCTGGCTTTCCGCCCTGCCCTGACGAAGTTTCCGGCTGCGGCACAGGCACCGCCGCTAGCATCCCGGCCCATCAGGAGACAACACCGCGATGAGCACCGTCATCACCAACATCGAAGACCTGCGCGTGCTGGCCGAGCAGCGCGTGCCGCGCATGTTCTACGACTACGCCGATTCCGGCAGCTGGACCGAAGGCACCTACCGCGCCAACAGCGCCGACTTCCAGGGCATCAAGCTGCGCCAGCGCGTCGCGGTGAACATGGAGAACCGCAGCACCGCGGTGACGATGGTCGGGAAGGCCGCGAAGATGCCGGTGGCCATCGCGCCGGTGGGCTTGACCGGCATGGAGC
>CAZXLI010000367.1:0-6067 GCA_964641795.1 uncultured Bordetella sp. | reverse complement strand
CAGGATCTGCCCTTCGGCGCGCTGCTCGGGGTAGAGCTCGAACATCCGGTTGAACGTTCGCAGCAGCGTCGACTTGCCGCAGCCAGAAGGTCCGATGAAGGCGGTGACCTTCTTGTCCGGGATGTCGAGGTTGATGCGCTTGAGCGCATGGAAGCCGCCGTAGAAGAAATTCAAGTCACGAACCGAGATCTTGGCCTTCTCGGTGGTGGCGGCAGAGGCCGGTTCAACACGGGTGTCCATCGGTCGCCTTGGTCTTTCAGTGTTTGTTGCGGAACAGCACGCGGGCCAGGATGTTGAGCAGCAGCACGCCCATCGTGATCAGGAAGACACCCGCCCAGGCCAGCTTCTGCCAGTTCTCGTAGGGGCTCATCGCGAACTTGAAGATCGTCACTGGCAGGCTGGCCATTGGCGCGCCGAGATTGCTGGTCCAGAACTGGTTCGACAGCGCGGTGAACAGCAGCGGCGCGGTTTCGCCGGCAATGCGCGCCACCGCCAGCAGCACGCCGGTGATCACGCCTGCCCGCGCCGACTTCAACGTGATCGACAGGATCACCTTCCACTTCGGCGTGCCCAAGGCGAAGGCTGCCTCGCGCAGCGCATTGGGAATCAGGCTCAGCATGTTCTCGGTGGTGCGGATGACCACCGGAATCACGATCAGTGCCAGCGCCAGCACGCCGGCCAGCCCGGAGAACGCCTTCATGCGCGCCACGACGACCGAATAGATGAACAGCCCGATCACGATGGATGGCGCCGACAGCAGGATGTCGTTGATGAACTGGGTGGTGCGGCCGAGCCAAGCGTTCCTGCCGTACTCGGCAAGGTACACCCCGGCCAGAATGCCGATCGGCGTTCCCAGCGCGGTGGCCAGACTCACCATCAACATTGAGCCGAAGATCGCATTGGCCAGACCGCCGACCTCGGCCTGCGGTGGCGGTGTCATCTCGGTGAACACCGACAGCGACAGCCCGCCGATACCCAGCCGCACGGTCTCGACCAGGATCCAGATCAGCCAGAACACGCCGAAGGCCATCGCCCCCAGCGAGAGCACCAGCGCCAGCGCATTGACCAGCTTTCGCCGGCGGTGATGCGCCAGCCGCGAAGCGTCGAGCGTGGCCAGACTCATGAGCGGCTCCCCTCACCCTTGCGCAGGCGCGCCAGCAGCAGCTTGGACAGGGACAACACGACGAAGGTGATGAAGAAGAGCACCAGACCCAGGTAGATCAGCGAAGCCTGGTGCAGGCCCTCGCCGGCTTCGGCGAATTCGTTGGCCAGGGCCGAGGTGATGCTGTTGGCTGCCTCGAACACCGAGAGCGAGTTCAGCTGGTTCATGTTGCCGATCACGAAGGTCACGGCCATCGTTTCACCGATCGCGCGGCCAAGGCCCAGCATGATGCCGCCGACGACACCCACCTTGGTGTAAGGCAGCACGATGCGGTAGACCACTTCCCAGGTCGTGGAGCCCAACCCGTAGGCCGACTCCTTCAGCATCGGAGGCGTCACTTCGAACACGTCCCGCATCACGGAGGCGATGAACGGGATGATCATGATGGCCAGGATGATGCCGGCCGACAGGATGCCGATGCCGACCGGCGGGCCGGACACCAGGGCACCCAGCACAGGCACGCCGTTGAAGGCGGCCTGCAAGGGCTGCTGCACGAAACGCGCAAGGATCGGACCGAAGACGAGCAGACCCCACATGCCATAGACGATCGACGGCACCGCGGCCAGTAACTCGATCGCGATGCCCAGGGGCCGCTTCAGCCAACCGGGTGACAGTTCAGTCAGGAACAGCGCGATGCCGAAGCTCACCGGCACCGCAATCAGCAGCGCAATCAGCGAGGTCGCCAGCGTGCCGTAGATCATCACCAGGCCGCCGTACTTGTTCTCCACAGGATCCCACTCGCTGTGGACCAGGAAGCTCAAGCCGTACTCGCGTATCGCCGGTGCGGCGCCGATCAGCAGCGAGACGATGATGCCCGCCAGCAGCAGCAGCGTGAGGCAGGCCGCCGCCAGGGCGGCGCCGGCAAACAGCTGGTCTGCCCAGGGGGTTCGCACGGCCCGGGGCCGCGGCCCCCCGGTGGGCTGGGTTCGGGCCATCTCGTCCTTGTCGGGGAACGCGCTGGCGGGAAGTGTAGCGGCCATGGTTGCCTCGCTGCCGATGCTCGAGCCGGCTTACTTGGCGCTCACGGCGATGGCCTTGCCGGCCGTGTCCTTGATCTCCGAAGCCCACAGCTTGTGCACCAGGCCCTTCACACTGTCGGGCAGCGGCACGTACTCCAGTTCGGCGGCCGTCTTGTCGCCATTGGCATAGGCCCACTCGAAGAACTTCAGGGTGGCGGCAGCCTGAGCCGGCTTGTCCTGCACCTTGTGCATCAGGATGAAGGTGGCGCCGGTCAGCGGCCACGAGTCCTTGCCCGGCTGGTCGGTCAGCACCTGGTAGAAGCTCTTGCTCCAATCGGCTCCGGCCGCAGCCGCCTTGAAGTTCAGGTCATCCGGCGGGACGAAGGCACCGGCTTGATTCTTCATCAGCACGTGCGCCATCTTGTTCTGCTTGGCGTACGCGTACTCGACATAACCGATCGAGTTCGGCAACCGCTGCACGAAGGCCGACACGCCCTCATTGCCCTTGCCGCCCGCGCCCGTGGGCCAATTCACGGCCGTGCCCTCGCCGACCTTGGCCTTCCACTCGGCATTGACCTTCGACAGGTAGTTCGTGAAGATGAAGCTCGTGCCCGAGCCATCGGCGCGGCGCACCACCGAGATCGCTGCATCCGGCAGGCTCACACCGGGGTTGAGGCCGGCGATGGCAGCGTCATTCCACTTGGTCAGCTTGCCGAGGTAGATGTCACCGAGCACCTGGCCCGTCAGCTTCAGCTGACCGGGCTGAATGCCAGCGATATTGACCACGGGCACCACGCCGCCGATAACGGTCGGGAACTGGACCATGCCGTCTTTGGCCAGTTCGTCATCCTTCAGCGGTGCGTCCGAGGCACCGAAGTCGACCGTCTTGGCCTTGATCTGCTTGATGCCTGCGCCCGAACCGACCGACTGATAGTTGATGCGGTGGCCGGAAGCCTTGTTGTAGGCGTCGGCCCACTTGGCATAGACCGGAGCCGGGAACGAGGCGCCGGCACCGGTGACATCGTCAGCCAGGGCGGACAGCGGAATCAGGGCGGCAGCAACCAGTGCTGCGCGGAGGAGGTTCTTGCTCATGAAAAGCGCCTTTCCAGGGTGCGTGACAGCATGTCTTTTGACCATGCCGGCACTCTAGAGAGGCCATGTGACAACGCCATGACGCCCTGTCATCCAGCCGCCGGGGCGGAGCGGCTGTCACATTCGATTCAAGACACTGTCACAAGTCGGTCGAACGGCAGATGTCAGCCGGCGGCGGCCGCTTCGGCCAGCCGCTGCGCCACCCGGGCCGCCAAGTCGGCTTCTCTGGCCTCGACCATCACGCGCAACACCGGTTCGGTTCCCGAAGCGCGAATCAGCACCCGGCCTTGTCCCGCCAGATCAGCCTCGGCCGCCCGGGTGGCGGCGGCCAGCCGGCTGTTCTGCTTCCAGTCAGTACTGGCTGCCAGGCGCACGTTCAGCAAAGTCTGAGGGAACAGCGCGACACCCGCCAGCAGATCGGTCAACGAGGCCTGGGCACGCTGGACCGCCTGAAGCACCTGCAGGGCGCTGACGATGCCATCGCCGGTGGTGTGCTTGTCCAGCGCCAGCAGATGACCCGAACTCTCCCCCCCCAGCAGCCAGCCACGGGCCGACAACTCCTCCAGGACATAGCGATCGCCAACCTTCGCGCGCACCAACTCGACCTTGCGCTGCTTCAATGCCAGCTCGATCGCCATGTTCGTCATCAGCGTCCCAACGGCGCCCGGCACCTCGTGGCCTTGGGCCAGCCGGTCAGCGACCATCACGTACAGCAGCTCGTCGCCATTGAAGAGGCGGCCCTGGCGGTCGACCAGTTGCAGTCGATCGGCATCGCCATCCAGGGCGATGCCATAGTCGGCCGCATGCTGGGACACGGCGGCGACCAGGGCTTGCGGGGCCGTCGCGCCGACATCCTTGTTGATGTTGATGCCGTCGGGCTGACAGCCGATGGTCACCACCTCGGCCCCGAGTTCATGGAACACGTCCGGCGCCACGTGGTAGGCGGCACCATGCGCCGCGTCGACGACCACCTTCATGCCGCGCAGCGACAGATCCTTGCCGACGGTGCTCTTGCAGAATTCGATGTAGCGCCCGCTGGCGTCGTTGACGCGCCGCGCCTTGCCCAGCGATGCAGCGTCCACCCATTGCGGGGCCTCGTCCAGCGCGGCTTCGACGGCCAGCTCCCATTCGTCGGGCAGCTTCTCACCCTTGGCAGAGAAGAACTTGACGCCGTTGTCCTGGTAGGGGTTGTGCGAGGCACTGATCACCACACCCAGGTCCAAGCGAAGCGCTCGCGTCAGGTAGGCCACGCCGGGGGTCGGCAACGGGCCAGTGAGCAGCGTGTCGACGCCAGCCGAGGCCAGACCCGCCTCGAGCGACGACTCGATCATGTAGCCCGAGATGCGCGTGTCCTTGCCGATCAGCACGGTAGGCCGCCCCTCGCCGCCGCGGCGCAGCACGCGGCCCACCGCATGCCCCAACCGCAGCATGAAGTCCGGTGTGATGGGCGACTGCCCCACCGCGCCCCGAATGCCATCGGTGCCGAAATACTTGCGTGCCATCGGTTCTGACCCCTTGTCCCTATCCCGGTAAGTGAGCGGCCTGCCAGACCCTCAGCGCATCCACTGTGGCCGCCACGTCGTGCACACGCACGATGTGCGCCCCGCGCTGAACCGCCGCCAGGGCTGCCGCGAGGCTGACCGCCAGGCGCTGTTCCGCCGGGCGCCCCGTCAGCAGGCCCAGGGTCGACTTTCGCGACCACCCCACCAGCAGCGGCCGCCCCAGCGCGAGCAGCGCCGGCTGCCGCTGCAACAGCGCCCAATTGTGCTCGGGCCGTTTTGCGAATCCGATGCCGGGATCGAGCACGACCCGATCCAATCCGACACCCGCGCTCAATACTTCACGCAGCCGGACATCGAGAAATCCCAGGACTTCGGCCACCACGTCGTCATAGTCGGTGTCCTGCTGCATGCCGGCGGGCTCTCCGCGCATGTGCATCAGGCACACACCGGTCTGGCGTGCTTCGGCCAGCACCTCCATGGCGCCGACGTGCCTGAGCGAACGCACGTCGTTGACGATGTCCACGCCCAGTTCGATCGCCGCCCGCATCACCGTCGGCTCGCTCGTATCGACCGACACCGGTACGCCCAGCGTCACCGCATGGCGCAGCACCGGCAGCACCCGCGCCAGTTCTTCGGCTGCATCGGGCTTGCGAGCGCCCGGCCGGGTCGATTCGCCGCCGATATCGAGAATGTCGGCGCCCTGCGCCAGCAAGTCGTCGCAGTGACGCATGGCCGCATCTGCGTCGCCAAAGCGCCCGCCGTCGGAGAACGAGTCGGGCGTCACGTTGACGATGCCCATCACCA
The DNA here is from genome assembly GCA_964641795.1 of uncultured Bordetella sp. Classification (GTDB taxonomy): domain Bacteria; phylum Pseudomonadota; class Gammaproteobacteria; order Burkholderiales; family Burkholderiaceae_C; genus Pseudaquabacterium. The sequence continues at coordinate 548 of CAZXLI010000367.1, read as the reverse complement.
GCGGGCGCTCGAAACTCAGGCGGAATCGGGTCGTTTGCCAATGCATCAATGAAGACGGGGCCGCGAGGGCCCCGTTCCAGTTCGTTGACGAGCCGAGGCTCAGGCCGCAGTGGCCGGCGCCCCATCAGGATTGGGCGGCGTGCTCGGCGCACTCGGGCGCGAGGCCGGCGGCGTCCAGTCCTTGGGTGGGCGCGGCGGGCGGCCGGCCATGATGTCCTCGAGCTGGTCACCGTCGATGGTCTCCCACTCGAGCAATGCCGTGGCCATCGCGTGCATCTTGTCCTTGTTGTCCTCGATCAGCTTGCGGGCAATGGCGTACTGCTCGTCGATGATGCGCCGGACCTCGACATCCACCTTCTGCATCGTGTCTTCGGACATGTTGGTCGTCTTGGTCACCGAGCGGCCCAGGAAGACTTCGCCCTCGTTCTCGGCGTAGACCATGGGCCCCAGCTTTTCGCTCATGCCGTAGCGCGTGACCATGTCGCGCGCCATCTGCGTGGCCCGCTCGAAGTCGTTCGACGCACCGGTGGTCATCTGGTTCATGAAGA
>CAZXLI010000366.1:0-6110 GCA_964641795.1 uncultured Bordetella sp. | reverse complement strand
CGGCGGTCGAACAGGTTGAAGACATCGAGTGTCAGCTCGGCCTTGGCGCCGAGCTGGCGGCTGACGCGCAGATTGGTCGTTAGCGATGCGGACGAGCGCACGCTGTTGTCCTCGGTCAGCGCGCCCGAGCCGAGGTAGCGCCACTGCAGGCTGGCCGACCAGGGACCGAGCTCGCGCAGCGTGAAGGCCAGCGAGGCGACCTTGTCCACCGCGTTCGGGATGCGCTGGCCGGCCGGGTCGGCATCGGCAAAGCGGGCATGCGTCCAGGCCAGGTCGGCATCGATCAGCAGCCAGGGCGCCGGCACGTAGCGGTTGTTCCATTCGATGCCGCGGCGCGTGCTGGGCCGGTTCGGCTCGGTAGCGCCGGCGTCGCCGACGTAGACCAGCTCCGAATCGAAGTCCAGCTGCCACAGTGCCAGCGAGCTCTGCAGGCCGGGCCACCATTCGCTGCGGGCACCGAGCTCGAAGCCGCGCGCAGCCACCAGCCCGGGCACCTTGTCGACCGCATCGCCGGTCCGGGGGTCGGCCGTGGCGGTGGTACCGCGCGCATCGTTGCTGTGAAAGCCGCGGCCGGCATTGAAGAACAGTTCGGTCTTCTGCCAGGGCCCGGCGATCAGCGAGAACTTGGGCGACAGCAGATGGTCCGACGCTGAGCCGCTGTTCGCCGCGTTCGACAGGCTGTCGACCTGGAAGCGCGCCTGGTCGGCCCGCACGCCGACGATCGCACGCAGCCATGGCATGAGCTCGGCCGTGGTCTGGCCGTACAGGCCGAGCTGGGTCTGCCGCACGCGGTCGTCGCGCGTGGTGCCGATGGTGCGGCGCTCGACCGTGTCGAACAGCCCGACGCGGATGCGGTCGTGGCGCAGCTGCAGGCCGAACTCGCTGCGCGCGTTCAGGCTGCCGAGCCGATGGTCGAACGCATGGCTGGTGCTGAAGCCGAAGACACGCCGGTCGTCGCGCTGCGAGAACTGATCGCCGCCTTCGGGGCGATCGAGCGCGTAGGTGAAGTTCGACCACAGCTGCAGGCCATAGTCGATCAAGTACGCGGCCGCCCGGGTGCTGCGGCCATTGTTGCTGCGATGCCATTCGCCCGACAGGCTGTTGCGGTGCGTGCGGCCGCCGTCGCTCGGGTCCAGCGAATCGAAGCGGCCAAAGGGCTGGCCCTGGTAGGGGCCGGCGTCGAGCAGGCGCTGCGGGATCTGGTCGGTCGAGGTCCAGCGCGCGCCGTAGGCCATCAGGCTGCCGCTCCAGCCTTCGGCGCGCGTGCCGCTGCTGAGCGTGACGACGGCATTGGCCTTGCGCAGGCGTTCGGGCACCGACCACGGACCGTCGTTGTGCTGCAGCTCCGCCGCGCCGAGCAGCTTGAAGCCGCTGCTCGTCTCGGTGGAGGCGCCGCCCACCACGCGCTGGAAGTGGTGCTGGCCCAGCGTCAGCGCGGCGAAGGCCTCGTCGAGCGTGCGGCGGTAGACGATGTCGGCCGAGCCGGCGGCGGCGAAGTCGCCGTTCTGCGCGAAGTACGGGCCCTTGCGGTAGGCGATGCGGTCGACCAGTTCAGGGATCAGGAAGTTCAGATCGGCGTAGCCCTGGCCATGGCCGTGCGAGGGCATGTTCACCGGCAGCCCGTTGACGCTAGTGGCGAAGTCGGTGCCATGGTCGAGGTTGAAGCCGCGCAGGAAATACTGGTTGGCCTTGCCGTCGCCCGAGTGCTGCGTGACGATCACGCCGGGCACGAATTCCAGCACCTCGCCGGGCCGCAGCGCGGGGCGGCTTTTCAGCAGCTCGGCGCGGATGGTGCCCTGCGAAGCGGCGTCCGAGCTGCCGATGGCGTTGTCATAGTGGCGGCCGGTGACTTCGACACGGCCGGCGTTGGCGTCCACCGGCGCATTGGCTTCTTCGGCGCGCACCGCGCCGGCGCTCCACGCCAGGCTGGCGGCCAGCGCGATGGGTGCGATGGCAGCACTGATGCCGGGGCGGGGGACGGGCGGGCGTCGAGCGGGTGAGGGCATCGTGTGATCTTGTGTTCGAACCTCCTACGCACGCGAAGGCGCGGTGGATGCGGCTTGGCCGGGCGCGGCCGTGCGGCAGGCGACGAGGTAGCTCAACGCGATCAGTACGATCACCGCGAGGCCGATCGCGAGCTCCTGGCCTTCGACGATGCCGTCCACCCAGCGCGAGGCCATGCGGGCAGCGCCCAGCGCGGCCACCAGCAGGCTGATACCGGCCACCGCCAGCGTCATCGTGCGCGCGGCCACCACGGCGAGCCGGTCGGTACGATCGATCAGGCGCGCGATCCACCAGCCGTTCGCGCCGTCGCTCAGCAGCATGCCCAGCACGAACAGCAGGGCCAGCGTCAGCGCATGGCCGACGCCGCCGAACTGCAGCGCCATCACCGCGAACAGCGCCGATTGGCTCAAGGTGTCGAACGACAGCGCGAACAGCGCGCCCACGCCCAGGGCCGCCGACGGCCCGGAGGCCGAACGCGCGGGTCCGAGCAGCCGCTGCAGCCAGCGGCCGCGCACCATCACCAGCGGCACGGCCGCACCGGCCGGTGCACGCAGCACGGCGCGCAGGTTGACGATGCCGATCAAGGCCAGAAAGCCGATCGAGACGGAGCCGCCGAGTGTCTCGAACCAGGCCGGCGGCATCCATCGCGAACCGAGCGTGGCCGCCAGCAACGCGATGCCGACCACGATCGCGCCATGCCCCAGCGAGAACAGCGCGCCGCACCAGCGGGCATGCGGCTGGCCGCGCCGCACGCCCAGCCGCGTGAGGCCGTCGATCGCGGCCAGGTGGTCGGGGTCCAGCCCGTGGCGCAGGCCCAGCAGGCATACGAGCGCGCAGAGCCCGCTCCAATCGGTCGGCAGGTGGTGCATGGGGCGGTCGCTCCGGGGATCGGGCGTATGAGGATGTCAGGAAACATCCTACAAGATCCGTGCCAGGCCCCACGGCCCAGCCGGCGCGACAGGGCGCGCGCTGCTGGGGCCGGTCAATCGCTTGTCAGCGGGCTTGCCGAAGTGATGGGGCGGTGGTCAGCCGCGCCTGCACCGCCGCGACCAGCGGCGCTATCGCCGAGGGCGGGAACGGCGACACGCTGCTGACGTTGATCTCGCACAGCACATAACGCTCATCTTGCGCGGCCGAAGGCTCGCCGAGCAGGAAGTCGCAGTCCCACAGCAGCGGCAGGCGCTCGCGCGGCAGGCCCACGCGTTCGCGCAGCAGCTCGATCCAGCGGGATTCGAGCAAGCGCCGCAGCGGCTGGAACGGCGGCAGGTCGGCCGGGTGGTACAGGCGCGGGCCGGGCGCGGGCGGCGGCTCGCCCGGACGGGCCGGGTACAGCGCGTTGATGGCCTGGTGGCCGAAGCCGGCCACGCGGTCTTCCACCAGGTAGGCGCGCACCATGCCCTCGGCCAGCCGCGGCTGCCAGGCCTGGTCGATCATGTGGCCGCCGTTGGCAGGGTCGAAGTAGGGCGCCAGGCGCTCGAGCAGCGTCGGCCAGTCGACCTGTTCCTCCTCGCTGCCGCGCTGTGCATGGCGCAGCAGCAGCAGCGGTGAGCCTTCGATGCACTCGATGCGCCAGACGCCCACGCCGCTGTGGCCGCGGTGCTGCTTCAACACCCGCGCGCCGCGCTGCAGGCGCTGCGGCAGTTCGGCCTGCAGCTGGGCCAGGCTGTCGACGCGCAGCGCGTCGCTGCCGAAGGGGAGGTCGCGCACCTCGACCAGCACATCCTTCGTGCCCAGGCGCAGGATGGTGTCCGGATGGCTGCTGACCAGCACGCCGGCGGCGGCCACCTCGCGCAGCATCGCGTCGAGCCGGTCGCGCCGGCGCCCGCCCTCGATCGGGTTGCACCACACCAGCACGGCCTGCACCTGGCGCAGTTGGGCCGCCACCTCGTCGGCGAAGTCGTCGTGGTAGACCGCGGGCTCGGCGGCGATGCCGGCGGCGGCGAAGGCCTCGAACAGCGCGGCGAAGCGGCTCTCGGCTGGGTCGCTGCGGTCGCGCGCAGCGCGGTCGCCGGGGTAGAGCAGCGCAATGCGAGTCGGTGTGGGCGCGCTCATCGCGATCACCCGCGCGGCTTGTCGACCACCGGCCGGCCGGCCTTGGACCAGCCATCGATACCGCCGCTCAGATAACGCGCATTGACACCGGCCGCGCGCAGGCGCATCGCCGTGGACCGGCCGACCTCGTGGCCGTAGACGCAGTACACCACCACCGGTTGCTCGGCCGGCAGCTCGGCGGCCCAGGCGGCCACTGCAGCCGGGTCGCACCAGCGCGCGCCGGGGATCATCGATGGCGCTTGCGCAAACACGCCGGCCCGTCGCACGTCCAGCACCGTGGCGCCCTGCAGCGCGTCGGCATCGGCCGCGAAGGGCTCGCTGGCGGCATGCACCGCGGCCTGGTAGCGCTGGTAGACGCCGGCCCAGGCGATGTTCTGCATGAACGCGTCGACATACGCGCCGGCCGCGGCGCCGTGGTCCAAGTGGTAGGCGTGCTCATACATGTCCAGCGCCAGGATCGGCACGCCGCCGGCCAGTGCGTGGGTGTGGTCGGCGGCCCACTGGTTCACCAGCGTGCCTTCGCGCGGCTGGAAGCTCAGCAGCATCCAGCCCGAGCCGCCGCCCAGCGCCTTGGCGCAGGCGACGAACTCGTCGCGCCATCGCTCGACGCTGCCGAAGCTGGCGTCCAGCGCCAGCTTCATCGGCGGCTCCATCGTCGCGCCGTCGCCGCCCAGGCCGGCGAAGTACAGCTCGTGCAGCAGCATCGAATTGGTGGCGATCAGCTCCTCCCGCTTCAGGCCATTGAGCTGGAAGCCCGGCGCGCTGGCGAAGTTCAGGCCCGCGAGTTGTGCACGGATTGCGTTCAGCCGCTTCACGGCGCCGCCGTAGTTGTTCTGGTAGTGGCTCTGGATCAGCTTCTCCGACAGGCCGCGCAGGCCCTGGGCGTCGAAGGGCAGGGGTTGCAGGCGAGCATCCATGGTGGTTCCTTGGCTAACGAACAAAAGTGACGGCCAGTCCGGCCGCGGCGGCCAGGCCCAGCAGCGGCAGCACGCCGAGCTTGAAGCGGAACAGCGCGATCGCGGCGGCCACCGCGATCAGCGCCGAGATCCAGTCGAAGCGGCCGCCGAAGCCCTGCGGCCACAGCACGTGGTACGCGAAGAACAGCGCCAGGTTCAGGATCACGCCGACCACCGCGGCGGTGATGGCCGACAGCGGCGCGGTGAAGCCGAGCTTGCCGTGCGTGGCCTCCACCACCGGCCCGCCGGCCAGGATGAACACGAACGAGGGCAGGAAGGTGAAGAAGGTGACCACCGTGGCCGCCAGCGCGCCGCCGGCAAACAGCGCATCGGGCCCCATCACCTGCTTGAGCCAGCCGCCGACGAAGCCGACGAAGGCCACCACCATGATCAGCGGGCCGGGCGTCGATTCGCCGAGCGCCAGGCCGTCGATCATCTGCGGGCCGCTGAGCCACTGGTACTGCTCGACCGCGCCCTGGTACACGTAGGGCAGCACCGCGTAGGCACCGCCGAAGGTCAGCAGCGCGGCCTTGGTGAAGAACCAGCCCATCTGCGCCAGCGTGGACTGCCAGCCTTGCCAGGCCACCAGCGCGGCCATCGCCAGCGCCCACAGGCCGAAGCCGCCCAGCAGCACGCGGACCAGGTGCCCGCGCGAGAAGCGGGCGTGGGGCGGGGTGGGGGTGTCATCGTCAATGAGGGCCGGGCCGTAGCCTTGCTTCGCCTTGCCGTGGCCGCCGCCGATGGCGAACACCTGGGGCCAGCGCTGCGCGCCGAAGTGGCCGATCAAGCCCGCGGCCGCGACGATGGCCGGGAAGGGCGTGTCGAACGCGAAGATGGCGACGAAAGCCGCCGCCGCAATGCCCCACATCCAGCCATTCTTCAGTGCCCGCGTGCCGATGCGGTGCGCGGCATGCAGCACCAGCGCCGTCACCGCCGGCTTGATGCCGTAGAAGATGCCGGCCACCACCGGCACGTTGCCGAAGCGCATGTAGATCCACGACAGCGCGATCAGGATGAACAGCGAGGGCAGCACGAACAGGCCACCGGCGACGATGCCACCCCAGCTGCGGTGCATCAGCCAGCCGATGTAGGTGGCCA
>CAZXLI010000365.1:0-6134 GCA_964641795.1 uncultured Bordetella sp. | reverse complement strand
GTACTTTGGCCGTCAGCACCGGGGCGCGCGGCCATCACCAGGTTCTCGCGCACGCTCAGGTTCGGGAAGATGCCGCGGCCTTCGGGCACGTAGCCGATGCCGCGCCGCGCCATGCGCTCGGGCGGCTGGCCGGTGACGTCCTGGCCGTGCCAGAACACGCGGCCCTGGCGCGGCGGCAGGTAGCCCATGATCGTGCGGATCAGCGTGGTCTTGCCCATGCCGTTGCGGCCCAGCAGGCCCAGTGCCGCGCCAGCCGGCAGCGCCAGGTCGACGCCGCGCAGGATGTGGCTGTCGCCGAGATAGGTGTGCAGGCCTTCGACGCGCAGCATGGGGTGCCTCAGTGATCGCCGAGGTAGGCGATCTGCACGTCGCGGTTGGCGCGAATGGCCTCGGGGCGGTCGCTCGCGATCACCTGGCCATTGACCATCACGGTGATGCGGTCGGCGATGCGGAACACCGCATCCATGTCGTGCTCGACCAGCGCGATCGCATGGCCGGCCTTCAGCCCCTGCAGCAGCGCGAGCATGCGCTCGGTCTCCTCGGCGCCCATGCCGGCCAGCGGCTCGTCCAGCAGCAGCACGCGCGGCCGCGTGGCCAGGCACATCGCGATCTCCAGCTGGCGCTTGGCGCCGTGGCTCAAGGCGCCGGCCGTGGTGGCCGCCTGCCCGGCCAGGCCGGCGGCGGCCAGCGCCTCGCGCGCGGCCGCGCCGCTATCTGCACACGTCGCGGCCGCCTGCCACAGCGCGAACGGCCGCGCGAACGCGGCCTGGGCGCACAGCCGGGTGTTCTCGAGCACCGTGAACTCGCCGAAGATGGTGGTGCGCTGGTAGCTGCGGCCAAGACCGGCGCGCGCGCGCCTCGGCTGCGGCCAGGCGGTGATGTCCTGGCCATCGAGCGTGATCGTGCCGGCCGTGGCCGGCAGTTCGCCCGAGAGCATGTTGATCAGCGTCGACTTGCCGGCGCCGTTGGTGCCGATCACCGCATGCACTTCGCCGGGCGCGAAGTCGAGCGTCACCGCATCGACGGCGGTCAGCCCGCCGAAGCGGCGCGTGAGCCCCTGGCAGCGCAGCAGCGCGGTCATGGTGCCGGCCTCCGCCGCAGCCGCAGCGCGATCAGCCCCTTGGGCAGCAGCGCGACGAAGGCGATGATCGTCACGCCCAGCGTCAGCTGCCAGTGGTCGGCCAGCGGCCCGACCAGCGCGGCGGTGGACAGCAGTTCCTTCAGCAGCACGAAGCTCACCGCGCCCAGCACCGCGCCGCCCAGCCGCCCGAGGCCGCCGAGGATGATCACCAGCAGCACCGCGCCCGATTCGTGCCACGACAGCATCTCGGGATTCACGTAGCCGTCCTTGGCCGCCACCAGGAAGCCGGCCAGCCCGGCCAGCGCGCCGGCGATCACGAAGGCCGCCAGCTTGTACAGCGTGGTGGCGAAGCCGGCCGCGCGCATGCGCTGCTCGTTGACGCGGATGCCGGCCAGCGCATGGCCGAAGCGCGAACGGCGGATCAGCGCCAGCAGCGCCCAGGTGGCCACCAGCAGCGCGCCGGCCAGCCACAGCATCTGGCGCTTGTCGTCGGTGTCGAGCAGCGTGCGGCCGGCGATGGCGAGGGTCGGCCGCACGTTGAGGTACAGCCCGTCGGTGCCGCCGCCGAGCTTGGTGTCGTGGAACACGAAGTAGGCCATCTGCGCGAAGGCCAGCGTCACCATGATGAAGTACACGCCCTTGGTGCGCAGGCTCAGCGCGCCGACGAACAGCGCGTACAGCGCCGCGCAGCCCAGCGCCGCCGCCATCAGCCCGGGCAGCGAGCCGGACGCGTCGCCGGGCGACAGCATCACCGTGGCGTAGGCACCGATGCCGTAGAACGCCGCATGGCCCAGGCTCACCAGGCCGGTGGTGCCCACCAGCAGCTCCAGGCTCAGCGCGAACACCGCCAGCGTGACGACGCGCAGCAGCAGGTCCTGCAGGTACGGGCTCAGCACCAGCGGCAGCACGGCCAGCGCGATAACGCCGAAAAGAGGCGGCCACCAGCGCAGCACGGCGGCACGCATCACCAGCCCCGCTTCATCAGGCCCTCGGGCCGCCAGACCAGCACGATGGCCATCAGCAGGTACACGCCGATGCCCGACAGTTCGGCGAAGAACACCTTGCCGAAGGTGTCGACGAAGCCCACCAGCAGCGCCGCGATCAGCGCGCCGCTGATCGAGCCGATGCCGCCGATCACGACGATCACGAAGCTGATGATCAGCACATGCCCGCCCATGCCGGGGTACACGCTGGACATGGGCGCCGCGATCATGCCGGCCAGCGCGGCCAGCGCCACGCCGCCGGCGAACACGATGCGGTACAGCCGCGTGATCGGCACGCCCAGGCCGCGCACCATGTCGCGGTTGCTGGCGCCGGCGCGGATCATCATGCCCAGCCGCGTGCGGTTGACGACGAAGTACAGCGCCAGCCCGATCACGATGCAGGCGGCCGAGGCGAACAGCCGGTACACCGGGTAGGTCATCAGGCTGCCGAGCGCGATGCTGCCGGCCAGCCACTCGGGCGGCTTCACGCCGTGCACGTCGTTGCCCAGCAGCAGCGAGCGCGCTTCCTCGAACACCAGGATCAGCGCCCAGGTCATCAGCACCTGCTGCAGGTGCTCGCGCTGGTACAGGTAGCTGAAGAAGGCCCATTCCAGCAGGTAGCCGAACAGCGCCGCCAGCAGCGTGCCGCACACCAGCATCAGCACGAAGTTCTGGCCGAACAGCGGCGCCAGGCTGAAGGCCAGGTAGGCGCCGATCATGTAGAAGCTGCCGTGCGCCAGGTTGATGACGCCCATGATCCCGAAGATCAGCGTCAGCCCCGAGGCCACCAGGAACAGCAGCAGGCCGTACTGGACGGCGTTGAGGCACTGGACGGCGAAGGTGGCAAGGTCCAAGGGGCGGCGGCTCGCGGGTGGCGCCGGATTATCGGCGAGCCGCCGGGTCGTGGACCCTATGATCGCCGCTCACGCCTGCCGCCGCTCGCAGGCCGATGCCGATTCATGAACCAACAGAACCTTGCCGACTTCATCTGGAACGTAGCCGACCTGCTGCGCGGCCCGTTCAGGTCTTCGCTGTACATGCGCGAGGCGGTGCGCCAGCAGCGCCTCGCGCTGCAAGGCAGCACGGTTGGTCCCGACCTGCTGTTGCCGGCGGGGGCACCGTTCTACAACACCTCACCGTTCAGCCTGGCCACGCCGGGCACCACCAGCACCCGGGCGAACTTGGAAGACTACATCGCGCGCTTCTCGGCCAATGCGCGACAGATCGACGCCGCGCCGAAGGCGGTGGAGGCCGATATCGCGGCGCTGCTGGTGGAGGTGGCGCGGTGACGGCGCTGGAGCTGCTGGAAAATCTGAACCTGCTGGACGAGCACGAGCGCGTCGAAGCCAAGCGCGCGCAGGATGTCGGCCGTTCCTTGATGGAGACCATCTGCGCGTTCGCCAACGAGCCCGGGCTCGGCGGCGGCTGGATCTTGCTGGGCGTGCGGCGCGACGAGCAGGCGCTGTTCCCTGCCTACGAGGTAGAGGGCCTGGCACAGCCGGACAAGCTGGTGAGCGAACTGGCCACCCAGTGCGCCACGATGTTCAACCTGCCGCTGCGCCCCGAGATCCACAGTGAACGCCTGCAGGGTGAGACGGTGGCCGTGGTCTTCGTGCCCGAAGCCGCCGCGCACGAGAAGCCGGTGTACCTGAAGGCCCAGGGCCTGCCGCGGGGCGCGTTCCGGCGCATCGGCAGCACCGACCAGCATTGCACCGAAGACGACCTGGTCGCGCTGTACCAAGGCCGGCAGGGCGAGAGCTTCGACGCCGGCCTGGTGGCCGACGCCAGCGAGGACGACCTGCTGCCCGCGGCGCTGGCCGACTACCGCCAGTCGCGCGCCGAGAGCAACCCGGACGCCGAGGAGCTGCGCTGGTCCGACGCCGAGCTGCTGCAGTCGCTGGGCGCGCTGCGTCGTAACGCCCAAGGTCAGTGGCAGCCGACGGTGGCCGGCCTGCTGCTGTTCGGCAAGCCGGCGGCCTTGCGCCGCTGCTTCCCGATGACCCGGGTGGACTACATCCGCGTGCCCGGCCGCGAATGGGTGCCCGACCCCGAGCGCCGCTTCGACACGGTTGAACTGCGCGACCCGATGTTCCGGCTGATCCGCCGCGCGCAGGCCGCGATCCTGGACGACTTGCCCAAGGCCTTCGGTCTGGCCGAAGGCGAACTGCAGCGCCAGGACCGGCCGCTGATCCCGACCCGGGTGGTCCGCGAAGCGGTCGTCAATGCGGTGATGCACCGCAGCTACCGCAACCACGCGCCGATCCAGATCATCCGCTACAGCAACCGCCTGGAGATCCGCAACCCGGGCTTCTCGCTGAAGTCGCCCGAACATCTGGGCGAACCGGGCTCGGCGCCGCGCAATTCGAAGATCGCGGCGGTGCTGCACGAAACCCGTTTCGCCGAGACCAAGGGCAGCGGCATCCGCGTGATGCGCGAAATGGCCGAGGCCGCCGGCCTGGCGCCGCCGCTGTTCGAGTCCGACCGCGGCCGCGATCTCTTCGTCGCGCGCTTCTTCTTCCACCATTTCCTGGGCGAAGACGACCTGCGCTGGCTGGCCGGCTTCAAGGCCCTGAACTTGAGCGAAGGCGAGGCCCGTGCGCTGGTGGTGGCGCGCGAGGCCGGCGCGATGGACAACGCCACCTACCGCGACCTGAACAAGGTGGACACGCTCACGGCCAGCACTGCGCTGCGGCGGCTGCGCGATGCGGGCCTGTTCGAGCAGAACGGGCGCGGCTCGGCCACCTGGTACAAGCCGACGGACCGGATGCTGGCCGGCGCGGAAAGCATGCAAGCCGGGCCAGACGCGAAAACCACCAGGCCGGACCCGAAAATCACCAGGCTGGGCCCCAAAACCACCAGGCTCGACCCCCAAACCACCAAGCTGGACGCATCACCCGGCATGGCGCCCGAGGCGCGCCGGCAAGACTTGCTGGCAGCCTTGCCGCCAGAGCTCCAGGAAGACCTGGCGGCCCTGGGCCGGCACCGGCCGCAGACTGAACTGCGGGACCTGGTGCTGGCGGTCTGCGCCGTCAAGCCGTGGCGCGCCGACGAACTGGCGCTGCTGTTCGGCCGGCGCATCCAGACCATGCGGCAGGACTACCTGAGGCCGCTGCTGCGCGCGCGCCGGCTGGTGATGACGCGGCCGGACAAGCCCAGCGATCCGAAGCAGGCCTACCGGGCCGTCGAGCCGACTGAGTGAGCCCCGGCACCATGCGACTGGGCTCCGCCGTCCCAGGGGATCTCCCCACAGTCCCGCGAGCACTTCCCCGATCACCGGCCGCCTGATCAGGCCGTTGGCCGGTACCCCAGCAGCCGTGCCGGCAAATACAGGATGGCCGCGATCAGCGCAAAGAGGGCGCCGAAGCCGATGCCCAGCAGCGCGAACGGCAGCGACAGCAGCCAGATGAACGGTGCCAGCAGCAGCGCCAGCAGCGCCAGCGGCCAGCACAGCACGAACAGGATGCACCAGGTGATGAACAGGATCAGCGTTTTCATCGTCGCCACGCCTTCGGTCGTGAAGCCGGAGGCCACTGTGCCGTGCCGGGCCCGGTTCTACCAGCCGGTTGCGACAGGCTGCAGCCGCGCGCCGGTGGCCCGGCGCGAAACCGCGATGGACCGGCGCGGCCGCTGGCGCCGGGCGGGCGCAGCCCGGCCCTGGGGGCGTTCATGACTTGCAGCCGCGCCCCGGATCGGCCAGCGCCTTCACCGCGATGCCGGTGTTGACGTTGTAGTGGCCCTTGACCTCGCGGATGTAGAAGTCCTGCACCGGGTTGCGCTGCGGCGAGAGCGTGAACTTGCCGCGCGGGCTGTCGATCGTGGCCTTGTTCATCGCGGCCAGCATCGCGTCGCGCTTGCCCAGGTCGCCCTTCACCGCATTCAGGCCCGCGGCCAGCAGTTGCGCCGCGTCGTAGCCCTGCACCGCGTACACGTCGGGGTTGCTGCGGAAGGCGACCGCGAACTTGTTGCGGAAGTCGTTGTTGCGCGGCGTCTCGATGTTGTCGGCGTAGTGCAGCGTGGTGATCAGGCCCTGCGCCGAGGCGCCCTGCGCCTCCAGCGTGCCGTCGGTCAGG
>CAZXLI010000364.1:0-6146 GCA_964641795.1 uncultured Bordetella sp. | reverse complement strand
CTGCGATCGGCCTGCAGCGCGTCGCGCCCGGCGCGACCGCCGGCTTGCATCAGCAGCGCAAACAGGCGCTCGGGCGCGCGGAAGTCACTGCTGAACAGCGAACTGTCGGGGTTCACCGCGGCGACCAGCGTGATGCGCCGGAAGTCGTGGCCCTTGGTCACCATCTGCGTGCCGACCAGCACGTCGACATCGCCGGCATGCACCGCGCCGAGCTGTGCCTCGAGCGCGCCCTTCAGGCGCGTGCTGTCGGCGTCGATGCGGGCGATGCGCGCGGGGCGGTCGTCGGGGGTGCGCAGCAGCGCCGCCAGCTGTTCCTCGAGCCGCTCGGTGCCGCGGCCGATCGGCGCGATGTCGAGGTTGCCGCAGTCGGGGCAGGCGCGCGGCACGCGCTCGGTGAAGCCGCAGTGGTGGCAGCGGAGGGTGCGCTCGCCCTTGTGGAACACGCGCCAGGCGCTGCAGTGCGGGCAGCCGCTCTTCCAGCCGCAATCGGCGCAATGCAGCACCGGCGCATAGCCGCGTCGGTTCAGGAACACGAGGCTCTGCTCGCCGCGCGCGACCCGTTCGCGCAGGCTCTGCAGCACGGGCGGCGCGAACAGCGGCGCATGGCCGCTCTTTTCACGCGGTAGCACGCCCATGTCGAACAGCCGCACCTTCGGCAGCACGCCGCCGCCGATGCGCTGCGCCATGTCAAGCCGCCGATAGCGGCCCTGCTGCGCACGCTGCCAGCTTTCCAGCGAAGGCGTGGCCGAGCCCAGCATCACCGGTACCCGCTCGAGATGCCCGCGGTAGACCGCCAGGTCGCGCGCCGAGTAGCGCGCGCCTTCCTGCTGCTTGTAGGACGGGTCATGCTCCTCGTCGACCACGATCAGCCCCAGCCGCGGCAGCGGCGCGAACACCGACAGGCGTGTGCCGAGCACGATGTCGGCGTGGCCCAGCAGCGCGCTCAACCAGTGCGACAGGCGCTGCGCCGGCGTGAGGCCGCTGTGCATGGCCACCAGGCGGCGGCCCGGGAAGCGCGCGGCAAAGCGTGATTCGAGCTGCGGCGTCAGGTTGATCTCGGGCACCAGCACCAGCGCCTGGCGGCCGGCCGCCAGCACCTGCTCGGTGGCGCGCAGGTAAACCTCGGTCTTGCCGCTGCCGGTGACCCCATGCAGCAGCAAAGGCAGCGGATGCGGTTCGGCCTGGGCGGCCTCGAAGGCTGCCAGCGCCTGCTGCTGCTCGTTCGCCAGGGCGGGTCGCTCGGGTGGCGGCTCGGCGGCCTGGGCCGGCTCGCGCTGCAGGCGCTTGAGCAGGCGCGCCTGCCGGCTGGCCAGCGCGGTGGCGTCGATCTTGCGCAGCTCCGGCGGCAGCACCGACAGCGACAACTCACCGACGCTGCGCTGGTAGTAAGCGGCTGCAAATTCTGCGAGCGCAAGCCACGCGGGTGGCAGCGGCGGCAGTGTCTCGAACACCGCCGCCACGGGGCGCAGCGCGGCGGGATCAAGCCCCGAAGGCTCGAGGCCGGTGCCGCCCCGCCATGCAATGCCGAGCACTTCACGGCGACCGAGCGGCACACGCAGCAAGGTGCCGGGCGTCAGCGGGCGCTCGCTGAGGTAGTCCAGCGGCCCGGTCAGGCCACTGTGCTGCGGCGCCTCGACCGCCACCGGAATGCGCAGCGTGCTTGTCAAGCGCAGCCCTGGCTCAGTTGCCGCCGAAAACTCGCATCCACATCAAGAAGTCGCCTTAAGTTCATGATTGGAAAGGAGTTTTCAATCCATCCCCAGCTTCTGTGGATAACTTTGTGGGAAAGCTGGCAGCGGAAGCGCTAAGTGCTTGATGCAGCAACGTTCGGCCTGGTTTGCCCAATCGTGAGGCAAAGGCCGAATATCCTTATGAATCAGTCACTTGCCACGAGTTTGCGCAATTTCTCATGGTGCATCGCACAGTCGCCGCGGCGCATTCGCCGTGGAGCGGATTTTGGGGATAAGTCAAGCCCTGAGCGCTCACTTACCCTCTCCGACCTCGACAGAACGCTATGCGGGTGAACCCGCTTGTCGCAGCGCGCGCGAATGGGCATGCACGGTCTCGACCAAGGCCTGCATATGCTCTGGCGGCGTGTGCTGGTTGATGCCGTGGCCCAGGTTGAAGACATGGCCACCCCAGCGTCCATCGGGCCGCTGCGGGGCGCCGAAGCTGTCCAGCACCGCGCGTGCTTCGGCGGCCACGGCATCCGGGCCAGCGAACAACACCATCGGATCGAGGTTGCCTTGCAGCGCGACCGCGTCGTCGGTGCGGCGGCGTGCCTGGCCCAGGTCGCAGGTCCAGTCCAGTCCGACGACGTCGGCGCCGATTGCCGCGATCTGCTCCAGCCACAGGCCGCCACCCTTGGTGAAGACGATGCAGGGCACGCGCTGGCCCTGGTGCTCGCGCTTGAGCTGTGCCAGCACGCGTTGCGTGTAGGCCAGGCTGAACTGGTGGAACGCGCGGTGCTCGAGCACGCCGCCCCAGGAATCGAACACCATCACCGCCTGGGCACCGGCCTCGATCTGGGCGTTCAAGTAAGCGGCCACGGCATCGGCATTGATCGCCAGGATGCGGTGCAGCAGGTCGGGCCGGCTGTACAGCATCTGCTTGACGAGGCGGTAGTCGTCCGAACCGGCGCCTTCGACCATGTAGCAGGCCAGCGTCCAGGGGCTGCCGGAGAAGCCGATCAGCGGCACGCGGCCCCGGAGCGCCCGACGGATCGAAGTGACCGCATCGAACACATAGCGCAGCGCTTCGAGGTCGGGCACCCGCAGCGCCGACACGGCCGACTCGTCGCGCACCGGGCGAGCGAAGCGCGGTCCTTCGCCGGCGGCGAACGACAGGCCCAGTCCCATGGCATCGGGCACCGTCAGGATGTCCGAGAACAGGATGGCCGCATCCAGCGCATAGCGCTCGAGCGGCTGCAGCGTGACCTCGGTGGCGTACGCGGGGTTGGTGGCCAGACCCATGAAGCTGCCGGCCCGGGCGCGGGTGGCGTTGTACTCCGGCAGGTAACGACCCGCTTGGCGCATCAGCCACAAGGGCGTGTAGTCGGTGGGCTGGCGCAGGCAGGCGCGCAGGAAGCAGTCGTTCTGGAGCGGCGCAAACATCGGTGGATTATCGCGCCCGGGGGATGGATGACCGCAGTCAACGGTCGCCGTCACGGTCGCGTGCTATGGTCTGCCGCACCCTGGATCACGGCAGGGAGGGAGCACGGCATGGAACCCCAGCAAAGCGGCGCCGAGGTCATCGCGCGCATCCGGCAGTTGTTCGAGACCTTCGGCAGCCGGCCCTATGACGGCGGGCGGCGCGAGTCGGTGTCCGCACTGGCGCATGCGCTGCAGTGTGCCCAGCTGGCCGAATGGGCCGGGGCCGAGCCCGCGCTGGTGGCCGCAGCGTTGCTTCACGATGTGGGCGACTTCGACGATCAGGGCGCCGTCGGCGACGACCGCAGCGACAACCAGCACGAGACGCGGGCGCTGCCTTGGCTGGGCGCCGCGTTCGGCCCGCAAGTGCTCGAGCCGATCCGCTTGCATGTGGCAGCCAAGCGCTACCTGGTGGCCACCGAACCGGCCTACCGCGACACGCTGTCGCCGGCCTCGCTGTTGTCGTTGTCCCTGCAGGGCGGCCCGATGAGCGAGGCCGAATGCGAGCGCTTCGAAAGCGAGGACTTCGCGCCCCAGGCGGTGATGCTGCGCCGCTGGGACGACGCCGCGAAGGAGCCCGGCAAGCACACGCCGTCGCTGGACTACTACGCGGCGCTGCTGCAGGAGGTGCACGAGCAATCCCGGCCGGCCGCTCGCCGCACCGTGGTGGGCGCGTTCGACGCCTGAGCGCGCGGGAGTCCGCTCCCGTTCACCAGCGGCGCTGCGGGGCGGCCGGCGGGTCCCAGCGGCCCTGCTGAAGCCAGCTCTCCAGCAGGCGATCACCGCCATCGGGCTGCGCCCAGTCCCAGACGAGCTCGGGCGGCGCGACGCGCGTGCCCGCCGCTGCTTCCGGCAGCGCGCGCGCCAACGCGATGACGAACTCCGCGACCTTGGCGGCGCGCAGGGGCTGATCGCGCTGCGGCACCATCCACTGCAGCTGGGACAGCACGCCGGCAGCCACACTCGTCAGCAGCCGCGTCCATCGCCCGCCCGTGCCTGCGGCGGATGGCTCGAGGCCTGCGCCGCCGCCGCGCGTCGGCCGCACGATCGTGAGCTGCTCGAAGCCGAGCGCCGCGACCGCCTGTTCGTCGAGGTTGGCCAGCCCCAGCTTCAAGGCGTGCGGCAGCAGCGAAGGCGCATGCGGCATCACGAGGACCAGCCGGTGCACGCCCTGTCGCTGCAACCATGCGGCGAAGGCCGGCAGCTCGCCGGGCTGCGGACGCAGGAAGGCCGCCTCACGGCCATGGCGCGATCGCTCGCGGTCGAAGACGACGATCGCGGTGTCCGGTGCCGGATGCAAGCGGGGCGCGCTGTCCAGCCGCGCGGCATCGATCTGCACGGCCACCAGGCCGCGCAACGCCACATCCAGCGGTTGCGTCACCAGGGCCGAGACCCGCGGCCAATGCGGCAGGGCCAACGCCTGCTCCAGCACCGCCGAACCCAGCGGCCCGGCGGCGCCGGCGACGACCAGGTGCCGGCGTGCCCCGGCGGCAGCGGCCGGGCGCGACGCATCGAGTCCGGCGTGCAGCGCCTGCTGGAGCAAGGACATCCCGGTGCCGTGTCGTTTCGCTAACGCCGGATCAGATCGGCCGGAAGGCCTTCTTGCTGAAGCGTTCGCGTTGCGGCGCTTGACGCAGCGGCGGCAGGTCCAGCAGCTGCTCCGGCACGCTGGTGTCGGGCAACTGGTCGAGCAGGTGCCGGATGAGGGTCAGGCGGCCGCGGCGCTGGTCGTTGAAGTCCACCAAGGTCCACGGCGCCTGCTTGCTGTGGGTGGCCTCGAGCATGCGATCGCGTGCGCGGCCGTATTCGGCGTACTTCTCGCGCGCCTGCAGGTCGATCGGCGAGAGCTTCCAGCGCTTGAGGGGATCGTTGCGACGCTCGGCAAAGCGCTCTTCCTGCTTGTCCTGGTCCACCGTCAGCCAGTACTTGAACAGCAGGATGCCGTCATCGACCAGCAGGCGCTCGAACACCGGCACCTGCTTCAGGAAGGCATCGACCTCGGTCTTGCTGCAGAAGCCCATCACGGCCTCCACGCCGGCGCGGTTGTACCAGCTGCGATCGAAGATCACGACCTCGCCTGCCGCGGGCAGGTGCTGCACATAGCGCTGGAAATACCACTGGGACTTTTCGCGGTCGCTGGGCTTGGGCAACGCGACGGCGCGACATTGGCGCGGATTGAGCGTCTGGGCGATCGCCGCGATGACACCGCCCTTGCCGGCCGTGTCGCGGCCCTCGATCACCACCACCAGGCGCTTGCCGGTGTGCTGCAGCCAGCGCGCCAGATTGTTGAGCTCGAGTTCCAGCGGCGCGAGTCGCTCGTAGTACTCGGCCTTGCCGACCTTGTCGGACTTGCCTGCCCTGGCGCTCTTGCGATCCTTGCTGCTCTTGCTCACCGCGCTGCTCCTGTCGACCGATCGGCGACGAGTGTCGCGCAGAAAAGGCAAACGCCCGCACGAGGCGGGCGTTCGTCGCAGCGCAGCGGCGCGGGCGCCGGCCGCTTTTACTTCTTGCGCAGCTTGGCGATGGCGGCGATCTGGGCAGCCATCATCGCGAACTCGCTCTGGGCCTTGGCGAAGTCGATGTCGCTCTTCGCGTTCTTCATCGCTTCCTCGGCCAGCTTCTTCGCTTCGTTGGCCTTGGCCTCGTCGAGGTCATGGCCACGGATGGCGGTGTCGGCCAGCACCGTCACCGTGCCCGGTTGCACTTCGAGGATGCCGCCGGCCACGAAGACGAACTCTTCCTCGCCGTTGTCGGCCCGCTCGATGCGCACCGCACCCGGACGGATGCGGGTGATCAGCGGCGTGTGGCGCGGCAGGATGCCGAGCTCGCCGTTCTCGCCCGGCAGCGCGACGAACCTGGCCTCGCCCGAGAAGATCTGCTCTTCCGCGCTGACCACGTCGACGTGAATGGTTGCCATATCAATTCTCCGATGCGCAGTTGGTCGTGTCCTTCCCAGCGGCCGCCGCGGAACCGGCTTTGCCGGGCCGCTGGTGGCGC
>CAZXLI010000363.1:0-6187 GCA_964641795.1 uncultured Bordetella sp. | reverse complement strand
ATCATGTGCGACCTCGACATCTCCGAGCGCCGCAAGCCGCAGGACGGCAAGATCAGTTTCGGCCGCTTCGTGCCGGGCCAGACGCTGGAGCTGCGCGTGGCCACGATCCCGACCGCCAACAGCCACGAGGACGTGGTGCTGCGCCTGCTGGCCTCGGCCCGCGCACTGCCGCTGGACGACATGGGGCTGGCCCCTGCGGTGCTGCGCGGGCTGAAGGCAGTGGTCGAGCGGCCCTATGGCCTGGTGCTGTGCGTCGGCCCGACCGGCAGCGGCAAGACCACCACGCTGCATGCGGCGCTGGCCCACATCAACACGCCCGAGCGCAAGATCTGGACCGCCGAGGACCCGGTGGAAATCACGCAGAAGGGCCTTCGCCAGGTGCAGGTGAACCCGCGCATCGACTGGACCTTCGCGAAGGCGCTGCGCGCCTTCCTGCGCGCCGACCCCGATGTGGTGATGGTCGGCGAGATCCGCGATCAGGAGACCGCGCAGATGGCGGTGGAGGCCTCGCTCACCGGTCACCTGGTGCTGTCGACGCTGCACACCAACAGCGCCGTCGAGACCGTGACCCGCCTGCTCGACATGGGGCTGGACCCCTTCGGCTTCGCCGATTCGCTGCTGGCGGTGCTGGCGCAGCGCCTGGTGCGCCGGCTGTGCCGCCATTGCGTGAGCACGCGTCCCGCCACGCCGGCGGAGATCGACGCGCTGCTCGATGACTGGCTCGCCGGCTTCGGCGACGCGCCCGAGCGCCCCTCGCGCGAAGCCACCTTGGCCGACTGGCGGCACCGCCACGGTCGCCACGGGGTGCTGCAGCAGCACCAGGCACGCGGCTGCCGGCACTGCGCCGACACCGGCTTCAACGGCCGACTGGGCCTGCACGAGCTGCTGCTGGTGAACCGCGAGATGCGGCACCTGATCCAGACCCATGCACGCAGCAGCGAGCTGCAGCAGGCGGCGATCGCCGAGGGCCTGCGCACCTTGCGGCAGGACGGCATCGAGAAGGTGCTGGCCGGGCTGACGACGATCGAGGAAGTGCGCGCGACCAGCAACGCCTGAGCGAAGCCGGAAGCTGAGACAATCCTCCAAGGCAGCCCTTCCCTGGGCAACCCGAGGAGCAGCGTGCGCGGGCCCTTCCACAGCGGCGGACATTCACGCGATGCCAGGCGCAGCGCCGGCGGGCCGGTGCGGCCGATCGCCTCCGCGCTGAACCTGGACAGCGCGCACATCGCGGAGATCGACCGCTCGCACGAACGCTGCCTGGCGCTGGGCCTCTCGCGCATCGAATCGCCCGACCATGCGCGCGTGCCCGGCAACGAGCTGCTGCTGCGCCGCGAGCGCAACCTGCGCCTGCACCTGCATGCCACGCCGGTGATGGAGCTGCTGCACGAGCAGATCGTCAACACCCACAGCATGGTGGTGCTGACCGATGCCAGCGGCACGGTGCTGCTGTCGATCGGCGACGATGATTTCCTCTCGCGTGCCGCACGGGTGGCCCTGGCGCCCGGCGCCGACTGGTCCGAGGCCGGCAAGGGCACCAACGCAGTGGGCACTGCACTGGTCTCCGAGCAGCCCACGCTGGTGCACGCCGACGAGCACTTCCTGCACGCCAACCACTTCCTCACCTGCTCGGCCGCGCCGATCCTCGACCCGCGCGGCAACGTGCTGGGGGTGCTCGATGTCTCCGGCGATCACCGCAGCTACCACCAGCACACGATGGCGCTGGTGAAGATGTCGGCCCGCATGATCGAGAACCACTGGCTCAGCGACGACTGGCGCCATGGCCTGCGGCTGCACTTCCATCGCCGCATCGAATGCATCGGTACGCTGATGGAGGGCATCCTCGCGGTCGAGGCCGATGGCCGCATCAGTGGTGCCAATCGCGGCGCGCTGGAGCAGCTGGGACTGCACGGGGCGGCGCTGCGTCAGCAGACCCTCCAGTCCTTGTTCGATCTTCGCGTCGACGCGCTGGTCGACCGCTTCCGCTCGCCGCTGGCGCTGCCATTGACGGTGCGCACGGCCGACGGCCAATCCTTCCATCTGCATGCGCGCTTCAACGGACCGATGTGGGCGCCGCTGGTCGAGGCGGTCATGCCGGCGCCCGCGGCCGCTTCTGCCGAAGCCGTGGCCCCCGTGCCGCCGGCCACCGCCGCGGGCAGGGCCGGGGGCGCGCTCGCCGCGCTGTGCTGCGGAGATGCCGCGTTCGAGCGCCTCGTCGACCAGTTGCGGCGCGTGCGCGACGCCGGCGTGCCGGTGCAACTGGTCGGCGAACACGGCACGGGCCAGGGTCGCCTGGCGCGCGCACTGCACGAAGACTCGGCGCGCGCGGGCCATCGCTTCGTGGTCTTCGATGGCAGCACGGCCGTCTCCGAGAACGCCGATGCCCAGCTCGCCGACGCCTTGCAGCGCGCCGCCGGTGGCACCTTGCTGCTGAACCAGCCCCAGGCACTGCCGCTCACTTTGCAGGCCAGGCTGCTGCAGCAGCTGCGCAACCGGCCGCAAGCGGTGGTCTGTGCCAGTCGCACACCGCTGGCGCAGGCGTTGCAGCGGCAGACGCTGCGCGAGGATCTGTACTACCAGCTGCAGGGCCTGAGCCTGCAGCTGCCGCCGCTGCGCGACCGCAGCGATCTGCAGGCGCTGGCGCTGAAGCTGCTGCGCGAGCTGCAGCCGCTGCGCGACTGGCGCATCGCCGACGAGGCGCTGGCGCTGCTGCAACGCCACCGCTGGCCCGGCAACGTGCGCGAGCTGAAGAACCTGCTGCGCACGGCCGCCGCACTGGCCGGCGATGACCCGCTGCTGGGTCCCGAGCACCTGCCCGACGAGCTGACCATGGCCGGGGACGCGCCCGACGTTTCGCCGGCAGCCGATGCCGACGCCTCGCTGGATGCGCAGCAACTGGCGGCCATGCAGCGCGCCTTGGCGGCAGCAGGCGGCAACGTCAGTGCCGCGGCCAAGGTGTTGGGTATCAGCCGCAACACCCTCTACCGAAAGCTGCGCTGGCGCAACAAGGGCTGAGCCACCGGCTCGCGGGGGCTGTGTTTTTTGTCGCACGCCGGCGCGCCGGCTGGCGATTTGGTATCTTGTCGGGAAAGCGGCTGTCAATGCCGTTGCAAGGGAGTGCTAGGCCATGCTGCAAGCAGCTCGTTGTAGTACCCGCAGTACCAACCGGCGACCCCGGGGAGCCGGTCCACGAACCCGTCCGCTTCTCAGGGCACTTGAATGACGCGCATCTACCTGGTCGATGACCAGCTGCTGCTGCGGGACGGGTTGCATGCCTTGTTGCAGTCCGCGGGCCACGACGTGGTCGGCGAAGGCAGTGATCCGACACAAGCCGTGGTCGAGGCGCAGCAGCGCCAGGCCGAGGTGATGCTGCTCGACCTGGGCCTGGGCGAGCGCTCGGGCTTCGAGGTGCTGCAGGAGCTGAAGAAGCGGATGTCGCCGGTGCGAGCGATCGTGCTGACGATGTCCAGCCAACCGCGCCACGTGGCCGAGGCCGTGCGCCTGGGCGCTGCCGGCTACGTGCTGAAGGACTCGGGGGCGGCAGAACTGCTGCAGGCCATCGACAGCGTCGCCGCCGGCCGCCGCTTCTTCGGCCCGCAGGTGGCGGCCCTGGCGCTGCAGGCCCTGGCGGACGATGCGCCGGCCGACCCCTTCGCCACGCTCTCCCCGCGCGAGCGGCAGATCGTCACGATGGTGGTCAACGGCATGAGCAGCTCGGCCATCGGCACGGAGCTGCACCTGTCGCCCAAGACGGTGGACACCTACCGCAGCCGCATCATGACCAAGCTCGGCGTCAGCGGTGTCACCGCGCTGGTGCGACTGGCCGTGCGCGAAGGCCTGGTCGACGACTGACGCGCGGCGCGGCATCCCCCCGTTTGGTGATGCCGGTGCAATATTCCCGGGCCGCGCGTCCAGATCTCCTCACAGCGCCAACCCGAAGGCGGGCGAAGAATGGCAGCACCATGCTTCGCAGCCCTGCCCCACATTCCAACCTGCCGCCCACGCTCGCGCCACCTGGCGTGGGCATGCGGCGCCACGGTCATCTTCTGTGCGTGGACGACAACCCGCTGAGCACGTTCCTGATGCAGGAGTACTCGCGCCTGCGTGGCCTGCCTGAGGTGCAGGTCACGGGCAGCGTGGCCGAAGCGGTGGCCATGGCGCGCGCCGATCCGCCACTGGCCGTGCTGCTGGACCTGAACCTCCATGACGGTTCAGGTCTGGAGGTGCTGATCCAGCTGCGCGCCGATGCCGCGACGCGGGACGTGCCGGTCGTCATCGTCTCCGGCAGCGTCGACGAAGCCGAGCGCGAAGCCGCGATGGCGCTGGGCGCGCAGGCGTGGTGGCCCAAGCCGCTGGACCTGTCCGTGCTGGACCGGCAACTCGAGCTGCTGATCGCGCACTGAGGCCCGCCCTGGCGAGGGGAGTGCGCGGCACCGCGGCGGCGCGTTCAGATGGCGCAGGTGCGAAAGCCGCAGAACGCCGCGTCGTGCTCCGGCGGCAGGAAACGACGTGCGGCCGGGTGCTTTTGCCGAGGCACCGTCAGCCAGCTGCCACCGCGCAGGGTGCGCCAGCCGGGCTCGGGCGGCAGCACGTCCAGCCGCGCCGGGCCATTGCGATGACCCGGGTAGCCACGCGCGACGCCGGCCACCCACTCGTGCACGTCCCCCCACACGAAACCACGCGCAGATGCCGCGCAGGCCAGGGTCCACTCGGCTTCGCCGGGCAGCCGCCGGCCGGCCCAGCGGCACCAGGCATCGGCCTCATAACTGCTCAAGTGCACGGCCGCCTGGCCGCCGGGTACACGCTGCAAGCCGCCCTGCCGACGCACCAGTACGCCGCCGGCGAACTGCTCGACGTGGCGCGGCGCCCGTCGTCCGGTGGCCTGCTGCCAGCGCCAGCCGGCCTCGGACCACCAGGCCGGGTTGTCGTAGCCGCCGTCGTCGACGAACTCGGCAAACTGCGCCCAGCACACCGGCTGCGCATCGATCTCGAACTCGGGCAGAGCCACTTCGTGCTGGCCGCGCTCGTTGTCCGGCACCAGGCCGCCGGGCGGCGAGCCCAGGGTCACCCGCTGGGCCGGAAACCACAGCGCTTCGCGACGCCCGCGTGCCGGCAGCTCGGGCCAGCGCTGGTCCGGCGAGGCGGGCGGCGCGCCCAGCGTCTGCGCCAGCACGGCGAGTGACTCGCCCAGCCGGTCCTCGTGCAACAAGGCCAGGCGGAAGAAGTACAGGCCGGCATCGCTGGCATCGGACTTCTCCAGCAGGTCGAGCGTGTCGTCCAGCGTGGCGCAGAGGTAGTCGCGGATGGCCTCGGCGGCCGGTGCGCTGCCCTGCCAGCGCTGCGTGCGGCTGGCCGCCTGCGGGTCCAGCCACCAGTCCATCACCGGGTCGATCGAGGCCAACCGCACCGCCTTGGCATCGGCCTGCTCGCCGCGGCCGCGCTGCACGAACCGGGTGATCCAGAACTCCTGGAAGCGTGCAGCCTGGCCGGCGATCCAGGCCGGCGGGTCGAGTTCCGTTGGCGGCGTGGTCCAGCGCACCCCTTCGAACGTCGCGAGGCGCTGCAGGGTGCGGTTGCGCGCGTCCATCAGCGCCAGCGACAGCGCGTCGGCATCGGCCTGCCGCATCGCGACAGGGTCCTGGATGTTGACGGCGACGAACGATGAGGAGCTCATCGTCCGCCCGGCCTCATTCCAACGCGCCGCTCAGGCGCGTTCGATGCGCGCGAAGGCGCTGTGGTTGTGGATCGACTCGAAGTTCTCGACATCGACGCTGTAGCGCCCGATGCGGCCATCGGCATTGAGCCGCAGTGCCACGTCGCGCACCATGTCCTCGACGAACTTCGGGTTCTCGTAGGCCCGTTCGGTGACCCACTTCTCGTCCTGGCGCTTGAGCATCGGCCAGATCTCGCTGGAGGCGGAGTCTTCGGCGAAGCGCACCAGCTCGTGCCACTCGATCGCGCCCTTCAGCTCGACGCGGATCGTCACCAGCGAACGCTGGTTGTGCGCGCCGTAGTCGGAAATCTCCTTCGAGCACGGGCACAGGCTCTTGACCGGCACGCCGACCTCGGCCCAGATGGACGTGACGCCGGCACGGCGCTCGGCGATCCAGCGGCCCTGGTAGTCGAGCAGGCTCTGCACGCCCGACACCGGCGCGCGCTTGCGCAGGAAGAACGAGAAGCGCGCCTCGAT
>CAZXLI010000362.1:0-6223 GCA_964641795.1 uncultured Bordetella sp. | reverse complement strand
CCTGCATCAGCGGAATCAGCTCACGCGCCACGAACGGGAAGGTCACGAACACCGTGGCCAGCACGATGCCCGGTACCGCGAAGATCACCTTCAGGTCGTGGTCGCGCAACCATTCGCCGAGCCAGCCCTGCAGGCCGAAGATCAGCACATAGATCAGCCCCGAGATGACCGGGCTCACCGAGAACGGCAGGTCGATCAGCGTCAGCAGCAGGTTCTTGCCGCGGAACTCGAACTTCGCAATGCACCAGGCCGCCGCCACGCCGAAGACCAGGTTCATCGGCACCGAGATCAGCGCTGCGGTCAGCGTGAGCTGGATGGCCGCCAGCGCGTCAGGCTCGACGATGGCCGCCAGGTAGACCGACCAGCCCTTCTTGAAGGCCTCGAAGAACACGATGGCCAGCGGTACGAACAGGAAGAAGGTGAGGAAGGCCAGCGCGACGCCGATCAGCAGCCGGCGCACCCAGGCCGGCTCCTCGGTGGCGGTGCGGATGCGCGGCGGCGCAACGCCGGGTCGTGCCACGCTGAGGGCAGCGGTCGCGGGCCGGACGGCAGGCGCGCGGGGCAATGTGGATGCGGGTGTGCTCATGGGTCAGCGTCCCTGCCTCGCACGGGCCCAGGCCTGCAGGCCGTTGATCGCCAGCAGCAGCAGGAAGGCGGCGACTAGCATCACCACCGCGATCGCTGTGGCGCCCGCGTAGTCGTACTGCTCGAGCTTGGTGATGATCAGCAACGGCGTGATCTCGCTGACCATCGGCATGTTGCCGGCGATGAAGATCACCGAGCCGTATTCGCCGAGCGCCCGTGCGAAGGCCAGCGCAAAGCCGGTCAGCAAGGCGGGCGTGAGCGTCGGCAGGATCACGTGGCGAAAGGTCTGCCAGCGGCTCGCGCCCAAGGTGGCCGCAGCCTCCTCGGTTTCCTTGTGCAGGTCTTCCAGCACCGGCTGCAAGGTGCGCACGACGAACGGCAGGCCGATGAAGGTGAGCGCCACGAACACGCCCAGCGGCGTGAAGCTCACCTTGAACGGCAGCCAGTGGCCGATCCAGCCGTTCTGCGCATACAGCGCGGTCAGCGCGATGCCCGCCACCGCGGTGGGCAGCGCGAACGGCAGGTCGACCAGCGCGTCGACGATGCGCTTGAACGGGAAGCGGTAGCGCACCAGCACCCAGGCGACCACCAGCCCGAAGCCCGCATTGATCACCGCCGCGGCCAGCGAGGCACCGAAGGTCAGGCGGTACGAGGCCAGCACGCGTGGCGAGCTCACGGTGTCCCAGAACGCGGCCCAGGTCATCGTCGCCGTCTTCAGGAAGGCGGCGGACAACGGAATCAGGACGATGAAGCTCAGGTACAGCAGCGTGAAGCCGAGCGCCAGATCGAATCCGGGCAGCACGCTGTGGCGCTTGAGCAAAGTGCGAGTGAACAACACGGGCCATCCCTGGCAACGACAACGGGTCCCATGCTAAGGACCCGCTCGCGATTGCTGAACGACGGAAATCGCCGTTGCTTATGCGAAAAGCGTTGTTCGAGCCGGTGCTTCAGCGCTTGGTGTAGACCTTGTCGAAGGTGCCACCGTCGGCGAAATGGGTCTTCTGCGCCTTGGCCCAGCCGCCGAACACCTCGTCGATCGTGAACAAGTTCACCTTCGGGAACTGCTTCTCGTACTTGGCTGCCGCGGCCGCGTCAATCGGGCGATAGTAGTTCTCGCCGGCAATGTTCTGCCCTTCCGGCGAATACAGGTACTCGACATAGGCCTGCGCCACCGCGCGCGTGCCGCGCTTGTCGACCACCTTGTCGACCACCGCCACCGGCGGCTCGGCCAGGATCGACAGCGACGGCGCGACGATGTCGAACTTGTCCGGCCCCAGTTCCTTCAACGCCAGCAAGGCCTCGTTTTCCCAGGCCAGCAGCACATCGCCCAGACCACGCTCGACGAAGGTGGTGGTCGCCCCGCGCGCGCCGCTGTCCAGCACCGGCACATTCGCCAGGACCTTGCCGACGAACTCCTGCGCCTTGGCCTCGCTGCCGTACTTCTTCAGCGCATAGCCCCAGGCGGCCAGGTAGTTCCAGCGCGCGCCGCCGGAGGTCTTCGGGTTCGGCGTGATCACGCCGACGCCGGGCTTGGCCAGGTCATCCCAGTCCTTGATGCCCTTCGGGTTGCCCTTGCGCACCAGGAACACGATGGTCGAAGTGTAGGGCGCGCTGTTGTGCTTCAGCCGCTTCTGCCAATCGGCGGGGATCAGCTTGCCCTTCTCGGCCACCTCGTCGATGTCGTAGGCCAGTGCCAAGGTCACCACATCGGCCTCCAGGCCGTCGATGACCGAGCGCGCCTGCTTGCCCGAGCCGCCGTGCGATTGCTTGACGGTGACGGTGTCGCCGGTCTTGCCTTTCCAGTATTTGGCGAAGGCCTTGTTGTAGTCGACGTACAGCTCGCGCGTCGGGTCGTAGGAGACGTTCAGCAGCGTGATGTCCTTGGCCTGGGCGACAAGCGCCGAGGCACCGATGGACAGCGCCAGCAGCAGATGGCGGGCCGAGCGGAAATTGCGGGAAACAGACATGGCGGGATCGGAACTCGACAGCGGAAACGAGCACCGATGCTAGGCAGCAGGCTCCGGCGCGAGAACAAAGCGATCCGCCTATCGATATGCGCCGGCCGGATATGGGTCGGCCGGCAAACCCCACCCTGTTATGTCAAATTTTGGGGTGCATGGCATAATGTTTGCCGGGTCGGTACTTGCCGTCTCTCGTGGCAGCCCCGCCTCGATCAAGCCGCCCCACCACTTCAGGCCCCCAATGTCCAAAGCCGACACCAAGACTTCCATCGATTCCGACGGCCTGCGCTACCGCAGCAAGACGCCCGGCTCGCCCTTCACGGCAGCCGGCGCATTCGGCGCCGCCACGATGTCCTGCTTCCTCTGCGGCAAGCACCGGCCGCGCAGCGCGCTGAAGTCGCGCCGCCTGCTCGGCAAGGCCCAATTCGTCTGCTCGCCGAGCTGCAAGGAGGCCGAGGCCGGCGGACCCGCCAAGGCCTGACGACACGTCGTCGATCCCAACAGTCAAAGAAGCCGGCCTCGCGCCGGCTTTTTGCTGTCGACCTCCTCGGTCTCAGGGCGACGCGGCTTCCCAGGCTGCGATCCAGCTTTCGGCATTCGGCAACACACGGCCATAGCCCTGGCTGGCCAGTTCCTCTTGCGACCACACTGACCGGTGGTCTTCCAGAGGATTGGCTTCGACATGCTGCTCGATGAAGTCCTTCGGCGTGCTGACGAGCGCCATGCGCCGCGCGATGCGCCGGCACTGCTGCAGGAAGCGCAGTCCGTCGGCCTTGTCGAAGTGCTCGAGGATGTCGATCGCCATCACCAGGTCGTAGGCGCCATCGGCAATGGTGGGCAGCCGTTCAAGTGCATTGCCGACATGCACCTCGTTGTAGGCCCACTGGTGGACCGGCGTGAGATAGCCGCCGTAGCCTTCGATGCCGTCGATGCGCACACGCCAGCGCTCGCGGGGCGTCTGGCGCGCGTCGCGACCATTGACCTCGAACAGGTTCAGGTGCTCGAGGTTGGTACGCAGCAGGAAGCCGTACTGCCCCATGCCGACGCCGACATCGAGCACCGACTGGGGCCACAAGGCCTCGACACAGCCGACGATGGCGCTGATCTGGCTGCTCTGACTGAAAGGCACGACGCGGAGTCCTGGAACGCAAAACGGGCGCCGATGCTAACCCAGCGCCGTTGGCACCCCGGCCTCCAGCGGCTTGTAGTAGTAGGTGGTGCTGCAGTAGCCGCCACGCGGCCACAGTGCATAACCCGGAATATGACCGGCCATGAGCCAGCCGAGCCGGCTGTACAGGCGCGAAGCATCGCTGCCGGTCACCGTGTCCAGCACCAGCAACGTTTTGCCGGCCTCGAGCGCAGCCGCCTCGGCCGCGCGCATCAGCGCTTCGCCAACGCCGCGCCGCCGCGCGCGCCCGTGCACCAGCATCTTGGCGACGTCGGCCCGATGGGGCTGGTTGTCGGGTTGCGCCAGCACCACCTGCACGGTGCCGATGATGCGGCCATCCTCGTCTCGCGCGGCCAGCAGGATGCGCTCGCCCGCCTCTGCGCCGGTGGCCACGCGGCGCCAGAAGGCCAGTGCGTGATCGCGCGGCAACGGCCACATGAACGAGACCGAGGCGCCGCCCTCGACGCAGTCGAGCAGCACGTCGGTCAGTTGCTGGAGGGCTGCCTCGTCGTCAGCACGGGTGATGCGGGTGATGCGGATCTCGGTGTTCATGGCGTGCGGCGCGCAGCGGCGGCAGGTGCCGGGTCGGCGGTGATGGCAACCAGGTAGCGCGCAGGCTGCCGGTGCGGATTGCTGAAGATGATGGGCTGGTCCAGCTGCATCGCCAGGCAGTCGCCGGTGGCCAGCTGGTGCAATTCGCTGCCGAGTTGCACGGCCATCGCGCCCTCGATCACCCAGACCTGCTGGTGCGTCGGGTTCTGCCTTGCCGTGGTCTCGTAGGCCACGCGTGCGCCGGCCGGGAACCGCACCTCCACCAGTTGGATGGGCGAGGCGAAACCCGGCGGCGAGACGTTGCGGCGCACATAGCCCGATTGCGGATCGGTCCACTCGACCTGCTCTGCACGGCGCGACACCGGCGAAGCGCTGGTCGCCGGCGCTTCATCGAACAGGCTGGCGAGCATCACGCCCAGGCCGGTCGCCAGGCGTTCCAGCACCACGGCCGTGGGGCTGGATTCGCCGCGCTCGATGAGCGAAATCATCGATCGGCTCACCCCGCACCGGGTGGCCAGCGCGTCGAGCGACAGGCCCTGTGCGCTGCGCAAGCCATGCACGCGGGCGGCAATGCGCTGATTCAGGTCGGAGCTGGTGGACACTGCAATTCCCTCAAGATGGAATCAGTGTCCAATAAATTGGATAGGGCCGTCAAGCCCCCAAGAGAGCAGCCGGGTCAGGGCGTGAACTGCTCGGTGTCCACGTCGGCCTGCCCGGCCGGGTTGTAGCGCTCGCCGAGCACCGTGCGCTGGTTGATCAGCGCATCGAGGCGGCCGATCACTTCAGGCGATAGCTGGACCTGCGCGGCGGCCAGGTCTTCCGCCAGATGCTCGGTGCTCGTTGTCCCGGGGATCGGGATGACATGCTCGCCACGCGCCAGCAACCAAGCCAAGGCCAATTGAGCCATCGTGCAGCCAGCCGCGGCCGCCAGTTCACCGTAGCCGGCCAAGAGCCTCGCGTTGGCCGCGTAAGCCTCCGGCGCAAAGCGCGGCATGGCGCGACGGATGTCCTTGCCGTCCAGGCCACCGACATCGCGCAAGGTGCCCGTGAGGAAGGCGCGCGCCAGCGGACTGAAGGCGACGAATGCGATGCCAAGTTCCTGGCAGGCCTGGAGCACGGCAATTTCCGGATTGCGGGTCCACAGCGAGTATTCGGTCTGCAGCGCCGCGATCGGATGAACCGCATGGGCCCGGCGCAGGATCGGCGCCGACACCTCGGACAGCCCCAGCGCCCGCACCTTGCCTTCGCGCACCAGTTCCGCCATCGCACCGACCGACTCCTCGATCGGCACGCGCTTGTCCCACCGATGGAGGTAGTACAGGTCGATGACCTCGGTGTCCAGGCGCCGCAGGCTGTCCTCGCAGTTGCGCCGGATCGCTTCCGGTCGCCCGTCGATGACGCGCTTGACGCCGTCCGGAAACGCGACGCCGGCCATGCCGCCCTTGCTGGCCAGGGTGATGCGCTGGCGGTGCGGCTTCAGCACCCGTCCCACCAGCTTCTCGTTCGCGCCAAAGCCGTACAGCGCCGCGGTGTCGAACAAGGTCACGCCGCTGTCCAAGGCCTGCAGCAGCACGCGTTCGCCCTGCTCGGCCGACGGCGGCACGCCGTAGGCATGGCTCAGGTTCATGCAGCCCAGCCCGATGGCCGAGACGCTGAACGGGCCGATGCGGCGCTGCTGCATCGGTCAGCCCGCGTTCAGCTGCTGCTCGAGCTGGTGCAGCACCTGGTAGCAGGGCAGCACCTGCGCCACGCTAGCATTGGGTTCGCGACCTTCGCGAATGGCCGCGAAGAACTCGCGGTCCTGCAGCTCGATGCCGTTCATCGACACATCGACCTGCGAGACATCGATCTTCTGGTCCTTGCCGTCCACCAGATCGTCATAACGCGCAATGTACGTGCCGGTGTCGCCGATGTAGCGGAAGAAAGTGCCTAGCGGCCCTTCGTTGTTGAAGCTCAA
>CAZXLI010000361.1:0-6257 GCA_964641795.1 uncultured Bordetella sp. | reverse complement strand
AAGACCTACGACCTGGAAGTGTGGCTGCCGGCCCAGAACACGTACCGGGAAATCAGCTCGTGCTCGGATTGCGGTGCGTTCCAGGCCCGGCGCATGCAGGCGCGCTACCGCAATGCCCAGGGCAAGACCGAGCTCGTCCACACGCTCAACGGCTCGGGCCTGGCCGTTGGCCGCACGCTGGTGGCGCTGCTGGAGAACCACCAGCAGCCCGACGGCAGCATCCGCGTGCCGGCGGCCTTGCGGCCCTATCTGGGCGGCGCGGAAGTGATCGGCATTTGATGCGCTAGAATGCGCGGCTCCACCCGGTGACCACGGGTGCCCCATCAGGAGAGGTGGCAGAGTGGTCGAATGTACCTGACTCGAAATCAGGCGTACGGTAACCCCGTACCGAGGGTTCGAATCCCTCCCTCTCCGCCAGCAAGTCGAAGCCCGCTCCCGCAGCGGGCTTCTTTTTTGGCGGTTCTCCGGCGTGCCGCGCCGCTTGGTCACGCCGGGCGCCGCCTAGACCTGGAAGTACGCGGACACGCGCTGCCAAGCCAGCACACTCCACGCCAGCGCCATCAACGTCCACAGGGCCATCAGCAGTGCGCTGCCCCAGTGGCGCCGCCGCAGGCTTTGCCCGCAGGCCAGGCCCGGCGGCAGCACCAGCAGCGGCGTGGCCAGCGCGTAGGCGATGTCGACCACCCGCGTCATGCCGGCGGGCTGAATCCAGCCCAGCACTGCACTGGCGACGATCAGTGCTGCGATCGCGGCGCCCAGCGCCAGGCTGCGCCGACGCTGCTGCGGCGTGGGCGGCAGCGGCTGGCTCACGGCGGCGAGGTCCGGCGCGAGATGCGGCGCCAGTGCCGACACGTCGGCCACCAGCGTGCCCTTGCGCAGGTGCCATGCGAAGGCTTCGATCGGGATGAAGCGGCACTCGGCGATCCGGTCGGCCTGGGTGCCATCGTGCAGGCCTGCCAGGCCACTGCAGAAGGCCAGCCGCCGCGCGCCGGGCGTGCGCAGGGGCTCGGCCAGCACGAAGCCTTCGTTGCCGCGCCGGGCATGGAAGCCGATGACGTTGCACCATGGCGTGTCGAGCGCACAGCCCACCTGGCGCAGACGCAGGCCGGTGGCCGTCACCTCCAGGCTCGTGCGGCGCCCGAGCCATTCCCAGCCGGCCAGCAGCGTACCGCCCACCAGCGCCAGCACGCTGCCGGCGATGGCCGCGTCCGCCTCGGGGCTGCGGGCCAGCAGCAGTCCGGTGACCAAGACCGGCCCGAACAGCCACCTCATCAACCAGCGGCGCCAGCCGCGCAGTCGGTAGCACTGCTCGGGCGAATGCCGCCAGGGTTTGACGCGCCGCAGGCGAGGACTGCCGGCCTTGGCGCCGCCGATGGTGCTGCTGCTGCCCATGGCCGTTCAGCGCGCGGCGTCCAGGCGCACCCAGCCATTGGGCGTCCAGCGGTGGTAGGTGCCCTGGCCGTCCTGCGCGTAGGCGTTGTTCTGCCCGTCGCGGTAGACCTGTCCGGGCGACAGCGAGTGCGGCAGCATCAAGGTGGCACCCGTCTGCGAATCGACATACGGCCCGACGCCCCGGATGGCCTGGTTGCTGTAGTTCGCCACCGCCGCCGACTGGCGCGCGCTGTTGGCGTACATGCCGGCGTTGTAGCTGGCATAGCCCTGCTGCACGGTGCGGTAGGCGGCCTGGTTGCCTTCGAACTGGGCCCGCTGCGCGGCGAGCGCGCCCTGCACATTGGTGCCGGCCGCGGTCATCAGGTCCCAGTAGGCGAACTGCTCGAAGGTCATCGACCGGTTGCCCGAGGCGAGCAATTGCTGGTACTGCTGCTGCAGGCGCGGGCCGTTGACGCGCAGGTGGTGCTCCCACAGCTGCTGCTGCTGCGTGGCGGTCTGGCGCCGCATGTTGGCCAGCATGGCGGCCTGCTGCTGGTCGAAGGCCATGTTCGCCGCGGCGATCTGCGACAGGTTCTGAGCCTGCGCCGCAGGCATGGCGCAGGTCCAGGCGGCGAGCACGGCGAGGGCGGCGATCACGGCACGGCGGGTGAGGGAACGGCGGTTCATCGGGACTCCTGGCAGCGGTGGTGGATGGATGGCTGCAGGGTAGGAAGCCGCCGTTAGAAGACCGCTAAATGCAGGCGTTGAATGCGGGCTCGCTGCGATATTGATCGCCCGAAGCGGGCCGCAGCGTGAACGAATGCGCGCGGCTGCCGCAGCTTCCAGGGCTCACAGACCAAGCCTGACTCGCTCCGGCACACGTCGTCGATGTGCGCCAGGATCTGGCGCGCTTGGGCGGCGTGCGGACCGAAGCGCGCCTGCAATGCGCAGCCCAGTGGCGCAGGTTCTGAGGATCGTCGCCGGTCGTGAAGTCAGGGACCAGGTCTATCCTGCGGATGGCAAGTCGAGGCAAATCGTGTAGCCTCGATGTCGGAGCGCGAGGCGGATCGCGCCCGGTTCGGAGTGCCTCGACAATGAAAAGCGCGGCAAGCAAGCGATTCGGGATCGACTACGAGAACACCGTCGAGGCCAACCTCGAACTGTGGTCCAAGCACACCTGGATCAAGGGTGGCGACGAGTGGGACGGTCAAGCCACCTACCTCGGCGTGCCCTACGAGGATTGGAAGAAGTCGCTGTACGCAACGTTCATCGCGCCCCACATCCAGCCCCACATGACGGTGCTGGAGATCGCGGCGGGGCATGGCCGCTGGTCGGAGCTGATGCAGCCGCTGTGCAAACGCCTGGTGCTGATCGACCTGAACCCCGATTGCGTCGAGAAATGCCGCGCGAAGTTCGCCCATGCCGGCAACGTGCAATGCCTGCTGACCGACGGAAAATCGCTGCCCGGCGCGGCCGACGCATCGGTGGACTTCGTCTGGTCCTTCGATTCCTTCGTGCACATGGATGAGACCATCATCCGCCAGTATTTCGGCGAGATCGCGCGCGTGCTGACTCCTTCGGGCCGCGCCATCATCCACCATGCCGGCCGCAGTGAGCGTTGGCGCTGGATGGGTGGCATGCGCAGTCACGCCAAGCTGCTGCGAACGCTTTACACGCGCTTGTCGATGGGGACCTGGAAGGACCACGACGGCTGGCGATCCAACGTGTCGCCCGAGCTGATCCGCCAGCTCGCCGCCGACAGTGGCCTGAGCGTCGATTTCCAAACCCGCTACTGGGGCGACCGGCAGCAGTACGGCGTGCCGAGGTTCAAGGACATGATCACCTGCCTGAAACGAGGCCCGGGCTGACCGTCGCCGATCAAGACGAGAGAGGAGTCTGCTGCATGCCCACCCTGCATGTCGAACTGTTTGAAGGCCGCACCGTGGCCCAGAAGGCCGCACTGGCCAAGGAACTGACCGAGGCCTGCGTGCGTGTGCTGGGCGGCAAGCCCGACGGCGTGGACGTGATCTTCCGCGACGTGGCGCGGCACGACTGGGCCACCGGTGGCCGGCTGTGGAGCGAGCCGGCGCCGCCCACCGAAGGCAGCTGAAGCCCGGGCTTCAGGCGGCCAGTGCCAGCTGCAGCGGCTGGCGGGCGCGGAAGGCCCACTTCGGCCCCAGGCGCAAGGCCTCCAGCGTCGTCGAGCTGGCCTCGGCGAAGAACATCTCGTCGTCCAGGCCGTGCTGCTCGAAAGCGCGGCGCTGGCGCGCCGAACGCTTGCGCAGGTCGCCTTCGGCGGCCTCGCTCTTGCCGCGGGCGTGCCCGAACAGGCTGGCCGCCTCGCGCGCGACCGCAAGGGCGGCCGCGCTCAGGGCCGGCACCGCGCGCGGCGCGGCCAGCCGGCTCTGCGCGATGAAGGGGTTGCGGCCGACCACCAGGCCCCAGGGCCGCAGGCCTTCGACCGGGTCGACGCACAGTGCTTCCAGGCGGGTCAGTCCGAAGTGCCGCGCCAGCTGCAGGCGACAGGCCAGCCAGGGATCGCTGCGGCGGATCTGTTCCAGCGCGTCGGCCACGTCCTCGTCCGCACCCGAGACCGGCAGCACCAGCGAATGCAGCAGCACGCGTGCGGAGGCGTCGTCCTGTGCGGCGGCCCGGTGCAGCCAGCGGATGGCCTGCTCGGACTCGGGCAGCGAGGCGGCCTCGCGCAGCAACAGCGCCCCCAGCTTGCGCTGCGCGGCCGCCTGGCCGCTGGCCGCACCTTTTTCGAGGAAGAAGCGCGCCATCTGCGGGTTGGCCACCGACAGCCGATGGTCGGCATGCAGCTGGTACAGGTGCAGCCAGGCCTCGTCCTGGCCGGCGTCCGCGGCCCTCAGCAGGAAGGCAGCGCCGCGGCGCATGTTCTGGTGCTCGGCCGTCTCGCTGCGATCGAACGCAACGCATGCCAGGCCACAAAGCGCGCGTCCCAGGGCATAGGCTGCCGCGCGGTCGCCGCGTCCGGCCTGCTGCTCGAGGATGTCGAACAGCTGGCGCAGTGGCAACCCATGCAGCGCCTGGCCCGCTGCCTCGGCACGTTGCACGACCTGCACCGTGAGTGCCGCCAGGTCCGCCTGCAGGCCGGCGTCGGCATGTTCGGACAGCAGCATCGCGCTGCGCAGTGGCTTGGCGAGGTTCACGGGTTCGGACGAGAGCGGCAGCGCCAGCGCGTGGCGCAGGGCGTGCAGCGCGGTAGCCGGCAGTTGAAGCATGCTCAGTGCCTGCAAGGGTTTCAGCCACGCACTGGCATCGTCCTCGTCCACGGCAGCGGCCAGCGCCGCCGCGGCTGCACCGTCGCCCTGGCGTGCTGCGGCGGCCAGCCATTCGCGGCCGGAGGCCATGTCGCCGGCCCGCAGGCTCAGCCAGGTGCCGAGTTTCAACTGGGCGACCATGCTGCCGGCGCGCGCGGCGCGGGTCAGCGCAACGTCCTGCTGCAGGTCCAGCAGTTCGGCCAGCGGCAGGCTCTCGGCAATGATCAGCGCGGCGGCCGGCAGCTCCCGCACCTGCGGATGGTTCAGGTGCTCCAGTCCGGTCGCCACGTGGCGTGGAAAGCCATCAATGCCCAGCAGGTAGCGGCGTCCCACTTCGCAACGTGCCGCGGTGTCGCCTTGGCGGGCCAGGGCCAGCAGTTGAATGTCCTGTCGACGCATTCGAGCTCCAGAGTGTGGTTGGCGCGATACGCAAGGCGCGCCTCTGGGAGCGAACGATAGGAATCGGGGGCTGACATCAGCATGGCCTGCGCATGACGGCGGCGTAATGCCCGCGTCATGC
Source organism: uncultured Bordetella sp. (assembly GCA_964641795.1). Lineage (GTDB taxonomy): Bacteria > Pseudomonadota > Gammaproteobacteria > Burkholderiales > Burkholderiaceae_C > Pseudaquabacterium. The sequence continues at coordinate 1,082 of CAZXLI010000361.1, read as the reverse complement.
GGAAGAAAGACGCGTCATTTGAATGATAGGAAATGAAAAGGGCTGCGCCCGAAAGGACGCAGCCCTGGTTGTCGCGGCGACCGCCTGCCGGCGGCGCCGGTGGTCAGAAGCGGTGGCGCAGGCCCAGCTCGACGCCGGTCGAATCGCGGCCCGTGTTCGGGCTGGGCAGGGCCGGCGTACCGGCGACCGCGAAGGCCGCGGCGGCCTTGTTGTTCACGCGCGCCACGGTGGTGTACACGGCGGTGCGCTTGGACAGGTCGTACACGTAGCCCACGGCGAACTGGCTGGCATCGTTGCTGTCGGTGCTGGCACCGGCGGCATTGCGGCCCGAGGCATCGGCATGGATGTACGACACGCGGATCGTGCCCAGGCCCACCGGCACCAGCGCGCCGACATTGACGACACCCAGCTTCAGGTCAGCGTACTTGGCCTGGCTGTAGTAACCCAGCAGCTTGACGACGCCGAAGTCGTACGAGCCCGCCACGATGCCGATCTTGTACTTGTCGTCGCCGCGCGCGTTCGGTGCCACGGTGGTCTGGCCATAGGAGACCGAGACATCCAGCGGACCAGCGGCATAGCCGGCGCGGCCGCCGATGTACTTCTTGCCGACGACGTTCTCGCTCGGTGCGTAGGACAGCTGGCCGCGGAAGCCGCCCAGCTTGCCGGGGGTGAAGTAGCTCACTTCGTTGTCCGAGCGCGTGTTGGTGTCCACCGCGGTGCCGAAGCTGGTGGCGAACTTGTCGGCGCTGGCCACGCCATTGGTGCCGAAGGCGTCGTAGTCGGCATAGCCGGTGTAGGTGGGCGTGAAATCACGGCCCAGGCGGAGCTCGCCGAAGCTGCCTTCCAGGCTGACGGTGGAGCGGCGGTTCCAGAAGCGCGTGGCGTCCGATTGCGTGCCGGTGTCGGGATTCAGGCCGGTCTCGAGCCAGAAGCTGGCCTTCAGTCCGTCGCCGAGGTCTTCGACGCCACGCACGCCCAGGCGGCTGGTGTTCAGGCCGTTGCTGCTGAGCGAGCGCACGCTGTTGTCTGAGCGGCCGGGCGGATGGTTGACACTCTCTACGGGCGCATAGCTGACACTCGTT
>CAZXLI010000360.1:0-6280 GCA_964641795.1 uncultured Bordetella sp. | reverse complement strand
CAAAGAAAGGAGGTCGCCCGCCGGGGCGAGACCCGGCACCGTGGCAGGCGGAAGCTCTCACGAAGAACGAACCAACGAAAGACCCCAACGGCGCGGCAGCCGCACTTGAGCGAAGCGAGCCTCGGAACCTCATTTCTGCGCCGTGCCTGCCGCCAATGCCCGGGCTTCTTCGATGCTGCCTTCGACCTGGCGCACGAACACGCTGTCCGGCGGCGCCACCTCGCGCAGGCGCTCCCAATGGCGCAGCGCGGCGGCGTAGTCGCGCCGGTCGAAGGCCTCGGTGCCGGCCAGCGACAAGGCCTTCAGGTTGTCCGGCGCCAGCGCCAGCGCCTGCTTCACCAGCGCGATCGGCTCGCCGTCCAGCCGGCGCTGCTGCGTCATCGCCAGCGCGTCGGCAAAGTCGGCCAGCAGCACCGCATCGGGCTTCTGCAGCGCCGCGGCCTTGCGGAACGCCGGCACCGCATCGGCATGGCGCCCCATCACGGCATAGGTGCGTGCCAGCATCGCCCAGCCGACGGCGTCCTTCGGCTCGCGGGCCAGGCGTTCGGACAGGCGCTCGGCCACGCCGGCCATCTGGTCGGGACCCAGCGCATGGGGTGCCGACGGTGCCGCCGCGGCCGAGGCCGCCACCGGCGGATGGCCCATGCCCTGGCTCAGCCCCGGCAGCGAAACCGCCGCGGCCGGTGTGCTGCCGGACGAGGCGGCCTGCCAGCGCCAGGCTGCCGCGCCGGCCGCCAGCGCACCCAGCAGGAGCACGGCACTCCACACCGGCCAGCGCCTGCGTTCGCCGGCCGACGGGGCCGCCGCAGCCGGCCGGGCCGCCGGCGCCGCCATCACACGGTCAAGCAGCAGGCGCTCCAGGTGCGCGCGGCCGCTGGCATGGTCGGCCTCGGTGATCGCGCCATCGTCGCGCAGCGCGTCGAGTTGCTGGATCTGCTGCCGGCATTGCTCCAGCGTCAATGCGGTGGACGGCAGGGCCGCGGCCTCAGAACTCATAGCGGACTCCTAACGAATAATTGACGCGTCTGACCGATTCCTCGGTGGTCGAGCCGGCGGTCGACACGCGGGTGGCGCGGCCGATCTCGTAGGTGAGGTTCGACTCGATCGCCCAGCGCTGCCAGCCGCGCCAGCTGATGCGCAGGCCCGGCGTCCAGCGCCGGCTGTGGCTGCCGCCGGCGAGGCGGTCGCGGTAGAACTGCAGCGAGGGCTCCACCTGCCACACCCCGTACAGCAGCGAGGCGTTGTTGTAGCCCACCAGCAGCCCGTGCAACGAAGGGCTGGAGATCAGGCTGGTGGACAGCACGTGCGTGTCGCGCGCCGAGTACAGGTTCAGCCCGATCAGCTGCGCGCTGGTGGTGATGACGTTGCCGGTGGCCGGGCGCCCGTTCTCGAAGCCGGCCACCTCGGGCACCGGCGGGATCGCGCCGGTGTTGGTGAGCTGGATGCTGGCCGCGCCCTGCCAGTTCTTCGTGAACGGCCGCGTCACGCCGAGCTGGCCCTGCGTGATCATCGGCGTGATGCGCTTGATCTGCCGCCGCAGCGCCTCCACCGTGGTGCTGGCCAGCCGGTCCTGGATCCGCGAGAACAGCACGCCCGGGTTGGCCGGGTCCTCGAAGGTCAGCGCGTTGCCCAGCGCCAGCGTGGTCAGCGTGCGGCGGTCGTACAAGGCGTTGTAGACCGTGTTGCCCTCGGTGATGAAGGTGGCCTGCACCGTGGCCACGTTGAGCCCGCGGATCAACAGGTCGTAGTCGAACTGCGAGAACACGGTGCTGCCGCCCTGGAACCAGCGCAGGTCCAGCCCGACGGCGCGGCGGTCGATCTCGCTGTCGATGCGCTGCTCGATCGCGTAGACGCCGAGGCCGAAGCCGCCGGGCAGCCGGTCGGCATCCAGCGACACGCCGTAGAAGCGGCGGTTCGAGTCGAAGTACTTGTCGGTGGGCAGGCCGGCCACCGCGCCGAGCTTGACGCGCGGCGTGATCGACCAGCTGCCCTTGAGCCCGTCGAAACGGCCCATCACGCCGCCGCCGGTGGGCGATTGCCGGCCCAGCCGCGCGCTCCAGCCGCCGGTGAGCGACTTGTGGTCGAAGTACAGCGCCGACAGCCGGTTGCGGCTCTTCTCGGGGCGCAGCTCGTCGCGGGTGTAGGCCTCGCGGAACACGAAGCGCTGCTCGAGCTCGCTGGTGCGGCGGCGCCAGTTCAGGTCGACGTCGCTGTACAGCTGGCGCGTGCGGTCCGAGCTCAGCTGCGGATCGCCGGCCACCTGCGGCAGCCCGGCGATCGGCGAATCGAGGAAGTCACGGCTGCGCACCTGGCCGTTGCCGCCGTAGTGCGTGACCGAGGTGGAGCCGCTGGTGGTGATTTCCGGCTCGGCCGCGGGCGGCGCCGCCGGTGGGGCGGCGGGCGCGGGGGTCGCTGCGGGCAGGCCGGCGAGCATCGCGCGTACCCGCTCGCTGCCTTCGCCCTGCGGAAACAGCTGCAGGTAGGTCTCGAACTCGGCGCGCGCCTTCGCGGTGTCGCCGGCCTGCAGGTGGGCACGGCCGGCCAGCTCCTGGCCTTCGCGCGTGGCGCTGTTGGGCGGCAGCTCCAGCAGCTGGTTCAGGTGGTCGATGGCCTCGCCGATGCGGCCGGCCTCGAAGGCCGCGCGCGCCTGGGCCAGCAGCGCGGTGGCGCGGGCCTCGATCGCCGGCGGCGCCTGCGTGACCAGCGGCGCGGGCACGGCGGGCGCGGTGCCGGCCGGCGGCGGCGCCGGCGCGGGCGCGGGCTTGGCCGCGGGCGAGGAAGCCGGCGCTGCCGCCGTCGCCGGCCGGCGGGCAGGCAAGGCCGTCGGCGGCAGCGGCAGGCCGCGTCCTTTGCCAATGAGCACGATCTCCAGGCTGCGGTTGTCCTTGCCGGCGCGCGCCTTGACCACCAGCGGCTCGGTCGAGCGTAGCAGCACGCGCCGGCTCTGCTCGCCGCGGTCGCTGCGCTCGGGCTCGTCGCTGATCTCGATCTCGGGCAGGCCCTGTGCCGCGCGCAGCCGGCGCATCTGCATCGGCGTGGCCAGCGCGCTGTTGGTCGTGGTCAGCAGGCTGTAGAACAGCTGTGTCACGTCGCCCGAGCGCGTGCTGATCGCGCGCTGGAACTGCACCTCGGTGGTGAAGCGCAGCTGCAGCACGGCATCGGCGCCATCGCGCCGCACCTCGACCTCGTCGATCAGCTGCGCCACGGCCGGCGCCGAACCGGCGGCCAGGCCGAGCGCGGCCACCCACGGCGCCAGCGGCGCCCCCCACGACATGGACTTCAAATCTCTAATCCCACTTGGTGTACGGACTGCCCTTGTTGCCCAGCGGCCGGTGGCAGCCGGACTGCGAACAGTCGGTGACGCCGCTGGACTTCTGATGGGTGAGCGACTTGCGCTCCATGCTGCCCAGGTAGCTGGTGCCGCTCTGGTGGCAGGCCTTGCACCAGCCGGCACCGTTGCCCTGGCTGGCGTTGTGATTCATCTTTTCCGAGCCCCAGCTGGTGGTGCTGGTGTGGCAGGCATTGCAGTCCATGGCCGCGCCGTTGAGCAGCTGCGCCTCGGGAATGTGGTTGGCCGGCTTGGCCAGTGCACCCTGCGAACCGGCCGAGAGATAACTCCCGTTGTGGCAGGACTTGCAGGCACCGCCGGTGACCACGCCGTGGTTCATCGTCACCGAGGCGTTCCAGGCCGCCTGCGACTTGTGGCAGCTGTCGCACTTGGCCGCGCCGGCCGGGATCGGGATGTGCGTGGCCGGCTTGCCGGTGGCGGTGCTGCCGTTGTGGCAGGTGTCGCAGGTGCCGGTACCGACCGCATTGGCGGCCGAGTGCGTGTAGTTCACCTGCGACCAGCTGCTGGTGGACTTGTGGCAGCTCTCGCAATTGCCGGTGACGCTGGCATGCGTGGCATTGGCGGGCTTGCCCACGGCATTCAGGTAGCTGCCGGTGTGGCAGGTGGCGCAACTGGTGCTGACGCTGAAGTTCGCGTGGAACTTGCCGTTGGCCCACGAGCTGTAGCTGCCCTTGTGGCAGGCATCGCAATTGGCCGCCGAGGACACCGCCACGCTCGCATACGGGATGTGGTTGGCCGGCTTGCCATCGGCCGGCGGGTAGCCGCCCGAGTGACAGCTGGCGCACTGCGCAGTCACCGGCAACTGCGTGTGGTTCCACTTCGTCGGCGTCCAGCCGGTGGTGCTGTGGCAGCTGTAGCAGTTGGTCGCGCCGACCGGGATGTGCGTGGCCGGCTTGCCGGTGGCCGTGCTGCCGTTGTGGCAGCTCGCGCAATTGGTCGTGTCGTTGAAGGTGCTGTGGTCGACCTTGGCGGTCCAGCTCGTCGTCGACTTGTGGCAGCTCTCGCAGTTGCCCGTCACCGTCGCATGGATCGCCGTGTTGGGCTTGCCCACGGCATTGAGGTACGTGCCGGTGTGGCAGGTGGCGCAGCCGGTGCTGACGCTGTAGTTCGTGTGGAACTTGCCGTTGGCCCAGCTCGTGTAGCTGCCCTTGTGGCAGGCGTCGCAGTTGGCGGCGGTGGAGACCGGCACGCTTTGGTACGGGATGTGGTTGCCCGGCTTGCCGTCGGCCGGCGGGTAGCCGCCGCTGTGGCAGCTGGCGCACTGCGCGGTCACCGGCACCTGTGTGTGGTTCCACTTCGTCGGCGTCCAGCCGATGGTGCTGTGGCACGAGTAGCAGTTGGTCGAGCCCACCGGCACGTGCGTGGCCGGCTTGCCGGTGGCCGTGCTGCCGTTGTGGCAGCTGGCGCAATTGGTCGTGTCGTTGAAGGTGCTGTGGTCGACCTTCGCGGTCCAGCTCGTCGTCGACTTGTGGCAGCTCTCGCAGTTGCCGGTCACCGTCGCATGGATCGCCGTGTTGGGCTTGCCCACGGCATTGAGGTACGTGCCGGTGTGGCAGGTGGCGCAGCCGGTGCTGACGCTGTAGTTCGTGTGGAACTTGCCGTTGGCCCAACTCGTGTAGCTGCCCTTGTGGCAGGCGTCGCAGTTGGCGGCGGTCGACACCGGCACGCTCTGGTACGGGATGTGGTTGCCCGGCTTGCCATCGGCCGGCGGGTAGCCGCCGGTGTGGCAGCTGGCGCACTGCGAGGTCACCGGCACTTGCGTGTGGTTCCACTTCGTCGGCGTCCAGCCGGTGGTGCTGTGGCAGCTGACGCAGTTGGTCGAGCCCACCGGCACGTGCGTGGCCGGCTTGCCGGTGGCCGTGCTGCCGTTGTGGCAGCTGGCGCAGTTGGTCGTGTCGTTGAAGGTGCTGTGGTCGACCTTGGCGGTCCAGCTCGTCGTCGACTTGTGGCAGCTCTCGCAGTTGCCCGTCACCGTCGCGTGGATCGCCGTGTTGGGCTTGCCCACGGCGTTCAAGTACGTGCCGGTGTGGCACGCGACGCAATTGGCCGAGATCGAGAAGTTGCTGTGCAGTTTGCCGTTGGCCCAGCTGGTGTAGCTGCCCTTGTGGCAGCTGTCGCAGTTGGCCGCCGACGTGACCGCCACGCTCTGGTACGGGATGTGGTTGCCCGGCTTGCCGTCCGCCGGCGGGTAGCCGCCGGTGTGGCAGCTGGCGCACTGCGCGCTCACCGGCACCTGCGTGTGGTTCCACTTCGTCGGTGTCCAGCCGGTGGTGCTGTGGCAGCTGACGCAGTTGGTCGAGCCCACCGGCACGTGCGTCGCCGGCTTGCCGGTGGCCGTGCTGCCGTTGTGGCAGCTGGCGCAATTGGTCGTGTCGTTGAAGGTGCTGTGGTCGACCTTCGCGGTCCAGCTCGTCGTCGACTTGTGGCAGCTCTCGCAGTTGCCGGTCACCGTCGCATGGATCGTCGTGTTGGGCTTGCCCACGGCATTGAGGTACGTGCCGGTGTGGCACGCGACGCAATTGGCCGAGATCGAGAAGTTGCTGTGCAGTTTGCCGTTGGCCCAGCTGGTGTAGCTGCCCTTGTGGCAGCTGTCGCAGTTGGCCGCCGACGTGACCGCCACGCTCTGGTACGGGATGTGGTTGCCCGGCTTGCCGTCCGCCGGCGGGTAGCCGCCGGTGTGGCAGCTGGCGCACTGCGCGCTCACCGGCACCTGCGTGTGGTTCCACTTCGTCGGTGTCCAGCCGGTGGTGCTGTGGCAGCTGACGCAGTTGGTCGAGCCCACCGGCACGTGCGTCGCCGGCTTGCCGGTGGCCGTGCTGCCGTTGTGGCAGCTGGCGCAGTTGGTCGTGTCGTTGAAGGTGCTGTGGTCGACCTTGGCGGTCCAGCTCGTCGTCGACTTGTGGCAGCTCTCGCAGTTGCCGGTCACCGTCG
>CAZXLI010000359.1:0-6281 GCA_964641795.1 uncultured Bordetella sp. | reverse complement strand
GCACCACCGGCACGAACACCGCGCTGACCCGGTCGACGATGCGCTGGATCGGCGCTTTGGCCGCTTGTGCCGATTCGACCATGCGGATGATGCGCGCCAGAGTCGTCTCGGCGCCGATCGCCGTCGTGCGCACTGTCAAGGCACCTTCTGCGTTGATCGAGCCGCCGGTGACCTTGTCGCCGATCGCCTTCGCCACCGGCAGGCTCTCGCCGGTGATCAGCGATTCGTCGACGTCGCTGCGCCCCTCGACGATTTCTCCGTCAACAGCCACGCGGTCGCCCGGTCGCACGACGACGAGGTCGCCGACCACGACCTGCTCGACTGGCACGTCGGACTCGATGCCGTCGCGGCGCACGCGCGCCGTCGTCGGCCGCAGCGCGTTCAGTGCGCGGATCGCATCGGCCGTTTGCCGCTTCGCGCGTTGCTCGAGCCACTTGCCGAGCAGCACCAGTGTGATCACCGCGGCCGATGCCTCGAAGTACAGGTGCGACGTCCCGTGTCCGGTGTGCTCGACCATCAGGTAGACAGAGAGGCCATAGGCTGCCGAAGTGCCGAGCGCGACCAGCAGGTCCATATTGCCCGTCTTCGCGAGCACGGCCTTCCAGCCTGCGCGGTAGAAGCGCCAGCCGAGCCAGAACTGGACCGGCGTCGCGAGCGCAAGCTGGGCCCAGCCGTTCAGCATCCAGTCGATGCCGAAGGCCTGCAGAATCATTGGCGCCAGAAGCGGGAGGGTCAGGATCGCACTGGCTGCGACCGGCCACCACGCGGGCAGACCGCCAGCAGCCACGGGCTGCTCGTCCGGCACTTCCCGGGCGGTGTAGCCGGCCTTCTCGATAGCGGACTTCAGCGCCACCATCGGCACGGTCGGCAAGACCCGGGCGGTCACCTTCTCGATCGCCAGGTTGACCGTCGCGCTGGAGACACCCGGCACCTTGCGCAGCGCCTTCTCCACGCGTGCGACACACGACGCGCAGGTCATGCCTTCGATCTGGAGCGTGACCTCGCGGGACGCCACGTCATGGAGGCGAATGCCGCTTGGGTTGCCGGGGGCTGCTGTACTCACGATGCCGATGTCCTGGAGATGCACATGGGTCCGATGGCGCGCATCTTCGAGCTTCCAACGGTGGAAATGTCAAGCCGCGCAGACCGGCATACCCAGCTACCCGTGAGGTCTTTGCCCCGGATCCATTGACCCTCCAACGGTAGAAGGGCCGACAGTATGCCCCTCGGCAACCCTCCGGAGAGCTCCATGATCGTCTTCGAAGTCAACGACATGACTTGCGGCCACTGCGTCAGCACCATCACCAAGGCGCTGAAGGCGGCCGACCGCGACGCCAACGTACAGATCGACCTGGCGACGCATCGCGTTCAGATCCAGCCGGCTGCGGCGGACGCTGAAGAGTTCGCCGAAGCCATCAAGGAAGCTGGCTACACGCCGGTGCCTGTTTGACGATCCCCTGACGGACGGCGGAGATCCGCTCGAGCGCGCGACGCCGCGTGACGGCATTCGTCGCTACCCGGAGACCGTGCGTGCGCCTTGACAAAGCGCAAGTGCGCACGCCGCACCCCATGGTGTGATCACTCGACCCGGGATCTGGATCGGCTGTCGACGCGGATCTGGGTCCCGCACTCCTCCAGGAGCCCGTTCGATCTCGGAGAGACCCTATGCAACCAATTGACCTGACCCGCCGCGGCCTCATGGCAGGCGCGGCATTCCTGCTTGCCATCCCGAAGCTTGCCCACAGCGCTGCCACGCCGGTGGAACTCTGGAAGGGGCCGCAATGCGGCTGCTGCAAGGACTGGATCGCGCACCTCGAGTCCAACGGCTTTGCAGTGAAGGTGCACGACGAAGGCAACACCGATGCGCGCGCAAGATTGCGCATGCCGGAGCGCTACGGTTCCTGCCACACCGCCGCCATCGAGGGTTATGCCATCGAAGGCCATGTTCCCGCGCGCGAGATCCGACGCCTGCTGGCCCAGCGGCCCAAGGCCGTCGGACTGGCGGCGCCCGGAATGCCGGTCGGCTCTCCGGGCATGGATGGGCCGGCCTACGGCGGGCGGCGCATGCCGTACGACGTCCTGCTGGTGCTGAACGATGGCCGCACCCAGGTCTACCAGCACTACAACTGAAGAGACGATCGCGCACGAGCGGGGCCATTGTTGATCGCGATCAATCTCCTCATGCCAGCCATCCGTATGCTCCATCTCGCAACTTCACCAGACATTTCACCGTGATCTCGATGCTCGGCCAACCAAAGCGAATTCGTCGCGTAGCTGCCCAGGTGCTGCTCGCGTGGCTGATCGCGCTGGGCGTGGGAATCGCGAATGCCTGTGTGGTCGAACCGGGATTTTCCGAAGGCGGCGTTTCCATATCGCATGTCGGACACGACCAGGCGAGCGCACACGAGTCGCACGACGGACACGACCAGGATGGGCCCAAGCACCATTCGCCGCATGACGGCAAGGCGCCATGCGTCAAGTTCTGCGATGAAAGCACCGTCGGCGCGCAGCCGGTGAAGCAACAGGTCGACCCCTTCAGCCCTGTCTGGCTCGGGCCGATTCCATCCGATTCGATCGCTATCGAGCACACGCCGACGCTCGTCGGACCACAAGCCATCGATTCAATTCGGTGGCGACCCGCGATACCCATCGCGATCGTCTTCTTGCGCCTGACCCTGTAGCCAGCGCGCCGCAACGGCGCTCAGGGTATCGATTTTCCGCGCCGCGGCAGCAAGCCGGTGGCCGCGAGCGCAAGCCTGAATCCCCCCGTTGTTCGTTCCCTGATGCACTGCCTCGGCAGTCGCAAACCTCAACACGTTCCCTGGAGGAATACCGTGAAGAACCTCTACTCGTTCGCCATCTTCGCGTCGGCAGCCGTCATCTCGATGGCGTCGCTCCCCGTATTCGCGCAACAGGCCCCGGCTGCGCCATCGCCGGCGGCATCAGCGCCCATGGATTGCACCAAGTCTGCAGCTAAGCGCCACGACCATGGCGCTGAACGGGGCCTGGGCGTCAGCACGACCTCCAAGTCGGGCGCCATGCCCTGTGCGGGCGAGAGCGCGGCGGCAGCTTCCGGCACCAGGGGCAAGAAGAAGCCCGCACACGATCATGCCAAGTTTCACAAGAACCAATGAGGTCAAGGCGAGGGAATTGCACCATGTCCACGATCGAGCTTCCAGCGTGCACCATGAGCTGCGGCTTGCGCATCTTCGGCGTGACGCCCGACCGCTCGAAAGGATGCTGCTGTGGCCACTGACCGCACACTGCGTCGTTTCGTCTTCAGCGCCGTGATCGGCCTCGGCGCGGCGCTGAGCGCATCGGCCCAACCCGACGCACTCGGCGCCAGCGTCGAGAGCCTGCTCGATCACGCACGCGCACAGAGTCCGGAGCTTGCCGCCATGCGGCTCGAAGCCGACGCGGCCGCGCAGCGGGTACAGCCTGCCGGTGCCCTGCCCGACCCCGTCCTGCGTGTCGAGCTCGAGAACATCAACAACTACGGCAACGATGCGCGCCCGAGCCTGCTGCCTTCGCGCGTGGGTGAGACCAAATACACGGTGATGCAGATGCTGCCCGCCTGGGGCAAGCGCGGCCTGCGCCGCGACGTCGCTGCTGCCGATGCCGCGCAAGCGGGCGCACGAGCCGAGGCCACCTGGAGCGAGCTGGCGGCACGCATCAAGACCGGCTATGCACAGTACTACCTCGCCGCTGGCACCGAACGGCTGACGCTGGAGATCCTCGACCTGATGTCGCGTCTGGAACAGATCGCCCAGGCGCGTTATGCCGGCGGCCTCGTGGCCCAGCAGGACGCCATCCGTGCCCAGTTGGAACAGACCGCGATGCGCTCGGAGTTGATCGCACTCGAGACCGAGAAGCGCCAACTGCGGGCGCGGCTGAATGCGCTGCTGGCGCGCGACAGCGCGGCGCCGCTCGCCGAACCGCAGGGCTTGCGGACCGTACCCGTTCTGAGCACGCTGGATGCGCCGGCGCTCGCGGCCCGTGCGCGCTCCACCAATCCCTCGCTGCGGGCCGAGAGGGCACGCCTGTCGGGCGCCGAAAAGAACCGCGAGCTCACGTTCCGCAACCGCTACCCCGACTTTCAGGTCGGCGTGTCGCCGAGCCAGATGGGCAATCGCGTCACGACATGGGGCCTGATGGTGGAAATGAACATTCCGCTGCAGCAGGGCTCGCGCCGTTCGCAGGAACGCGAAGCAGAAGCGATGGTCGACGCTGCGCGCTCGCGCAGCGAGGCGCTGGCCAACCAGCTGCTCGGCGACCTGGCCGAGAACCTCGCCGGCATCGAAGCCGCGCGGCGCAGCGAGACGCTGATCGCCACGCAGCAGTTGCCGCAGTCCGAATTGAGCCTGCGCTCGGCACTGGCCGCCTACGAGAACGGCAAGGTCGATTTCGCCACCCTGCTCGACGCCCAGCGGCAGATCCGCAAGGCCAGGCAGGACCAACTCAAGGCCCGGGTCGAGGCGCAGCTGCGGCTGGCCGAGATCGAGCGAATTCTTGGAGAAAACCTGTGAAAGCCACCAAGCCGCTGACGGCGATTCTTCTTCTGGGTGCCGTGGGCGCCGGCGGCTACTGGCTCGGCACCACTGCCAACAAGGGCGCGTCGCCTGCCGCGATGGTGGCCAGCGCCGACGCCGCGGCCTCTGCCGCAGCCAAGCCTCGCAAGCTGTTGTACTACCGCAACCCGATGGGCCTTGCCGACACCTCGCCAGCGCCGAAGAAGGACCCGATGGGAATGGACTACATCGCCGTCTATGAAGGCGAGGACGATGCGGCGTCCAGCGGCCCGTCGAGTGCGAACCAGATCGTGATCAGCACCGAGAAGGTCCAGAAACTCGGCGTGCGCTCCGAAGCTGCCAGCTTGCGGTTGCTGGGCAAGACCGTGCGTGCTGCCGGCAGGGTCGAACCGGATGAGCGTCGCACCTATGCGATCTCGCCGAAGTTCGAGGGCTACGTCGAACGCCTGAATGTCAACGTCACCGGCCAGCCGGTCGGCAAGGGCCAGGCCCTGTTCGAGGTCTACAGCCCGGAGCTCGTTTCAGCGCAGCGCGAATACGCCGTTGCCATGCAAGGTGTCAAGGCAATGGAGAACGGCAGCGTCGAGGCGCTCGGCGGCATGAGGCAGCTCGCCGACTCGAGCCTCGCGCGACTGCGCAACTGGGACTTGCCGGCCGAGCAACTGGCCACGCTGGTGAGAACCGGGCAGGCTCAAAGAACCATCACCTTCCGTTCGCCGGTGTCCGGCATCGTCACCGAGAAGAAGGCGCTGCAAGGCATGCGCTTCATGCCCGGCGAAATGCTGTACCAGGTCACCGACCTGTCATCCGTCTGGGTGGTCGGCGACGTGTTCGAGCAGGACATCGCGCTGATCAAGCCCGGGGCCAAGGCCAACGTCAAGGTCACTGCCTACCCCGGCCAGGTGTTCGACGGACGGGTCACCTACGTCTATCCGACGCTGAAGGCAGAGACACGCAGCGTGCCGATCCGGGTCGAACTCGCCAACCCCGGCCAATTGCTCAAGCCCGCGATGTTCGCCCAGGTTGAACTGCAGGTCGGCGCGAAGGCGCCGGTGCTCACGGTGCCCGACTCGGCGGTCATCGACAGTGGAAAGCGGCGCATCGTCCTCGTGCAGGTCAAGGAAGGGCGCTTCGAGCCGCGCGAGGTCGAGCTGGGTGCGCGGGGAGAAAACTACGTCGAGGTAATCAAGGGCGTGCGCGACGGCGAACAGGTGGTCGTGGCTGCCAACTTCCTGATCGACGCCGAGAGCAACCTGAAGTCCGCCGTGGGCGGCATGGGTGGACACAGTCACGGCGCCCCACCCAAGGGCGGGTCGACCGCGCCGGCCGGAACTGCTTCAGCGCCGGCGCCCGCCACGCCAACGATGCCGGTCGTTCCTGCGTCGGCTTCGGCCGGGTCTCACAGCGGCCATTGAAACGAGAACATCATGCTCGACAAAATCATCCAATGGTCGAGCCGGAACCTGTTCCTGGTTCTGCTCGCGACCTTGTTCATCGTGATCGGCGGCGTCGTCGCGGTGCTCAAGACGCCGCTCGATGCGCTGCCCGACCTGTCGGACGTGCAGGTGATCGTCTACACCGAGTACCCCGGGCAGGCGCCGCAGGTGGTCGAGGACCAGGTGACCTACCCGCTGACGTCGGCGATGCTGGCGGTGCCGAAGTCCAGGGTCGTGCGCGGCTTCTCCTTCTTCGGCGCCTCCTTCGTGTACGTGATCTTCGAGGACGGCACCGACATCTACTGGGCGCGCAGCC
>CAZXLI010000358.1:0-6287 GCA_964641795.1 uncultured Bordetella sp. | reverse complement strand
CCTTGGTGCCGTTGGCGAAGTGCGGCTGCAGCAGCGTCGCGCCCTGCCACCACAGGGCCTTCAGCGTGCCGCCGCCACCGCGCTTGGTGGGCTTGTAGGCCGGCGCGGCGGCCGTCGTCGCGGCCACGCCGTGGTGCATCAGCAGCATGCTGGCCATCGGCGCGGTCAGGCCGAGGCCGACCATCTGCTGGATGAAGCCGCGGCGCGGCAGCGTCCCTTGGCGCACTTCTTCGATCAGGGCGCGCAGTTCCTTCTCTTGCATGCTTTGTTCTCCAGACGGGGTCAGCGGGATGGGGCCTCGTGGGCCGGCGTTTTTCATGCTATCGCCTGGACACGAAGCGCCCATCAGGGTCCGTACCGAGAGCACGCAATACTTGCGCCAGCTCGGTGTTAGCGGATACCCGCAGCCAACCCGTTACCCTTGGGGATTGCACGGATAGGAGGCCGACGTGACAGAAGCTGCAACACCTGCTGCCGGCGCCGCGGCGCCCGACCTGGCGCTGATCCTGCGTGCCAGCGTGTTTGCCGCCCACAAGCACCGCAACCAGCGGCGCAAGGACCAGGAAGCCTCGCCGTACATCAACCATCCGTTGACGCTGGCCAGCGTGCTGGCCGGCGAGGCCGGCATCACCGACGGCGCGACCCTCTGCGCCGCGCTGCTGCACGACACCATCGAGGACACGGCCACCACCGCCCAGGAACTGGAGATCGCCTTCGGGCCCGAGATCGCCGGCATCGTGCAGGAGGTGACCGACGACAAGCGCCTGACCAAGGCCGAGCGCAAGCGCCTGCAGGTGGAGCATGCCGCGACCATCAGCGACAAGGCCAAGCGCGTGAAGCTGGCCGACAAGATCAGCAACCTGCGCGACGTGGCCGCCTCGCCGCCGCCGGACTGGTCGCTCGAGCGGCGGCGCGAGTATTTCGACTGGGCCAAGTCGGTGATCGACCGGCTGCGCGGCGTGGACGCCACGCTGGAGGCGATCTTCGACCGTGCCTATGCGGCGCGGCCGTGACGGCCGCGCGGCGCGCTACCAGCCGGTGACCCGCACCACCTCGCCGCTGCGGCAATCCACCGCCAGCTCGGTGAAGCCCATGCCGCCGGCTTCGCGGTAGCCCACGCGCCACACCGGCACGTCGCGCACCGTGTAGGGATCGCGCTCCTCGTCGGCGAGCTCGATCACGCTCTTGCCGATGATGCGGCCCGGGCCGTCGGTGGGCTCGCCATGCGCGGCGGCAGCCGCGGCCAGCGCCTGCGCCTCGCTGATGCGCGGCGGCGCCAGCAGTGCCGGGTCGATCGGGCGCCACTTGCGGGCCATCGAGAACACCGCGCCGGTGCTGGCGTTGAGCAGCACGGTGGCCTGGTCGCCTTCGATGTTGAAGCCCGATTCCATGTGCCACCAGTGCACGGTGGCCTTCTGCTCGCCGCCGATGTCGCCGAAGCTCACCTGCGGCCCGGCCAGCCCGGCACCGGCCTGCAGGTGGGGCTGCGCCAGCTGCGTGGCCTGCGCGGCGCTGATGCGCTGCTGCGGCGCATCGGCCTGCAGCGCTTCGCAGTACCAGCTTTGCAGATGGCCGTCGTGCGGCGCGAGGCTCACGTCCACGGTGGAGTACTGGCGCCACAGCGGGAACTGCAGCACCGCGCGGCCGGCGCCGTCGCGCACCGCGTCGCCCGGCCGGAACTGGAAGATCTCGCGCAGCAGCGCCATCGCCTCGGCATCGGCATGCGGGGCCACGGCCGATTCCATCAGCTGCCAGGCCTGGGCCAGCGCCGATTCGCGCAGCGCGGTCTCCGCGGCGCCGGCACCGGGGCCGATGTCCAGCGGCACCGGCGTGCCCTGCGGGATCGGCAGCACGCAGATCACGTCGCCCTTGGTGTGGTTGAGCCACACGTCGCGCTGGCTCAGCACATCGTCGGCCTGGCCGAAGCGCAGCACGCTGCAGGAGCGGGTGGCGTCCAGCGGCTGCGCGCGCAGGCTCATCACCGGCAGGTCGGGGCCGATCTGCGGCAGCGCGCGGGCCCGGGCGATCAGCTGCTCGTCGGACAGGCGCCGGTCGGCACTGTCGTTCTTGCGCTTGTCCACCAGCCAGCCGAGCACGCGCGAGGGGTCGTCGGCGTCGAGCACGATGGCCACGGTGGTCACCCGTTGCAGCAGGCGCAGGTGGTGCTTGCACTCCAGGCGGAACTGGCTCCAGCCCAGCTGCTGGTGCAGCAGCTCGGCGACCACGGATTCGCCTAGAGCGGCGGCGCCCAGCCGTTCGGCAAACAGGGTGGCCTGCGCGGCCAGTTGCCCGCGGCGGGCGGGGTCGATCGTCAGGTCAGCCATGGCTCACGGATCAGAACAGGTCGGCCAGCTTGCGGCCGAGGTTGCGCACCTTCGAACCCAGGCCCCAGTACTTGCCGAAGATGCTGGGCTCGAGCTTGGTCTCCCAGGTGCTCTGCAGGCCGCTGAACACGTCGGGAATCTTGGCGGGGTCGCAGTTGTGGGTCTGGGCCCAGGTGTCGAAGAAGCTCTTGGCGTAGTCGCGGGCCCAGTCGCAGCGGGTGGACTTCTTGAAGCCCACCGCGTACTTGGTGCCGCGGCCGATGTAGGCGTCGTACAGGCTGGTCTCGAAGGCGCCGCCGCAGCACACCGAGAACATCAGGTACTTCGGCGTGGTCGGGCACACCGCGCTGTCGGCCACGTGCGTGCCGTCCATGAACGAGGCCGACCCGGCCGGCTGCCAGCCGCCGATGCAGTGCGTGCTGCGCGGGCTGCCGCTGCAGCCCACGGTGGAGCAGCAGGTCCAGCGGCCGAACTCGGCGTCGGAGCCCGTGGGCTGCGGAATGCCGGCGGCCACCTGCGCCGGCGTCAGCGGGTTGGCGGGCAGGCCGTCCCACATCTTGAAGCAGGTGCGGCACATCACCGCGCCATGGCCGGTGTAGACGAAGGTGTAGCTGTTCGTCATCTTCTCGCCGAAAGCGGCGAAGCCGGTGCTGTTGGCGTTGAAGGTCCAGGTGTGCGCCAGGTCGTCGCCGCTGGTGAAGGCACCGCGGAAGTTCGAGCCTTCGGTGAGGCGGAAGCTCAGGTAGATGTTGTTCGGCTTGGCCGGGTTGTTGTCGCTGTTGTCCAGCGCCTGCACATGCCAGCGCCTGACCAGCAGCGACTTCGGCGCCTTCTTCTCGACGCCGGAGATCGAGCAGTAGAAGTCGTAGCGCAGCTTGTCGAAGGGGTCGTAGATCTCGTTCTCGAGCGTGAACTGCTGCGGCGGGCGCTTGCCGTCGGCCTGCACCACCTGGCCGGCCTTCAGCGAGACCGCGGGGATCTCGACCTTCTCGACCGACTTGTCGTTCCAGGCCTTGGTCATGCGCAGCGGCGACTTGGCCTTGTTCTTCGGGATGGTGGCGTCGACCACCATCTCGGCCACCACGTCGCCGGGCTGCAGCACGTTCTTCGGGATCACCCAGTCGCGGCTCCACTTCAGCGTGAACTGCGGGTCGAGCACGGTGAACTTGTGCTCCTGGTCGGTGGGCGAGGTGATGGATTTCGGAGGGGCGGTGGCCATCGGGGCGCCTCGGGGCGGATGCTTAGGATTCAGGGGCGGGCCGGCGCCGCGAGCAGGCGCTCGAGCGTCGCGCGCTTGTCGGCCGGGAAGGCGATGCCATGGGCCTGCGCCTCGTGCAGCTCGCGGGCGCTGAGCGTCAAGACCACGTTGGCCCGCACCGACACCACGGTGGTGAAGCCATCGGCCCCGCCTTCATTGCACAGCGCGCACTGCAGCGGGCGGTTGAACCACACGCTGTGGATGAACGGGTGGCCGCCGTTGTCATAACGCGCTATCAGTGCGTCCACCGAGGCGGGCTTGTCGGCGCTGGCCGGCATCGCGCGCCAGGTGGCGGCGAAGCGCTCGGCCACCGTCGCGCCCTTGGCCGGGTACCAGGCATCGGGCAACGGCAGCTCCTTCAGCGCCAGCACCTGCGCGGCCAGGCGCTGGGCCGGGCCGTCGGCCTGCGGCGTGGAAGCGCTCACGGCCGCGCCTTTCGCGCCGGACGGTGCGGCAGACACCGCGCCGGACGCCGCCTGGCACCACGGGGTCCCGGCCAGGCCAGCGAGCAACAGCAGGGCGGCCGCATCACGCATCAGCCCTTCTTCCACTCTTCGTCGTCCAGCTCGGGGAACGACACCTGGCAGGGGCCGGGCGGAATGCCATCGAGCCGCACCCGGCCCTTCTTGTCGGTGGTGCCGGTGTGGCGCGACTTGTCCGGCGTGATGATTTCGCAGGCGCGGTTGGGCACCGGCTTGCCGCGTTCATCGAGCAGCACCACCTCGATCCAGTGCGTGGTGTCGTCGGGCTTGGGCGGCGGTGCCGGGCCGTCGCCCTTCGGCCGCTTCGGCGGCTGCGCGCCACGCTCGGGCATCGGCCGCAGGAACAGCAGCAGCGCGCCGGCCAGCAGCTGCGCCTGCAGCCATTCGGCCAGGTCCAGCGGGTCGCCGCCGTCGCGCAGCGCCACCAGGCGGGCAATCGCTTCCGGGTAGGCCAGCAGCTCCAGCGTCAGCATGCGCGCCTGCTGCGGGCTGTTGACCTCGATGCGCTGCTCGGTGGCCAGCGCCGCGTTGTCCGGCACGCGGTTGGGCGCGATGCGCAGCTGGCGCGGGTAGCGCTCGATGCGGCCGTTCGCACCATCGGGCAGCGCCAGCAGGATGTCGATCCACGACGGACCGTCGAGCGGGCGCGGCGGCGCATCGGGCTGGGTCGGGCCGGCCAGGCGCAGCGCGAACGGCGGCATGGCCCCGTCGAGCAGCGTCGAAGGCTGCTCGGCACCTGTCGGATTGGGTCGTCTCGAACCCGCCACCTGAATCGCTCCTGCGGCCGCACGCCGCGCGTGATCGTCGATGGCCGGGGATGTTAGCGCCGGGTGTTCGGCTCCGGGGGTGACGTTCGGCCAATCGCGGCGGCCGCGGAAGCTCGTCTGTCGGCGGCTCATTCCGTCGCGGCAGCGTCATTGGTCTGCATCGAAAGCGGTGCAGGGCCACGGGCCTTTGCGTGATCCAGTGCACGGCGCGCTGCGGGCCCTGTCGTGGCGCGGGCGTGGCTGTCGGCGCCGTGCACCGGGGCTGCGGACCGGGCCGTCGCATCGGTGCAGGGGCGGGTTGTGGCCGGGCGGGCGGCCGGCCGAAATCGCGCTGGTAGTCGATTCCATCGCGAGGACCCACCCCATGCATGCCCTGACGAGATTCAGTATCCGCGCCCGCCTGGCGCTGGCCTTCGGCGCGTTGATCGTGCTGCTGGCGGCGATCTGCGGCTATGCCATCGTGCAGGCGCGCCAGCTCGCCGCGGAGTTGCAGGCCACCGCGGAGCACGACCTGGCCCGCGTCGAACTGGCCCATGCGCTGGACCGCCATGCCGGCCTGGTGGCCCGCGCCAGCCGCGAGCTGCTGCTGCTGGAAACGGCGGGCGGCCTGCGCAGGCAGCGCGAGCTGATCGCCGCCAGCCTGGGCGGCAGCGAGCAGCAGCATGCGCGGCTGGCCGAGCTGGCCGGCGACGAGCTGGCCACGCTGATGGGCCCGGTGACACAGGCCAAGACCCGCTTTGCCGAGGCGATTGCGGGTTATCTGAAGACGCTGGACGCCGGCAACCCCGACGACGCGCGCCGCGCGCTGCTGGTGGAACTGCGCCCGGTGCAGGCGGCCTACGAAAAGGCGCTGCAGGACCTGGGCGAGGCCGTGCGCCAGCAGGCCCAGGCGCGCGCCAGCGAAGGCCAGCGCCAGGCCGAACGCTTTGTGCTGGGCCTGGCCGCGCTGGCCGCCGCGGCGCTGCTGCTGGCGATCGGCGCGGCGGTGCTGATCGGCCGCTCGATCGTGCGTCCGCTCGCGACGGCGATGGCGCTGGCCCGTGCGATCCGCGACGGCGACCTGACGCAGGCCGCGGACAGCGGCCGCCAGGACGAGATCGGCGCGCTGCTGCAGGCCATCGGCGAGATGCAGCAGCACCTGACCCGCGTGATCGAGGACGTGCACCGCGCGGCGCGCGAAGTGGCGGTGGGCTCCAGCGAGATCGCGCAGGGCAATGCCGATCTCTCGCGCCGCACCGAGCGTGCGTCGTCCAGCCTGCAGCAGACCGCCTCGGCGATGGCGCAGATGGCCCTGACGGTGGGCGGCAGCAGCGAGAAATCGCGCCAGGCCGCGCTGGTGGCGGCGAAGGCGCGCGAGGCCGTGCTGGCCGGCGGCCAGCCCATCGCCGGCCGGGTGGCGACGATGACGCGCATTGCTGAGGCCAGCCACCGCAGCAGCGACATCATCGCGGTGATC
>CAZXLI010000357.1:0-6292 GCA_964641795.1 uncultured Bordetella sp. | reverse complement strand
GTGGCCCCCTCGAGGGGGCAGCGCCGCAGGCGCTCCGGGGGTGGGCCAGGTTCACCGGTGCTTGAACACCGGCTTGCGCTTGTTGACGAAGGCGTCCATGCCTTCCTTCTGGTCTTCGGTGGCGAACAGCGCGTGGAACATGCGGCGCTCGTACATCACGCCGTCGCTCAAGCCCCCTTCGTAGGCGCGGTTCACGCATTCCTTGGCGGCCAGCACGCTGGCTTCGCCGAAGCCGTTGATGATGGCGGCCACGCCGAGCGCCTCGTCGATCAGCGCGGCCGCCGGCACCACGCGTGACACCAGGCCGCTGCGCTCGGCCTCGGCGGCGTCCATCATGCGGGCGGTCAGCACCAGGTCCATCGCCTTGGCCTTGCCCACCGCCCGCGGCAGGCGCTGGGTGCCACCGGCACCGGGGATCACGCCGAGCTTGATCTCGGGCTGGCCGAACTTGGCGCTGTCGGCCGCGATGATCATGTCGCACATCATCGCCAGCTCGCAGCCGCCGCCCAGCGCGAAGCCGGCCACCGCGGCGATCACCGGCTTGCGAACGCTGCGAATGGTTTCCCAGTTGCGGGTGATGTAGTCGCCCTGGTAGACGTCGGCGAAGGTGTAGCCGGCCATCGCGCCGATGTCGGCGCCGGCGGCGAAGGCCTTCTCGTTGCCGGTGATGACCATGCAACCGATGCCGGGGTCGGCATCGAAGGCCTTCAGCGCGCGGCCGAGTTCATCCATCAGCTGGTTGTTCAGTGCATTCAGCTGCTTCGGCCGGTTCAGTGTGATCACGCCGGTGCGGCGCTCGCCATCGCCACGGGCGTCGACCAGGATCAGTTCGTAGTCCATGTCTGCGTTGCCTCTTCAGGGGGGGTCATTTGGCCGCCTGCAGCGGCGGCTTGTTCAGGGTCAGGTCGATGAAGGTGGATTCGTCCTGCCGCAGCAGGATGCGCACCGGCAGGTACTGCAGCGAGGGGGCGAACCACATCTCAGGGGTCAGGTCACCGCGCTCGGCCTGCCGGCGGGCCTTGACATGGTAGGTCGCCACCGGGCCGAAGGGCAGGTACAGGGTTTCCTGCTGGTCGACCTCGTAGGTCCAGCGGTAGAAGCGGCGGTTCAGTACCAGCGGCAGCTCGACCGTCTTGCCCACCTGCAGCAAGGTGGGCTGGGTCGTGAACAGCCAGGTGAGCTGCACGAACTGGCTGGCTTCGTCCTGCACGCCGGGCACGCTGTCGATCTCGCGCCCGTCGGGCATCGTGATGCGCTCAGGCCCGAACTGCTGCGACCAGCGGCGCGGCGAACGCATCAGCTGCTTCTGCTCGCCGTCGAAGCGGCGCGGCGAGAGGCCTCGTTCACCCAGCTCCCCGTCACTGGCCGCCTGGCGCGAGAACAGCGGACCGACACTGGCCTCCAGACGCACCTGGTAGCGCGAGCCCGAGCGCAGCCATTCGACCTGGGCCTTGCCGCCTTCGATGGGCCCGCGGTAGTAGCCATTGAGCGTGTAGGTCAAGCGGGTCGACGGCGGCCACTCGAAGGGCTCGGCCGTCGGCGCTGACGCCACGGAGGCCGGCAACTCGGCCTTGGGCAGCTCGGCGAGCCGCGCCGGCGGCTCGACCGGCGGTGGCGCGGGCTCGGGGGTGGGCACCGGCTTCGGTGTCGGCGTCGCATCGACGATGACGGGCGGTGGCGGCGGGGGAAGGACCAAGGGCTCGGGCGGCGGCGGTGGTGGGGGCGCCACCTCGGCGCGGCGCGGCGCGGATGCCGGCTCTGCAGGCGCCGGGGCCACGCCAGGCAAAGCGCGCTCGGCCTTGGGCACAGGTGCGGCCACGGGCACCGGCGCCGCCTGTTGCAGCTCGCGCACGAAGGCCACTTCGATGCGGGCGGGCGCCTTCTCGCCCATGCCCCAGCCAAAGCGATCGCTCAGCAACTCGTCGGCCACCAGCAGGTGCACCCCAACGATCAGCGCCAGCACCACCCAGCCCGAAGGCCGGCGCAGCAGCGGATGGCCGGGCCCACGGCCCGGGGCGCCCGCCAGCGCCAGTTCAGCCATCGAGCCAGGCGCGGCGGCGCGCCATCACCGGCTTGGTCGGTTTGTCCACCAGCGACAGCACGACGGTTTGCGCCAGCGCTGTGTCGGCTTGCGGCACGACCCGCAGGTTCATCAGCCGCTGGTCGCGCACCAGCGTCAGCTCGAAAGGCTTGCCGCGCTCGATCCAGTTCAACGCATCGTCGAAGCGTCGCAGCCGCCAGCCGTCGATCGCCAGCAGCTCATCGCCGGCCGACAAGCCGGCCTGCATGGCCGCGCTGCCGGCCAGCACCTGCTTGACCTGCACGCCGGTGACCGGCCCTTCGGACAGGCGCAAGCCCAGCGACGCGGCCCAGCCGTTGCGCTCGGTGCGCTGCTGCACACCCACGGTCTCCAGCAGTTCGGCCAGCGGCAGTTCGGCCGTGCCATGCACCCAGGCTTGCAGCTCGGGGCTGAAGTCGCGCCCGGCCTGCTCGCGCAGCACCTCGGCGATGTCAGCCTCGCTGATCGGACCGCCGCCGCTCCGCTGCCACAACGCACGCATCACGTCGTCGAGCGACGCGCCGTGCTCGCGCAGGCGCAGGTCCAACGCCAGGCCCACCAGCGAGCCCTTCAGGTAGTAGCTCACGGTGGCATTGGGCGTGTTCTCGTCGGCCCGGTAGTACTTGACCCAGGCGTCGAAGCTGGCTTCGGCGACGCTCTGCACCTGGCGCCCCGGCGTGGCCGCCACCGCGTTGATGGCCTTGGCCAGCAGTTTCAGGTAGCGGCTGGCATCGATCAGGCCGGCGCGCAGCAGCAGCAGGTCGTCGTAGTACGACGTGAGGCCCTCGAAGAACCACAGCAGCCGGGTGTAGTTCTCCTGCGTGTAGTCATAACGCGCAAATTCAGCGGGCTTGAGGCGCTTGACGTTCCAGGTGTGGAAGTACTCGTGGCTGATCAGGCCCAGCAGCGTGACGTAGCCGTCACTCACCCCTTCCATGGCCTTGCGCGGCAGGTCGCGCCGGGTGCTGATCAGCGCGGTGCTGGCGCGGTGCTCGAGGCCGCCATAGCCTTCGTCCACCGCGTTGAGCATGAACACGTAGCGCTCGAACGGCGGCCTGCTGTGCGAAGCGGCGTGCCAGAAGCGGATCTGCTGTTCGCAGATGCGGCGCGTGTCGTCGAGCAGGCGCTGGCCGTCGAAGCCGGGCCAGGCGCCGGCGACGACGAATTCGTGCGGCACGCCACCGGCCTCGAAGCGGCCACGCCAGAAGGTGCCGAGCTCGAACGGGTGGTCGACCAGCTCGTCGTAGTCGGCCGCCTCGTAGCTGCGGGATCCGGCCGCGCGCATGCCGGTGGCCGCCTGCCAGCCGGCGGGCAACTGCCCGAGCGTGACCCGGTGGGGCTCGGCCTCGTGCCCCTCGGCGCGCAGGAACAGGCTGGTGCCGTTGAAGAAGCCGCGTCGGGCATCGAGGAAAGCCGTGCGCACCGAGGTGTCGAAGGCATAGACCCGGTAGCTGACCGTGAGTGCCGCACGACCGCTGCAGCGCGCCAGCCAGCGCGTCTTGTCCAGTTGCGCCAGCGCCACCGGACGCTGTCCCTGGCGAGCTTCCAGCTGCGACAGGTGGCGGCCGAACTCGCGCACCATGTAGCTGCCCGGAATCCACACCGGCAGCGACAGCATCTGCTCGGCTGCGGGCTGCGGCAGCGTCAGCGTCACGCGGTAGTGGTGGCTGTGCGGATCGGCAATGTCGACGCGGTAGGTGATCATGGTGAGCACACCGTCGCTCAGGTGCCCGCGGCACCGAGGAAGCAGCTGAGGGCGGCCACGGCCGACAGGCGGAAGCGCAGCGTGAGCCAGCGCGCCAGGCCCTGCGCCGGGTAGACCTTGCGGTCGATCAGGTAGCACAGCACGAGCAGCGCACCGTTGAGCGCCAGCCCGGCATTGGGCGGCATCATCACCGCCACCCAGGCCAGCAGCGCCGGCAGCACGCCCCAGAGGAACAGCGAGGCCGGAGGATCCGGCTGGGCAAAGCCCACGCCCCAGTGGATGCCACCGAGAAACGACACGACGATCGCCGCATAGGCCGACAGTGCCAGCGTCACGTACGGATGAGCAGTGTCATTGACCAGCCACACCAGCAGCGCGCCCAGCACGAAGGGCAGCAGGCCGGCATAGGCCACGCGGCGGGCGCTCAGCGGCAGCGGATTCTCGAAAGCAGCGGGGGCACTCATCGTGCCCCCATTGTCACCGCAGCCCGTCGGCGCGAGGTCGGCGCTCAACCCTTCTTGGCCGCGGCGACGATGCGTGCCTCGATCTGCGCAGCCGGCAGCGCGCCGGGCGCCCGCGAGCCGTCTTCGAACACCACGGCCGGGGTGCCTTGCACGCGGTGCTTCTGCCCCAGCTTGACGTTGCGGTCCAGCGCCGCCACGTCGCACTCGCCCATCGCCTTGGGCGGCGTCACGCCATCGACCATCCACGAACGCCAGGCCTTCGCGGCGTCCTTCGAGCACCAGATGTCGCGCGACTTGACGTTCGAATCCGGCCCGAGGATGGGATACAGGAAGGTGTAGATCGATACGTCCTTCAGCGTCAGCAAATCGCGCTCGATGCGCTTGCAGTAGCCGCAGTTCGGATCGGCGAACACCACGAGCTTGCGGGCGCCGGTGCCTTGCTTGATCAGCATCGCGTCCTTCAGCGGCAGCGAGGCGAAGTCGATCTGCGTGAGCTTGTCGATGCGGGCCTGGGTCAGGTCGGTTCGGGTCTTGGTGTCGATCATCGAGCCCTGGATCAGGTAGCTGCCCTGCTCGTCGGTGTAGACGATCTCGGCGCCGCCGAAACGCACCTCGTACAGGCCCGGGATCGGCGACTTGCTGACCTCGTCGATCTTCGGCAGGTTGGGCAGCCGCTCGGTCAGGTTCTTGCGGATCGCGGCTTCATCGGCCCACGCCGAAGCACCAGCGATCAGGGCACAGGCCAGAGCGCCACGGCGCAGCATCGTCATCGAGGTCATCGGGAAGTCCCTTCAGGCGTCCAGCGCCCTGGCAGTGAGCAGGCGCTTGATCGGCGCCAAGTGGTTGAGCAGAGTCATGCCGCGGTTGCGGAGTTCCCGCAGCGCCGGCTGGTCGGTCGCAAAAAGGTGCAGCAATCCGTCGGTGAGGCCGGCCATCGCGCGCGTCGGGCCTGCGCGCAGTCGCACATAGCGCCGCAGCAGCAGTTCGTCGCCCAGGCCACGCCAGGCCTCCCGCTCGCGCAGCACCCGGGCCAACGCCGCCGCATCGGCCAGCCCCAGGTTCAGGCCCTGGCCGGCCAGCGGATGCACCACATGCGCCGCATCGCCCGCCAGCACCCAGCCGGGGCCGCAGAGCCGGTCCGCCCGCGCGATGGCCAGCGGCCAGCTGCCGCGCTCGCTGGCCAGCGACAGGTGGCCCGCCGCGCCGCCGGTGGCCTCGTTGAGGGCCTGCTCGAATTCCGCCGGGCCGGCCTGGCGCAGCGCCTCGGCACGCGCCGTGGGCAAGGACCACACCAGGGCCAGGCCATGGCCCGGTTGCGGCCGATCCATCGGCAGCAGTGCCAGCACGTCCGGGGACTTGAACCACTGGCGCGCCAGGCCGCCATGCGGCTTCGTGCTGGTCAGGCGGGCGGCGAGCGCCGTTTGCTCGTAGGCATGGCGCTCGAAGCCCACCCCGAGCTGCGCGCGCGCCGCCGATTCCTTGCCCTCGGCCAGCACGGTCAGCGCGGCCTTCACCTCGCCACAGCCCAGCCTCAGGTGCGGCGCGAACCGGGCGGCGGTGCGCAGCGCCGCTTCCAGCTCTGCCGCGTCGACGATCCAGGCCAGCGCCTCGACCTGCTGGCGCCAGGCCGAGAAGTCGATCGCGCCGCCGGCAGCGTCGCCCTCGATGTGCATGTCGTACACCGGGGTGACCGCGTCGGCCGGCAACGCGTCCCACACCTTCAACTCGGCCAGCAGCTGGCGCGAAGCCGCATTCAGCGCATAGGCCCGCAGGTCGCCCGTTGCTGGCAGCGGCGGCACGGCGGGCAGTGCCACATCCAGGCCCTGGCGCGACAGCGCCAGCCCCAGGCTGAACGCCACCGCTCCGCTGCCGCGGATGCAGACATCGACCGTTTCCATGCGCCGATTGTAGGAAGCTGGGGCAAAGCCCCCTCGCCTGCCGCATAAACTTGCGCACTTTGGCCGCGCACATCTGCCCGGCCAGCGCCAGAAAGTCTTCCATGAGCCTCAAATGCGGCATCGTCGGGCTGCCGAACGTCGGCAAGTCCACCCTGTTCAATGCGCT
>CAZXLI010000356.1:0-6308 GCA_964641795.1 uncultured Bordetella sp. | reverse complement strand
CAGCAGGATGCTCATGCCTTCGGCCTTCAGCTGGCGCAGCACATCGGCCAGCGCCTGCTTTTCCTTGTGGCGCAGGCCGGCGGCGGGCTCGTCCAGCAGCAGCAGCGCGGGGTCGGTGCACAACGCACGGGCAATTTCCATCAGGCGCTGCGGGCCCAGCGCCAGGTTGCCGGCCAGCTCGTGCATCTTGTCGGCCATGCCGATGCGCTGCAGCTGCGCCTCGGCCTCGGCGAACAGGCGCTTCTCCTCCGCACGGTCGAGCCGCAGCATCGCGCGCAGCGTGCCCGAACGGGTGCGCAGGTAGCCACCGAGCGCCACGTTCTCCAGCACCGTCATCTCCGGAATCATCTTCACGTGCTGGAAGGTGCGCGAGATGCCGCGCCGCGCGATCTCGCGCGAAGGCCTGCCGTCGATGCGCTCGCCACGGAAACGCACCTCGCCCGAGGTCAGCTCGAGCACGCCGGTGATCAGGTTGAAGGTGGTGGACTTGCCGGCGCCGTTGGGGCCGATCAGGCCGACGATGTCGCCGCTCTTGATCTGGAAGCTCACGTCGTTGACGGCCACCAGCCCGCCAAAAGTCTTGCGCACCGCGGCCACGTCGAGCATCAGCTCGCCGCCGGCCGGCTTGGCGCGCGGCGGCAGGCGCGGCGCATCGCCCCAGTCGCGCACGCGCTGGCGCTGCGGCAGCCAGCGGGTGACGAAGGTCCACAGCCCGTCCGGCACGTACTTCAGCACGGCCACCAGCACCAGGCCGAACACGATGATCTCGAAATTACCGCTGGTGCCGATCAGTTTGGGCAACAGCACCTGGAGCTGGTCTTCGATGACCTTGACCACCGCGGCGCCGAGGAAGGCGCCCCAGACGTGGCCCACGCCGCCCAGCACCGCGATGAACAGGTACTCGATGCCGCGGTGCAGCCCGAACGGCGAGGGGTTGACCGTGCGCTGGAAGTGCGCAAACAACCAGCCCGAGACGGCCGCCAGCACCGCGGCCAGCACGAACACCAGCACCTTGTAGCGGAAGGTGGAGATGCCCATCGCCTCGGCCATCGTGGTGCCGGTCTTCAGCGCGCGGATCGCGCGGCCGGGACGCGAATCGAGCAGGTGCGTGACGGCCAGCGCCGCCAGCAGGGCGAACAGCCAGATCAGCACGTAGATGCCGCGCCCGCTGCCGAGGTTGAAGCCCGCCAGCGTGATCGGCGGCACGCCCAGGATGCCGTCGTACTTGCCGAGGAACTCCATGTTCGACATGGTGTAGTAGATCGTCAGCCCCCAGGCGATGGTGGCCAGCGGCAGGTAGTGGCCGGACATGCGCAGCGTGATCGCGCCCAGCACCAGCGCGACGGCCACGCACAGCACCACGCCCAGCACCAGCGTGACCCAGGGCGACTGCAGCAGCCCGCCGGCCAGCGCCGGCGCCACTTCGGGCAGCTTCACCGACAGAAAGGCGGCGGTGTAGGCGCCGACGCCGACGAAGGCCGCCTGGCCGAACGAGGTGAGCCCGGCCACGCCGGTGAGCAGCACCAGGCCCAGCGCCACCAGCGCATACAGGCCGATGTAGTTGAGCTGCGTGATCCAGAAGTCCGGCAGCGGCAGCAGCGGCACGGCCACCAGCATCAGCGCGGCGAACAGGGGAAAGGCGAGTCGCTGCATGGCAGGCATTTGTGCTGGTTGTTGTCAGTGTTCTTCGCCGTGCGGATCGCGCAGCGATCGCCACAGCAGCACCGGGATGATCGAGCTGAACACGATCACCTCCTTGAACGCGCTGGCCCAGAAGGAACCAAAGCTTTCCAGCAGCCCGACGCACAGCGCACCGATCAAGGCCTGCGGATAGCTCGACAGCCCGGCGAACACCGCGGCGACGAAGCCCTTCAGGCCGATCAGGAAGCCCGAGTCGTAGAACACGGTCGTGGTCGGGCCGATCAGCAGGCCCGACAGCGCGCCGATGAAGGCGGCCATCGTGAAGGTGAGGCGTCCCGCCGAATCCGACGAGATGCCCATCAGCCGCGCGCCGAGCCGGTTCACGGCCGTGGCCCGCAGCGCCTTGCCGTACAGCGAGCGCTCGAAGAACAGCCACAGCGCGACGATCAGCGCGATCGACGCGAGGAAGATGATCAGCGTCTGCCCGCTGAAGGTGAGCGGCCCGGCGGTGAAGCGCGCGTCCCAGAAGCTCGGGTTGCGGTAGCCCTCGGCGCCGAAGAAGAACAGCCCGAGGCCGGTGAGCGCGAAATGCACGCCCACCGAGACGATCAGCAGCACCAGCACGGTGGCATCGGCCAGCGATTCATAGGCCAGGCGATAGATCAGCGGGCCGAAGGGCGTGACCAGCGCCAGCGTCAGCAGCGCCTGCACCAGCAGCGGATAGTTCTTCGGCGCGGCCCAGATGCACAGCAACGAGATCGCCACCGGGTAGGCCAGCGTGCGCAGCACCCGTCGGCCGATGCGGGACATCGACTGGTGCTGCTGCAGGCCCTGCACCACGTCGGCCACCGCGGCGGCCGCGGCCAGCACCAACAGGAACCACACCGTGCCCGGCACCTTGCCCAGTTGGAACACCGCCAGCGTCAGCGCCCCGAAGGCGACGAACTCGCCCTGCGGGATGAAGATCACCCGGGTGACGGCGAACACCAGCACCGTGGCCAGCGCCAGCAGCGCATAGATCGCGCCGTTGGTCGCACCATCGAGTGCCAGGATGCTGGCGATTGAGAGGTCCATCGTGGCCGCTGCTATTGTTGGTTAGAGCCTGGCCGCTGGTATCGCGGCCAACCCAACGCCCAAGCGCGCAGCCCCTTGCCCGGGGCCTGCGCGTCCGGACTCAGTCTTCGTACGCCCAGTCGCCGTTGACGACCTTCAGCACCACACCCGTCTTGTTGGTGTAGCCCCAGTGGTCGTCCTTGGTCCAGTTCATGATGCCGTGCGAGAACACCGTGCGGCCCATGTTCTCGATCGCGTCGCGCAGTGCGGCGCGGAACTCCTTGGTGCCGGGCTTGGCGGTCTTCATGGCCACCGGGACGACCTTTTCCAGCACGAGCAGCGCGTCATACGCATGGCCGGCGAACTGGTTACGCGAGCCCGGGCCGTAGGCCTTCTCGTACTTGGTGACGAAGTCGATCGCCACCGGCTTGGACGGGTGGCTCTCGGGCAGCAGTTCGCCCACCACCGCCGGACCCGAGACCACGTAGGTGCCTTCGACATCCTTGCCGCCAATGCGCATCAGGTCGCGCGTGGCGGCGGCATGGGTCTGGAACACCTTGCCCTTGTAGCCGCGCTCGACGATGGCCTTCTGCGGCATCGCGGCGCCGGAGCCCGAGGCCACGATCAGCATCGCATCGGGGTTGGCGGCCACCAGCTTCAGCGCCTGCGCGGTGACGCTGGTGTCGCTGCGCGCGAAGCGCTCGGTGGCGACGATCTTGATGCCGCTCTTCTCGGCCAGCGGCGTGAACTCCTTCAACCACTGCTCGCCATAGGCGTCGGTGTAGCCCAGGAATCCGACGGTCTTGACGTTGAGCTTGCGCATCGTGTTCAACATCGCGAAGGCCATCACCGTGTTCGATTGCGGCAGGCGGAAGGTCCAGGCGTCCTTGCCCGGCGGCAGGCCGGCCGGCGAGGCGGCCAGTTGCACGGTGCCCGATTCGGCCGCCACGTCGGCCATCGGGATGGCCACCGGCGTGGCGGCCGAGCCGATGATGATGTCCACCTTGTCCTCGGTGACGAAGCGGCGCGCGTTCTGCACGCCCTTGGTCGGATCGGTGGCGTCGTCCAGCACGATCAGGTTCAGCTTCTGGCCGGCAATCGTCTGCGGCCAGAGCTTGAACTGGTTCTGCATCGGGATGCCCAGGCCGGAGGCCGGGCCGGTGAGCGGCAGGCTCACGCCCACCGTGATGTCGGCCCAGGCCGGCAGCGTGGCCAGCAGTGCGGTGCCGGCCGCGATCAGTGTCTTGATCAGTTTCATCGCAAGTCTCCTAGCCTTCGGGGAATGGTGACATCACAGGCACAGCGCCTTGATGTCCTCGGGAATTGGAATGGCCTTGATGCGGTCGGGGTTCGCAGTGTCGCGCACACAGAAGGCACGCACCTCGGTACCTTCACAGAGGACGTCGCTTCCGCGCCGCACCACATGGCGGTGGCGGAAGGTCTTGACGGCCCATTCCTCCACGCTGGTGTGCACCTCGATCGTCTCGCCATAGGTGGCCGGCTTCATGAACCGGGTGTGGATCTCGAGCAGCGGCGTGCCGATGATGCCGCGCGTCTTGGCCAGTTCGCGCCACGGCGGCACGCCGCAGGCCATGAAGAAAGCCAGCGACGCGGTGTCCATCCACTTCGAGAAGTTCGGGAAGAACACGATGCCCGCGGGATCGCAGTCGCCGAAGCAGACTTCCACACGGTGAACATGAACCTTGCCCATGTCGGCTCGCCTCTGGCCGTTCAGCGTGGCGCCATGCGCAGCGCGCCGTCGAGGCGGATCACTTCGCCGTTCAGATGCGTGTTGGTGACCACATGCGCAGCCAGCGAAGCGAACTCCTCGGGCTTGCCCAGCCGCTTCGGGAACGGGATCGACGCGGCCAGCGACTGCTGCACCTCGGGCGGCAGCTGGTGCATCAGCGGTGTCAGTAACAGGCCCGGTGCGACGGTGACCACGCGCACGCCCCATTGCGCGAGGTCGCGCGCCATCGGCAGCGTCATGCCGACGATGCCGCCCTTGCTGGCCGAGTAGGCCTCCTGGCCGACCTGGCCGTCGAAGGCCGCCACCGAGGCGGTGCACAGCATCACGCCGCGCTCGTTGTCGTCCAGCGCCGGCAGCGTGGCGATGCGCGCGGCCGCGAGGCGGATGACGTTGTAGGTGCCGATCAGGTTGATGCGCACCACGCGCTCGAAGTCTTCCAGCGGCGCGGGCGAGCCGTCCTTGCCGATCACGCGCTTGGCGGTGCCGATGCCGGCGATGTTCATCACGATGCGCGGCACGCCATGCGCGGCCTGTGCAGCATCCAGCGCCGCGGTGACCTGCTCGGTCTGCGTGATGTCGCAGCGGCAGGCGATGCCGCCGATCTCGGCCGCGACGCGCTGCGCGCCTTCGGCATTGACATCGAGCACCGCGACCTTCGCGCCCTGGCGCGCCAGTTCACGCGCCACCGCCTCGCCAAGGCCCGAACCGCCGCCGGTCACGATCGCGCTCTGTCCACGAATCTCCATCATTCACCTCTTGCGTTCAGGCCTTGTTCGGCAGGATCAGGAACGGGTCCGCGACCTGCCCGTCGTACAGCGCTTCGACCAGGGCGGCCCGATGCGTCAGCACCGCGCGCTGGTTGATCGAGCCCTTGTCGGTGACCTCGCCCTTGTCGATCGACGGCGGCTCGGCCAGCACATGCAGGCGCGCCACGCGGCTGGCGCTGCCGGTGGCCTCGCGCCACAGCTTGTCGGCCAGCGCCTGGAAGAACGCGCGCACCGCCGGGTGGTGCAGCACCTCGGGCAGCGGCGTGCTGTCGGGCAGGCCGGCCAGGCGGCGGCACTCGTCCGGCCGCGGGATGATCAGCGCGCCGAGTTCGTCGCGGTTGATGCCGGTCAGCACGGCATCCTGCACGCAGGGGTCGCCGGCCTGGATGATCTTCGCGCGCATCGGGCCGACGCTGACGAAGGTGCCGGTCGAGAGCTTGAAGTCCTCGGCGGTGCGGCCGTCGAACAGCAGGCCGCGCTGCGGGTTCGTGTCGTCGATCCAGCGCACCGCATCGCCGGTGCGGTAGAAGCCTTCGTCGTCGAAGGCCTCGCGCGTCTGCTCCGGCGCGCGCCAGTAGCCCGGCATCACGTTCGGGCCGCGGAAGCGGATCTCGGTCTTGTCGCCGGTGGACGCGTCTTTCACGAGTTTGACCTCGACGCCCGGCACCGGCAGGCCGATGTGGCCCGAGCGAACGTCGGTGCCCACCGCGAAGGTGCACGACGGTGCCGTCTCGGTCATGCCCAGGCCGGTGAGGATGCGCACGCGCTCGCCGATCGCGGCCTCGCCATGCGCGTCGAGCTTGTCCCACACCGGCTGCGACAGGCCGGCGCCGGCGAACATGAAGGCCTGCACGCGCTTGAACAGCGTGTCGCGCAGCTGCGTGTCGGTGTCCATCGCCGCGGCGATCTCCTCGAAGCCCTTGGGCACGTTGAAGTAGACCGTCGGCGAGATCTCGCGCAGGTTGCGCAGCGTCTGCGCAATGCCCTTGGGCGTGGGCTTGCCCTCGTCGATGTACAGCGTGCCGCCGTTGTAGAGCACCAGGCCGACGTTGTGGTTGCCGCCGAAGGTGTGGTTCCAGGGCAGCCAGTCGACCAGC
>CAZXLI010000355.1:0-6310 GCA_964641795.1 uncultured Bordetella sp. | reverse complement strand
CTTGACGAGGTGGTGACCGAAGCCGCGCTCACCGGCGAGGCCGTGGCCGAGTACCCGTTCGCGCAGGAACTCGCCTTCCCCTTCCGGCCCGCGCGGCACCTGAAGGCACAGCGCGAAGTGGTGCGCGGCAAGCCCGAGAACTTCAACCGGCCGGACTACAACTTCCGCCTCGATGGCAACGCGGCCGAACCCGACGGCAGCGAAACCGTGCGCATCACCGAGCGCCGCCGCGGCGCGCCGCTGGACCTGATCGTCTCCGAGGCCATGATCCTGGCCAACAGCCACTGGGGCGGGCAGCTCGCCGAAAGCGGCGTGCCCGGCATCTACCGCAGCCAGGCCAGCCTGGCGCCGGGCATCAAGGTGCGCATGGGCATCAAGCCGGCGCCGCATGCCGGCATGGGCGTGGCGCAATACACCTGGGCCACCTCGCCACTGCGGCGCTACGTCGACCTGGTGAATCAGTGGCAGATCATCGCCGCAGCCCGCCATGGCCGCACGGCCGCACTGGCGGCGCCCTTCAAGCCCAAGGACGCGACGCTGTTCTCGGTGATCTCGTCCTTCGACGCGGCGTACTCGGCCTACAACGACTTCCAGCATGCGATCGAACGCTTCTGGGCCCTGCGCTGGCTGGAGCAGAACGGGGTCACCGAACTGACGGGCGCGGTGCTCAAGGACGGCCTGGTGCGCGCCGATACGCTGCCGCTGGTGTTCAAGGCGCTGGGCTGCGACAGCCTGCCGCGCGGCACGCACGTGCGCGTGCGCCTGACCGGCTTTGACCTGCTGACCCTGGAGCTGCATGCCACGCTGGCCGCACGGCTCGACGATGAGGCCGCCGCCGCTGCCGCCGACGAAGAAGGCGAGGACGAGGCCGACACCGCGGCGCCGCTGTCGCTGGCGATCGACCTGGCCGATGCCGAGTCGAGCGCGGAAGGCGCCGGCGGAGCCGCAGCAGGCGGCGACGCCGCAGCCGCCGCGGCCTGAAGCCCCATGTGGCGTCGGCTCACCCGGCTGAGCACGCTGCAGGCTGCGCTGCTGTTCTCGGTCGCGGTGCATGCCGCGCTGCTGGGGCTGCGCTTCATCGACCCCGAGGGTTTCAAGCGCATCTTCAGCGAGACGCCGCTGGAAGTGACGCTGGTCAATGCGCGCTCCGACGAGGCCCCCGGCAAGGCACAGGCCATCGCGCAGGCCTCGCTCGCCGGCGGTGGCGACACGGCGGAAGGCCGTGCCACCTCGCCGCTGCCGGCCACCGCGCAGGCCGAGATCGGTGATGCCAGCGACGACGCGCGGCGCCGGGTCGATACCCTGATGGACCAGCAGCAGCAACTGCTGGCCCAGGTACGACGCGAGGTCGCGCTGCTGCCGCCGCCGGACCCCAAGCGCGACAACGGCAACCCGCGCGAGCGCGACCAGGAAGAGCGCCGGCGCCAATTGCTCAAGCTGCTGGCCGAGATCGAGAAGCGCATCAACGAAGAGAACGCGCGGCCCAAGAAGCGCTACATCAGTCCGGCCACGCGCGAAGAGGTCTACGCGCTGTACTACGACCTGCTGCGCCGCAAGATCGAGGAGCGCGGCACGCGGGACTTCCCCGAATACCGCGGCCGCAAGCTCTACGGCGAGCTGACCATGAACGTCACCGTCGACGCGCGCGGTCGCGTCGTCGAAGCCGAGGTCGTGCGGGGCTCGGGCAACCGCCAGTTGGACAAGCGGGCGGTCGCCATCGTGCAGGCGGCCGCACCCTACGGGCCGTTCAGCCACGCGATGCGGCAGCAAGCCGACCAGATCGTCATCACCTCCCGCTTCCGCTTCACGCGCGAGGACGGGCTCGAAACCACCCTGAGCACGGCGCCGCGATGAGCGCTGCCACCCCGATGTCCCTGCCCGATCGCTATGCCGTTCTCGGCAACCCGGTGGCGCACAGCCAGTCGCCTTTCATCCATGCCGAGTTCGCGCGCCAGACCGGTGAGCGCATCGAGTACGGTCGCGTCGAATGCCCGCTCGACGGATTCGAGGCCACGGTGCGCGCCTTCATCGCCAGCGCCGATGCAGCGCGCGGCCTGGGCCGAGTCGGGGGCTGCAACATCACGGTGCCGTTCAAGTTCCAGGCCATTCCGCTGGCGCAGCGGACCAGCCAGCGTGCAGCGCTGGCGCAAGCCGCCAACGTGCTGCGTTTCGACGCCGACGGCTGGTTCGCCGACAACACCGATGGCATCGGGCTGGTGCGCGACGTGCAAGGGGGCGCCGCCACGCCGCTGGCCGGCCGGCGCGTGCTGCTGATCGGCGCCGGTGGTGCGGCCTCGGGCGTGCTGGGGCCGTTGATCGACGCCCGGCCGCAACTCGTCTCGGTGGCCAACCGGACGCCTGAGCGGGCGGCGGCGCTGGTGCAGCGCCACCGGGCGCGCGCAGACGCATGCGGCGTGACGCTGCAGGCCACCGGCCTGGTGGATTGCGGCGCCGGCTACGACGTGGTGCTCAACAGCAGCGCCAGCAGCCTGGCGGGCGCCCCGGTGCCGGTCACGCCGGCGGTGCTGGCACCCGGTGCGCTGGCGCTGGACATGATGTACGGTCCGGCAGCCCAGCCCTTCCTGCACTGGGCCGAAGCGCATGGGGCGCGCGGTCGCGACGGCCTGGGCATGCTGGTCGAGCAGGCGGCCGAGGCCTTCTTCGTCTGGCGCGGCGTGCGGCCGGACGCCGCCGCGGCACTGGCTGCGCTGCGTGCGAAGCTTGGCCAGTCCGCCCCATGAAGGCGGGCGGGCTGGGTCGGGCCCTGTGGCGCCCGCTGGCGCTGCTGCTGCTGTGCACGCTGGCACTCCAGCTGTATTTCCTGCTCCGCATCGCGCTGATGATCGTGGTCGACCCGCAATCGACGACGTTCCAGCGCAGCGAAGCCTGGCGACTGCTGCGCGAACACGGGCAGATCCGCTGGGCCCAGCAGTGGGTGGACGACGATCGCCTGTCCGAGAATCTGAAGCGCGCCGTGATCGCCAGCGAGGACGCAGGCTTCACCGAGCACGGTGGTGTCGAATGGGACGCGATCGAGAAGGCCTGGGACAAGAACCAGCGCAACCAGGCGCGCGCCGAACGGCGCACGGCGGTCAGCCCGAAGGCTGCCGCGCGCCCGCCGAAACTGGTGGGCGGTTCCACCATCAGCCAGCAGCTGGCCAAGAACCTGTTCCTCTCCGGTGAACGGACCTTGCCGCGCAAGGCGCAGGAACTGGTGCTGACGCTCGCGCTCGAGACCCTGCTGTCGAAGCAGCGCATCCTGACCCTCTACCTCAACAGCGTGGAGTGGGGCGAGGGCCTGTTCGGCGCACAGGCCGCGGCACGCTACTACTTCCATGTCGACGCCCAGCGTCTGGACGCCTACAGCGCGGCCCGGCTTGCAGTGATGCTGCCGGCGCCCAAGCGCTTCGAGAAGAACCCCGGCTCGGCCTATGTCACCGGGCGGGCTGGCGTCATCGCGGCCCGGATGTCCGCGGTCGACCTGCCGTGATGGACCCTGCAATGCCCGTGGCCGGCAGCGGGGCGACGGCGCACGGATCCACTGCACTTCCTACAATTCGCCGATGAACCCGACGCTTGCCGCCGACATTGCCGCCGCCGCCGCCCGCCTGGTGGTCGAGGACGGCATGGAATACGGCCAGGCCAAGCGCAAGGCGGCGCGGGCGCTGGGCCGGCACAGCGTGCGGGCAGCCGAGTTGCCGAGCAACGAGGCCGTGGAAGACGAGGTGCGCAGCTACCTGCAGCTGTTCTGCGCGGACACGCAGCCGCGCGAGCTGGCCGCCTTGCGCGCGCTGGCGCTGCAATGGATGGAGCGGCTGGCCGATTTCAGACCGCACCTGAGCGGAGCCGTCTGGCGCGGCACGGCGACCCGGCAATCCGCGATCCATCTGGACCTGTTCTGCGACGACCCGAAGGCGCTGGAAATCGAGCTCATCAACCGGGGCGTCGACTACGACAGCGCGGCGCGCCCCGACGGCCGCGGTGGTGAGCATCCGGTGCTGAGCCTGGGCCTGCGCAGCGCAGACCTGGGCGAAGTGGTGACCCTGCACCTGACCGTGCAGGACCACGATGACCTGCGCGGAGCGCTGAAGCCGGATGCCCAGGGTCGCAGCTGGCGGGGCGACGTGACGGCGTTGCGCCGCCTGCTGCAAACCGAAACGGTGAGCTGACGATGAGCCTGCGACGCCGCCACTTGCTGGCCGCCACCCTGGGCGGCGGCGCCGCGATCGCCGGCGCGACACTGGCATGGCGCCAGCACCGTCAGTCGGCTACCGCCGAGACACCGGCCGAGATGTGGGCCATGAAGTTCGAGCGCCCTGAAGGCGGCGAGCTCGCGATGGCCGGTCTGCGCGGCAAGCCGCTGTTCATCAACTTCTGGGCCACCTGGTGCGCACCGTGCATCAAGGAGATGCCCGAGATCGACCGCTTTCACCAGACCTTTCGCCAGCAGCAGGGCCAGGTGTTGGGCCTGGC
Organism: uncultured Bordetella sp.; assembly: GCA_964641795.1. GTDB lineage: Bacteria > Pseudomonadota > Gammaproteobacteria > Burkholderiales > Burkholderiaceae_C > Pseudaquabacterium. The sequence continues at coordinate 1,837 of CAZXLI010000355.1, read as the reverse complement.
AATCGACAGCCCGGGGCCGGTGCGTGAATTCCTCGGTCGGGTCAAGGTTGGCTTCCCGGTGGCCTTGGCGGGCCTGGACGGCACCGACCTGGTTCACATGCTGGGCAACCTGCAAGGGTCGCTGCCCTTCAGCGTGCTGATCGACGCCGAGGGCAGAATCGCGCAGCGCAAGATGGGCGAGACCACCTTCAGCGAGCTTCAGGACTGGTCCAGGCGCCTCTGAGCATTCCGCCGCGCCAATTTCTCTCAAAACGAGAATATCGCCCAGCCAACGCTCAACAACGGCACGCAAACTGCTTTCAGCGAGCGCATCCGAACACCCGGGTTCACCGCAACGGCGTGATCTAACCAGTGTGCCACAATCGCCGGCCTTTGAACGCCGATGTCCACATTTGAGGGGCAATCCGGCGCATACCGACGACATTTGAAGCAAGGACGCGTCGCATGGACCTGCGCAAGCTCAAGACCCTGATCGACCTGGTCTCCGAATCGAACATCTCCGAACTGGAGATCACCGAGGCCGATGGCAAGGTGCGCATCGTCAAGGCCGATGTCCGGCCGCTGGCGCCGGCCGCGGCGCCGCTGGTGATGCAGGCTGCGCCGGCCGTGGCCACTGCAGCCGCCGCGACCGCCGCCGCCGCGTCGCCACCGGCAGCGCCGGCCGATACCGGGCACATCGTCAAGTCGCCGATGGTCGGAACCTTCTACCGGGCCTCTTCGCCAGGAGCCAAACCCCTGGCCGAGGTGGGCCAGCAGGTCAAGGAAGGCGAGTCGATCTGCATCATCGAGGCGATGAAAATCATGAACGAGATCGAGGCCGACAAATCCGGCACGATCACCAAGGTGCTGGTCGAGAACGGCCAGGCCGTGGAGTTCGGCCAGCCCCTCTTCGTGATCGAGTGAGCGGCGGACCCTCACGATGTTCAAGAAAATTCTCATCGCCAATCGCGGCGAAATCGCGCTGCGGATCCAGCGCGCCTGCCGCGAGATGGGCATCAAGTCGGTCGTCGTCTACTCCGAGGCCGATCGCGAAGCGAAGTACGTGAAGCTGGCCGACGAGGCGGTGTGCATCGGGCCGGCGCCCTCGGCCCAGAGCTACCTCAACATGCCGGCGATCATCTCGACCGCCGAGGTCACCGACGCCGAAGCCATCCACCCCGGTTACGGCTTCCTGTCCGAGAACGCCGATTTCGCCGAGCGGGTCGAGAAGAGCGGCTTCACGTTCATCGGCCCGACGCCCGAATCGATCCGCATCATGGGCGACAAGGTGTCGGCCAAGCAGGCGATGATCAAGTCCGGCGTGCCCTGCGTTCCAGGCTCCGAAGGCGCGCTGCCGGACGACCCGAAGGTCATCATCCAGACCGCGCGCACGGTCGGCTACCCGGTCATCATCAAGGCCGCCGGCGGCGGCGGCGGCCGCGGCATGCGTGTGGTGCACACCGAAGCCGCGCTGCTGCACGCGGTGCAGACCACGCGCGCCGAAGCGGGCGCCGCCTTCGGCAACCCGGCCGTGTACATGGAAAAGTTCCTCGAGAACCCGCGCCATGTCGAGATCCAGATCCTGGCCGACCAGCACAAGAACGCGGTGTGGCTGGGCGAGCGCGATTGCTCGATGCAACGGCGCCACCAGAAGATCATCGAGGAAGCTCCCGCGCCCGGCATCCCGCGGCGGACGATCGAGCGCATCGGCGACCGCTGCGCCGCGGCCTGCAAGAAGATCGGCTACCGCGGCGCCGGCACCTTCGAGTTCCTCTACGAGAACGGCGAGTTCTACTTCATCGAGATGAACACGCGGGTGCAGGTGGAGCATCCGGTCACCGAGCTGGTGTCGGGCATC
>CAZXLI010000354.1:0-6311 GCA_964641795.1 uncultured Bordetella sp. | reverse complement strand
GCCGATGATCTCGCTGGCCGCCTCGTCGCGCATCGTCGAGCCGGTCGATGCCAAGCGCCGCTGGGTGTTCAAGACGCCGCAGAACGACATCATGATGGCGCTGGCCATTGCCCAGCACATGGCCGACCACGGCATCAAGACGGTCGGCCTGATCGGCTTTGCCGATGCCTACGGCGAAGGCTGGATCACCGAGTTCGGCAAGGCCGCCGGCCTCAAGGGCATCTCGATCCTCGTCACCGAGCGCTACAACCGCACCGATTCATCGGTCACCGGCCAGGTGCTCAAGCTCACTGCGGCCAACCCGCAGGCCGTCCTGGTCATCGGCTCGGGCACGCCGGCCGCGCTGCCGCAGAAGGCGCTGAAGGAGCGCGGCTACGCTGGCAAGGTCTACCAGACCCACGGCGTGGCCAACAACGACTTCCTGCGCGTTGGCGGCAAGGATGTCGAGGGCACGCTGCTGCCCTCGGGCGCGGTGCTGGTGGCCACGCAGCTGCCGGACAACCATCCGGTGCGCAAGACCGCGCTGCACTACGTCAACACCTACGAGGCGGCTTACGGCAAGGGTTCGGTGTCCACCTTCGGCGGCCACGCCTGGGACGCCGGGCTGCTGCTGCAGGCGGCGGTAGCCTCGGTGGGCAAGACCGCCGAGCCCGGCACGCCGGCCTTCCGCGCCGCGCTGCGCGACGCGCTGGAACGCACCCGCAACGTGGCCGGTGCGCACGGCGTGTTCAACATGTCGCCGAACGATCACCTCGGGCTGGACCAGCGCGCCCGCGTGATGGTCAAGATCGACAAGGGCGGCTGGGTCTACCAGCCCTGACGGCTCGCGGTGCCGGCTGCCGCGCTCAGCGGGCGCGGCGGCGCGGTGCCGCTGCGCCATCCTGTCCCAGCGGCAGCGTGGCTTCGGACTTCACTTCGCGCAGCACGATGCTCGAGCGCACGTGCGTCACGCCTGGCAGCTTGAACAGCGTGTCCTGCAGGAAGCGGTCGTAGCGCTTGATGTCGGGCGCCAGCACCGTGAGGATGTAGTCGGCCGAGCCGGTGGCCGACACGCATCGCACGATCTGCGGACAGGCGGCCACCGCCTCTTCGAAGCGGCGCACCTGCTGCTCGCTGTGGCGATCGAGGTTGACCTCGGTGACGGCCGCGATGTTCAGGCCCACCGCTTCCCGGTCCACCGTCACCGTGTAGCCGCGGATCACGCCGGCGGCTTCCATGTCCTTGATGCGGCGCCAGCAGGGCGTGGGTGACAGGCCCACCGCTTCGGCAATCTGCTGCAGGGTCTGCCGCGCGTCGCGCTGCAGTTCGAGCAGGATGTTCAGGCTGTGTTGATCGAGAAGGATGCTTTCCTCGCTCATGGTCGAACTCGAGAAGAAGATTCTCGCTGGTGGCGGTGCAGCCAGTGTATTGAGGAATTATTCTCTCTGGTTCGAGTGCAATGATGCTGTTCCTTTTTTCGGCCTGCGGCAGCGCTGCCGCGTACCTGTTGCGCATGAACTGGTCCTCGATGTTCGAACGCGAAGCCGTGGCTGCGGCGGTGGAGCCCTTCGCGATGCTGCTGCACCGCGCCAAGGCCAAGGCCGCCGGCGTGCGAACGCCGAGCCTGGCGGCACTGGCCGCCTGCGGCCTGCGGCCGCGGCTGCCGCTGCTGGACGACGATGCGGCGGCCGAGCACGGCTGGATCGGGCCCTTGTTTGCCGAGCACACCGGCTGGCATCGGCGCGCGGCGCTCGACGAGGTGGGGCTGTTCCTCGACCCGCGCTCGCTCGACGGGCTGGGCCGGCTGCGCGCGCAGCTGCTGCGGCAATGGCAGGTGGATGCGGCTGCCGCATCGGCGGCTGCGCAGGCCGATCTGCTGGACCCGCTGCGACCCGAGACGGTGGCGATCTACGGTCGGCCCTTGCGCCTGGCCCAACAGCTCGCGCGCGAGCCGCAAGGGCCGCGCCTGTCGGCTTTCGCGATCGTGCCCTTGCCCTCGTTCATCGGCGTCGAGGGTCTGCTGCCGGCACGACCGCCGGGGCTCGCCGATGCGGGCATCCTGGTGCGCCTGGTGCGGGCGCTGCTGGCCGTGCCGGCCGCCGATGCGGCGGGCGATGGCGTGCAGCAGGTCTACCGCGCTGCGGCCGCAGCCTACTTCGAGCTGGCGCGGCTCCGGCGGCGCGAACGCGGAACGGCGCCGGCGGCGGGCCGAGGTTGAGGGCCAGCGCCTTGGGCCAGCGCTTGTCGGTGGCCCAGGTCCTCAGGCGGCAGCGCTGTCGGCCGCTTCGCCGCGCTGACGCATCCACGCCTTGCGTACCAGATGGCGTGCCAGCAAGCCGGCGGGCATGCGCAACGCATGGGCGCGCAGGTAGACCCGCTGGCGGGCCCATGCCTCGCGCAAGCCGCCTGCGCCGGGCGAAGGCGCCAGCAAGGCCGTCTCATAGGTGCTTTGCCACTGGCTCCACCGGCGGGCGGGCGCCAGCGACTGCTCGAGCGACGCCACGAAGGCCTGCGGCACCGGCGTGTCGAACAGCCGGGTCGCAAGCCGCAGGCCCAGCGCGACGGGCCCCGCGAGGTCGTTGCCGGTGGCGACCGCCTGCAGGCGTTCCCAGAAACCGGGTGCCAGGGCAAAGCGCCGCAACATGCGGTCGGCGTCATTCAGGTCGCGGAGACCGTTCTGCAACTCGCCCTCGTGCAACAGGTGCGTGAGGCAATGCGTCACGAGATCCTCCGGGCCGGGGACGCGCAGCGCGGGCAACTCCGGCAGCGGCCGCGCGCGCGCCAGAATGCTCGCCGGATCGGGGGCGTTGCGGGCCGTCTGCGGCAGGATGTTGTGATGGACGTCGAGCACCGTGCCGCGCCGGACGTGGCTCATCGGCGGCAGTTCGTGCATCCATTCGCGGTAGTAGCGCTGGTCGTAGGGGTCGCTCTTGGCGCTGGCCCAGCCATGCAGCATCAGGCGGCTTTCCACATCGCCCAGCGCTTGCTTCGGCACCAGGATGTCGACGTCGCCGAAGAGGCGTCCCCGTCCGATGTCCGGGTAGCCCATGACGTAGGCGCTGCCCTTGAGGAGGACGACCGGCACGCCGAGGGAGCCCAACGCGTCCTGCAGTTGATGCGCTTCCCACCGGATCGACAGGTGCTGGCGTTCACCCATCCGGCGCATGCCCTCCAGATGGCGCTGGGCCTGCGCGCAGGGCCTGACGCCGGTGCCGTCCAAGCGTGTCGCCAAGGCGCCGAGGAGGTTGGCTTCGCGCGCGGTGGCCACCAGTTCCGACCAGCCGGCGTCGGCGAGCGCGTTCGCGCGGCCGGGATCCACCAGGATCCGCAGCAGGTCGAGCCGAGCTTGCCGTGACGACCTCATCGGGCGCAGATCCGTCGAATGCCTTCCAGCCCTTGCTCCGTCGATCCGTAGACCAGTTCGTGGCAGGTCACGTGATCGAGCATGCCGCACAGGGCGTCGAAGCCCGGGGCGCCCATGCGTTCGCCGTTGAACGACTGCTCGGAGATCAGCGTGAACGCCTCGACCCGGCTGAGCTGCTCGACCTGCAGGGTCGCGCCCGCCTCGAATCGCGGGAACACGATCCAGGCCGCGCGGGCACGCTGGTCCGCCTGCAACATAGAAGCCGGCGGGCAGGCTGCGTGGGTGATCGTTCCCTTGCGGGTATCGTGGTAAACGGGGCCGAGGCGTACGTCAGGAAAGGCGGCGACCACCTCGATCGACTGGTTCTTCAGGCTGATGGGGCGGGGGTGCGGCAGCAGCAGTCCATCGGAAGGGTCCAGCACCGTCATCTCATCGGAGAGCAATCGCCAGCCTTCGATGAAGGCGAGCGACGCGCACAGCGTGCTCTTGCCGGCACCCGGGAAGCCGGGCATCACGAGCGCTGCCCCGTCGCGCGCCAGCACGGCGCCATGCATCACGAGCCAGCCCATCGGCCTTTGCGCAACGCACCAGTTCATCCCCCACTCGAACATCGGGGCCGCCTGGGCCGCCGGCAGCGGATAGAAGGGCTCGACACCGTCCAGCAGGAACCTGGCCTGCTGCCGCCACAGGCGGCGCATGCCCTGGCCGGGCAGGATCTCGACGTCGAAGTCGATGAAGTCGCCGCCGCCCTCAGGCCCCAGGGCCTGGGCATAGAAGGTGTGCACATGCCGGCGCACGGCCTCGAACGGCGAGCGGAGCCGGACGGTAAACGGCGGAATGTGCAGCGTGGCGTCGAACACCGTCGGTCAGTCAGCGCCCGCCGGCGCCGATTGGATCAGCCCCGCTTCCTGCAGCCGTTCCAGGACGGGCGCCAGACCATCGTCGGCGAGGGTCTCACCGGTGTCCAGTCCGAGGTCTGCCCGCAACTGCCCGGCCGGAAGCGGCGCCCGGTCCAACAGTTGGCGCAACACCCGATGCCCCAGTTCATCCAGGACCCAGTAGTCGCCGGAGCAGGCGTCAAATGCCAGCCGGTCGCCGGACTCCGGCCAATCCGGCCCGAATCGAATGTCGCGCCCTGAGCGAACGGCCCACGCTGTCGCTTCGACAGCGTGCCCGGGCGCTACGCCTTGCACAGGTTGTCGACCGGGGCATTCACGTCATACATGTTGCTGATGTACGAGATCACGTCGGCAGCCGACCAGGGCTTGGTGCAGGTGAGGGTGCTCGGGCAATACGAACCCTTGGTGCTCAATTGGACCCAGATGTCGACGACCTGGGCCTTGGTGAGCGGGTACTTTGCGCTCGTGCCCTGGAAGTAGCCGGCATTGAGCCAGGCGCAACTGAGGTGGCGCAGCAACTGCCCCTGGCCGCCCGGCCCACCGAACATCGCATCGTTCGGCGCGTTGATCACCCACCAGATGCTCACGGCGCCCTTGTAGGCACTCTTCGACGTCCATCCCGTGAAGATGCTCTGGATCGTCGTTCCCTGGTTGGTGATGTCGCTGAAACCAACCGCGGTCAGGTTGGACGAGCAGGTGACGATCGTGCCGTTGAACTGCGGGAACACGCCACCGGCGGTCGTCCAGTTCGGTGAGTGTTGCGGCTGCACCCAATAGCCGGGCGACAGGCCGCCGGAGCAGGTGGTGCCGGTGCCGGCGCGCGGGCTGGTGTTGCCGCTCATCATCGCCGAAGGGCTCTGGCAGACCCCGCCGCCCAGCGCCGACTTGGCGCCGATGGCCATGATCACCCCCGCGCCACCACCGACACCGCGGAACAAGCGGCGGCGTCCGGTATCCAGCGGGGCCTTGCCCGACAAGGGATCGGCAACCTGCGGCGCGCTGGGGAGTGTGTCCCGGTCACCTTCGAACCTCTTATTGATCATGCAATTCCCCTGCGTGCCTGTGAAGTGCAAGCCAAGCGCTTGCCGACAAATTATCGATTGGAGCCCCGCTCGGCGGCCCCCCCTCAATCGGGGTGAGAGACCAGCCATTGGTCAGGGCGTGACAAACTGGCGCTCCCGTGGCCTTGTGCGGGTCTTGCCTACCAGCTGGCCCGGCCGATGCCCATCACACGTCGGTACCACTCGTGGAAGTGGCGCATGCCGTCTTCCATCGGGCTCTGGTACGGGCCGGCCTCGTCGTCGCCGCGCTCCATCAGTGCGCGGCGCCCGGCGTCCATGCGCTCGGCGATCTCGTCGTCCTCGACGCAGGTCTCCATGTAGGCTGCCTGCTCGGCCTCGACCAGTTCGCGCTCGAAAGCGGCCACTTCCTCCGGGTAGTAGAACTCGACGACATTCAGCGTCTTCTGCGGGCCCTTCGGGTACAGCGCCGAGACCACCAGCACATGCGGGTACCACTCGATCATGATGTTCGGGTAGTAGGTCAGCCAGATGGCGCCGTGCGCGGGCGGCCGGCCGCCGTTGAAGGCCATCACCGCTTCGTGCCAGCGCCTGTAGGTGGCCGATCCGGGCCGGGCCAGCGCGTCGCGCACACCCACCGTCTGCACCGAATGGTGGCGGCCGAATTCCCACTTCAGGTCGTCGCAGCTGACAAAGCGGCCGAGCCCCGGGTGGAACGGGCCCACGTGGTAGTCCTCGAGATAGACCTCGATGAAGGTCTTCCAGTTGTAGTCGCACTCGTGCAGGTGCACGCGGTCGAGCACGTAGCCGGAGAAATCGAGCTCGGGCGGCAGCTGCAGGCCGGCGAGGTCGGCCGCCACGTCGCGCATGCCGGGGCCGCCCTCGAACAGCAGGCCGTTCCACTGCTGCACCGGGAAGTTGCGCAGGTGCAGGCAGGGGTCGTGGGCGAAGTGCGGCGCGCCGACCAGGCGGCCGTGCAGGTCGTAGGTCCAGCGGTGCAGCGGGCAGACGATGTGGCCGCCACCGGTGTTGCCGCGGCCGCGCAGCATC
>CAZXLI010000353.1:0-6327 GCA_964641795.1 uncultured Bordetella sp. | reverse complement strand
TACTCTTCTAGAGCGCTATACAGCTTCGGAACTCGAACAGCTCGGTGGCGTGCTCGCGCAGCGTGAGGACGCAGCGGCCGGGGAAGCGACGGTCCGAGACCAGACTGAGCTCGCTGACCCCCAGCCTCGCGATCGGCTCCCCCATCCTGAACCCGCAGCTGGCACAGGCCCAAGCCGCCGGAACCGGTTTGTGCGCCATCACGGCATCTCGCGCGTGGCCAGCGTCGCCGACGGTACGGGCGCGCCGACCTCGCGGGCCACGGCGTCGAGGGCCTCGAGCGTGGTGACCGCCAGCGGCAGCCCGTCCCGCAAGCGCTGCGCCGACAGTTCGGCCTCGATCTCGCCGGGCATGTAGATGCGCTGCACGCCCTCGGCGCGCGGCGCGTTGCGCAGAGCCGACGCCAACTCGCTGGTGCGGCGCAAGAATGCGTCGCGGTCGCCGAAGGCGCCCGGATCCAACGCCTGGACGAAGTGGCCGCACTTCCATGAATCGTGATGGTCCGCACCCATCACGAGCTTCGGCGACACTTCGAAGCTGAAGAGGGCGCCGGCCAAGGCGCCGCAGACGACCTCGTTGGCGATGATCAGCGCCGAGCCCTTGTGCTGGCCGATGGGCAGAAGGTAACCCTCGAGCGCGACCTTCGGGTCGGTCGTCGGATTGCCGTCGGGCCCGACGGCCCAATCGGCCGGGATCGTGCCGCCGCGCTGGGCGGCCAATCTGATCTTCTCCTTCACGCCGGTAAACGCGGTGTCCACGACGATCGGCAGGCCTTCGAGGGTGGGGAAGGCCCAGCCGACTGGGTCGTTCGAAAGCACCGGCCTGCGGCTGCCCCACACGACCGTGTGGGGGGGGCCGTCGGTCGTGGCGTAGCCGATCATTCCCGCCTCCAGCGCCATCATCGGGTAGAAGGCCGCCGGTCCGAAGTGGTTGCTGTTGCGCACCGCCACCGAGCCGCTGCCGTGTTCGGCGGCGATCGCCATGGCCTCCTTCATCGCGCGGCGCGCCGACAGGAAGCCCAGTCCGTTGTCGGCATCGACGACGGCGACCGCGCCGCGTCGGTGGACGACGCGGATGTCCGGCTTCGGGTTCAGGTGGCCGCGGGCGATGCCGCGGACGTATCGCGGCGTGAACTGGACCCCGTGCGACTCGACGCCGCGCAGATCGGCGAAGACGACGACCTCGGCGATCTGGTCCGCATGCTCGGGCGACACTCCGACCGCCTGGAACAATCCGGCCACCTTCATCCTCAGCTCGCCGCTGTCGACAAGAACCTTCTTAATGATCGGTGCGTTCATGGCTGATTTTTCCCCTTGCTGATGCGCTTGTAGACGGAAGGACTATGGTCGAACGGCGGGCTGCCGTCTCTAGCTCGGAGCGAGCAAAACGCCCCTGCGTCTTTGTCCGCGACCGCACATGCCACCGGGCGTGGCGCACGCCGCGCGGGGGCTTAGCGGGACGCGATGCCTCGTCCGGTCTGCCGGCACCGGCTCCCGGGCGGCAGGGGCGCACATCGGCGCTGCCGGTCCACGTCGGCACTGCGATCACGGCGTGCCGTCGGGGAAGCTGATTTGTCCGGGCTGACCTCAATGGCCGACGATGCCCGAGCGGGCCAAGATGCCCGCATGAAGCAAACCAGCTTTGCCGGCGCGGAGTTCGCGGGCAAGAAGCGCCAGACGCGACGGGAGAGGTTCCTTGCAGAGATGGAGACGGTCGTGCCGTGGGCGCGGCTGGAGGCGGTGATCGAGCCGCACAACCCCAAGAGCGGCAAGGTCGGCAGACCGCCCATCGGGCTGACCAAGATGCTGCGCATGTACTTCCTGCAGCGGTGGTACACGCTGGCCGACGAAGCACTCGAGGACGCGCTGTACAACAGCCAAGCCATGCGCGAGTTTGTCGGCATCTATCTGGCCAGGCATAACGTGCCTGATGCAACGACGCTTCTGAAGTTTCGCCGTCTGCTCGAGGAGTACGAGCTCGGCGCGGCGATCCGCGCCGAAGTCAATGCGCACCTGACCGAGCGAGGCCTGCTGATGCGGCAAGGCACACGGGCGTCGATGTCGACTCGGGCCCCTGGCCCACAGCGTGGTCTGCACGGCCGCCAACGAGTCGGACATTGCGCACGCGCAGCGTAAGGGCAAGCTGCACAAGGACATCAAGTGGAACTTCGCCATGAAGCCGGACACGCTACGCGGCATGGCCGAGGGGCCGGTGAAGCCGCTGACGCAGATCTGCGAACGGATCAAGGCCCGCTCGCGCGCTCGCGTCGAGTGCCCGTTCCACGTCATCAAGAACCTGTTCGGCTACCGCAAGGTCAGCTACCGCGGCCTGGCCAAGAACGCGGCCCGCGCGAAGGTGCATGCGGCGCTCGCGAACCTGTACATCGCAAGGTGGCGTTTGCCGCCTGTGGGAGTTGGTGCCCGCAGCCTCAAGATCGAGCCATCGTGGCCCTCAAAGCGCGCGCCGACAGCCTGCAACGACCGCATCTCGCCGCGATGACGGTCCGGCGATCAGCCGCGTCATGCTGCGGCCGATGTCGTGTTGTTCAGTGGTCTTTAGCACTGCCTGCCAACGCCTGGCGCCGTTTTTGTCCGACTGCGCCAAAGACGTCGCGCCTGCCGCTGACTAGACTGGCTCGGCAAACAGCGGATGGCAAGCCGCCTCGAATCGGGGCGCTCCGGATTGCGAGGAGATCTTCAGATGGGTAACAGAGAGCCTTTGGCCGCGGCCGGGCAGGGCACAGCCTACAGCGGGTACCGGCTGCGAGATCTGCAGAATGTCGCGCCCACGAACCTGGAAATTCTCCGTACGGGCCCCGGCACGCCGATGGGCGAGTACATGCGACGCTACTGGCAGCCGGTATGCCTGTCGCAGGAGCTGACCGACGTGCCCAAGGCGATTCGGATCCTGCACGAGGATCTGGTGGCTTTCAGGGATCGCAGGGGCAACGTCGGCGTGCTGCACCGCAAGTGCGCCCACCGCGGGGCTTCGCTCGAGTTCGGCATCGTCCAGGAGCGCGGGATCCGTTGCTGCTACCACGGTTGGCACTTCGACGTCGACGGCAGCCTGCTGGAGGCGCCGGCGGAACCCCCCGACACCAAGCTGAAGGAAACCGTCTGCCAGGGCGCCTATCCGGCCTTCGAGCGCAACGGCTTGGTGTTCGCCTACATGGGGCCGGCGGATCGCAGGCCAGAGTTCCCGGTGTTCGACGGCTACGTGTTGCCGAAGGGAACGCGGTTGATCCCGTTCTCCAATGTCTTCGACTGCAACTGGCTGCAGGTCTACGAAAATCAGATCGACCACTACCACACCGCGCTGCTGCACAACAACATGACGGTCGCTGGCGTGGACGCGAAGCTCGCCGACGGCGCGACGCTGCAGGGGGGCTTCGGCGAAATGCCGATCATCGACTGGCACCCGACCGATGACAACAACGGCATGATCTTCACCGCCGGCCGGCGCCTGTCCGACGACGAAGTCTGGATCCGAATTTCGCAGATGGGCCTGCCGAACTGGATGCAGAACGCCGCCATCGTGGCGGCGGCTCCGCAGCGACACTCCGGCCCGGCGATGTCACGCTGGCAGGTGCCGGTCGACGACGAGCACTCGATCGCCTTCGGCTGGCGCCACTTCAACGACGAGGTCGACCCGGAGCACCGTGGAAGGGAAGAGGAGTGCGGGGTCGACAAGATCGACTTCCTGATCGGTCAGACCCGGCATCGGCCTTATGAAGAGACGCAGCGGGTTCCGGGCGACTACGAAGCCATCGTCAGCCAGGGGCCGATAGCCCTCCACGGTCTTGAGCATCCCGGCCGGTCGGACGTGGGTGTGTACATGTGTCGCTCGCTGCTTCGCGACGCTGTGGCCGGCAAGGCGCCGCCCGACCCGGTGCGCGTGAAGGCTGGGTCGACCGATGGGCAAACGCTGCCGCGATACGCGTCGGACAGTCGACTGCGGATCCGCCGCCGGCCGAGCCGGGAAGCGGACAGTGACGTCATCCGCAAGGCCGCGCACCAGGTTTTCGCGATCATGAAGGAGTGCGACGAACTGCCGGTCGTGCAGCGCAGGCCGCATGTCCTGCGGCGCCTCGACGAGATCGAAGCGAGCCTCTGATCGACGCCCCTCGCAACTCTGTCCCGACCCCGGAGCGGTGCCGGCTTTCGCTGAACCGTCGGCGCAGACCGGGGCCGAGAGCAACATGTATCAGTTGAGTCACACCGGCAAGTACCCGAAGACGGCGCTGAACCTGCGGGTCCGGCAGATCACCTACCAGGGGATCGGCATCAACGCCTACGAATTCGTGCGCGAGGACGGCGGCGAACTGGAGGAGTTCACCGCCGGGGCCCACGTGGATCTGTACTTCCGCGACGGACGCGTGCGACAGTATTCGTTGTGCAACGACCCCGCCGAGCGTCGGCGATACCTGATCGCGGTGCTGCGCGACGACAATGGGCGCGGGGGTTCCATCGCGATCCACGAACGCGTGCACACGCAACGGCTCGTCGCGGTCGGACACCCGCGCAACAACTTCCCGCTGATTGAAGGGGCGCCCCACCAGGTCCTGCTGGCCGGCGGCATCGGCATCACGCCGCTGAAGGCCATGGTGCATCGGTTGGAAAGGATGGGCGCGGACTACACCCTGCACTACTGCGCGAAGTCGAGCGCCCACGCGGCGTTCCAGGAGGAACTCGCGCCGATGGCCGCCAAGGGGCGCGTGATCATGCACTTCGACGGCGGCAATCCGGCCAAGGGCCTGGACATCGCTGCGCTGCTGCGGCGGTACGAGCCGGGTTGGCAGCTCTACTACTGCGGCCCCCCCGGGTTCATGGAGGCCTGCACACGTGCCTGCACCCATTGGCCCGCCGAGGCGGTGCACTTCGAGTACTTCGTCGGTGCGCCGGTGCTTCCCGACGATGGAGTACCTCAGGACATCGGCAGCGATGCGCTGGCGCTCGGGTTCCAGATCAAGATCGCCAGCACGGGAACTGTTCTGACGGTACCCAACGACAAGTCGATCGCGCAGGTGCTCGGCGAGCACGGCATCGAAGTGCCGACATCGTGCCAGAGCGGCCTGTGCGGAACGTGCAAGGTGCGCTACCTGGCGGGCGACGTCGAGCATCGGGACTACTTGCTGTCCGCCGAGGCACGCACGCAGTTCCTGACGACCTGCGTGTCGCGCTCGAAGGGCGCGACGCTCGTCCTTGATCTTTGAAGCCGCACGCCATGCAAACCCACAGCGATGCGCCGGCGGAGTCCCCGGCGGGTGCAACCGAAGACTTGACGCAGCGCCGGGTTCCGCTGGAAGGGGCAGTGAACTTCCGCGATCTCGGCGGCTATCCGGTTGGCGATGGGCGGCGGACGCGCTGGCGTCGGCTGTTCCGTTCCGACTCGCTGGCGGCGCTGACCGATGAGGACTTGGAGCACGTGGCCGCACTCGACCTGTACCGTGTAGTCGACTTCCGCCTGCCCCACGAGCGCGAGTTGCATCCCAACCGGCTGCCCGCGGGCGCCGCGCCAATGGTCGCGCAGGTCGGCTTCTGGCCGGACGGCGTCCCCGAGATGCTGGCGGCCCTGCGCGAGCTGCGTATCGACGCTGCCGGGATCGAGCGGGCCGTGACGGGCCATTACCGACGCTATGCGGTGCACCATTGCGCCGAGTATCGGCGCATGCTCGAAGCGGTGGAGGAGGCGGCGGGGCGCCCGACGCTGATCCATTGCGTGAGCGGCAAGGATCGCACAGGTTTCGGTGCGGCGGTCATCCTTATGGCGCTCGGCGCGCCCCGATCGGTGATCGTCGACGACTACCTGCTGACGAACGCCTGCAGGCGCGACATCGGGCACTTGATGCCACCCGGTACGACGGAGTCGGTGGCCGAGGCGTTCACCGCCGCCAGGCCGGCTTATATCGAGGCCGCGTTCGAGTCGATCGACACCGCGTTCGGCGGCATCGACGATTACCTCGCCCACGGCCTGGGATTTGGCGAGCAGCGGCTGCAGCGCCTGCGCGAGTGCCTGACGGAACCGGCCACGGGCAGCGCAAGTCTGCTCTCTCCGAGAAGAGCCGGCAACCCGTGAGAGTGGCGAGTCATAAAGGTGGGTCGCGAACGCGCAGCGCCGGCGTGCCTGATGAGGTGGCCTTCGCCATCAAGACGCAAATGGCGCTTGAGCAACTCCGCAGGCTCCTTGGTCAAGGCACCCCCGCGCCACGGGGTGCTGGCCGGGTGTCGACTACGGCGTCGACAAGGCGCTTGTCGGGCACTCGGTGACATGGGACTCGTTCCGCTGACGCTGCGGCCGGCAGAACAGCAGGCGCTGCAGGAGGCTGCCGA
>CAZXLI010000352.1:0-6386 GCA_964641795.1 uncultured Bordetella sp. | reverse complement strand
GATCCTCGGCGCGGCCGACTACAAGCTGGTGCACCACGCCGGCAACGGCCGTTCCGTGTACAGCTTCTGCATGTGCCCCGGCGGCACCGTGGTGGCCGCCACTTCCGAGCCGGGCCGCGTGGTCACCAACGGCATGAGCCAGTACTCGCGCAACGAGCGCAATGCGAATGCCGGCATCGTCGTGGGCATCGATCCGCAGGACTATCGCCAGGACGGGCGCCGCGACGGGCCGGTGAGCCCGCTCGATGGCATCGCGTTCCAGCGCTTCTGGGAATCGCGTGCGTTCGAGCTGGGTGGCGGCGACTACATGGCGCCGGGCCAGCGCGTCGGCGATTTCCTGGCAGGCCAGGCCAGCACCGCGTTCGGCAGCGTGCAGCCCTCGTACAAGCCCGGCGTCAGGCCGACCCACCTGGCCGACCCGCAGCGCGGCAGCCTGCCCGCCTACGCGCTGGCGGCCATCCGCGAGGCCCTGCCCGCCTTCGAGCGGCAGATCAAGGGCTTCGCGATGGGCGACGCGCTGCTGACCGGCGTGGAGACGCGCACCTCGTCGCCGCTGCGCATCCCGCGCGGCAAGGACCGGCAGAGCCTGAACGTGCGCGGCCTGTACCCGGCTGGCGAAGGCGCGGGCTATGCCGGCGGCATCATGTCCGCCGCGGTCGACGGCATCGAGACGGCCGAGGCGCTGGGCGCGGTGCTGCTGGGAACGGCGCGACCGACACCGCTCTGAGCCCGGTGCCGGCCGCGTCTGTTGCGGCTTAGAACTTGTAGTCCGCGCCCAGCAGGAACGAACGACCCCATTCGATGTACTCGAGCGGCCGGTCCTTGGTGCCGGCGTAGGTCTTGTACGGCGTGTTGTTGATGTTGTTCACCTGCAGCAGCAGGCTCAGGCCCTTCATCGGCCCGCTGTCGAAGCTGTAGCCCAGCTGTGCATCGAGGATGCTTTCGCCCACCACGTAGCGCAGCGTGCGGTTGCCGGCGAAGTTGCCGATCTCGCCGATGAAGTCCGAGCGCTTGCGCTGGCTCAGGCGGGCCTCGAAGCCATGGGCTTCGTAGTAGGCGGTGAGCTGCGTCACGCGCTTGGACAGGCCCGGCAGCGTGATGTTGCCGGAGCCGACGCTGCTGGCGCTGTCGGGGTCCTTGATCTTGATGTTGCTGTTGGTGAAGCTGGCGCTGGCCTGGATGCCGAAGCCGTCGAGCGCCGGCGTCAGCAGCTTCAGCGGCAACGAGCCCGCGAGCTCCACGCCCGAGAGCTTGCCGCCCTGCCCGTTGTACGGCGCGGTGAAGGTGCCGGTGTTCGTCGTCGCCTTCGTGCCGGCGGTGAACTTAGAGAAGTCGTAGTCGCGCGACTGGGTGTAGATGTAGCTCTTCAGGTCCTTGTAGAACGCCGCCGCGGCGAAGTAGGCCTTGGTGCCGAAGTACTTCTCGTACGACAGGTCGAAGGCATTCGCGCGCCACGGGTCCAGGCGCGGATTGCCGCCGCTGGCGCTGGGCTTGCCGGTGGCCGTGTCGATGTTGAAGTCGATCGCGGCGCGCAGCTGGTCGACGCGCGGCCGCGCCACCTGCTTGGCCAGCGCCAGGCGCACCACCTGGTCGCCGCCCAGGTCGAAGGCCAGGTTCAGGCTGGGCAGCGCATCGGTATAGGTCTTGCCGTCGTTCACCGGCTTGACCTGGCTGCCCGCGGCCGCGGAATTGTCGAAGTAGTTGGCGCTGGAGGACTGGTCCACACGCTGCACTTGCAGACCGACGTTGCCACGCACCGGAATGCCACCGAGCTGCGTGTCGATGTTGGCCTTGGCATAGCCGGTGGTGGTCTTCTCGAACACGTTCCAGGCCTTGGAGATCAGGTAGCCCGCCGCCGTCTCGCTGGGCTGGAACACCATGTAGCGCGACACCACTTCAGGCACGTTCCACGAGGGGATCACGCCGGTGCCCGAGAAGCCCAGGTCCACCGGGCCGTACATCAGGTCGGACGGGATGCTGCGCTCGCCGCCGGGACCGACGTTGATGCTGGCCTCGGGCTGGCGCTTGCGCTTGGTGCGGTCGGCGTAGTTCAGGCCGACATCCAGGTCAGGCAGCATGCTGCTGACGGCATTCGGCAGCGGCATCGTCGCCTGCACCTTGAAGCCCTTCAGCTCGTCGTCGATGTGCGGCACCTTGCCGTAGCCGGAGCCATAGATGGTGTTGCGCAGCAGCAGCTTGCTGGCGTCCGAGTACTTCAGGCCCGGCACCAGGGTCGGGAAGCCGCCGGTGGCGTAGTTCACCGTCACCGTGTCCAGCGAGGGCACCGGCGTCAGCTGCGTGTTGTTCTCGAGGCTCAGCTCGTCGCGCTTGGCCTTCGAGTAGCTGGCATCGACGACGATGGTGGTGTCGCCGGCCTTGAACTTGTTGTTCAGGCCGACCGCGTCGATCTTGTCTTCGCGGTTGTTGTACATGCCGCGCACCAGCGGGTAGACGCCGGTGGCCGCGCCGCCGGTGAGGGTCTTGTCGCCGTTGACGGTCACGCCGGTGTACTTCAGGCCCGGCGAATAGCCGCCGTTGTAGTCGCCGAGGTTCACCTCGAACTGGTTGGCGGTGTCTTCCTTCGTGAACTTCGAGTGGTACAGGTCCAGCGTCGAGGTCCAGGTCTTCGAGGGGCGGTATTCGATCGAGGCCATCAGCCCGTCGCGCTTGTTCACGCCGGTGCGGCGCAGCGACTTGATGCCGTCGGACTCCCAGGTGCCGGCGGCCAGGCCGTTGCGCGAATCGGTCTTCCAGGGCTCGTACAGGCCGACCTGGTTCTCCTGCACCGGCGTTTCCAGGTGCGCAAAGCCCAGCAGCACGCCCACCGTGCGGTCGGCGAACTGGTCGATGTAGCTGACGCTGAAGCGGTTGCCGCTGCCCTTGGCATTGGCCGCCGAGCCCAGCGAATTGCGCTCGAAGCGGCCGTTCAGCGAGATCACCCGGCCGCGCTGGTCCAGCGGGCGGATCGTCTGCATGTCCAGCGTGCCGGAAAGGCCCTGGCCCACCAGGCTGGCGTCGGGCGTCTTGTAGATCAGGACGCTGCTCATCAGCTCCGACGGGTACTGGTCGAACTCGACGCTGCGGTTGTCGCCGGTGCTGACCAGCTCGCGGCCATTGAGCAGCGTGGTCGCGAAGTCGGGCGACAGGCCCCGCACGCTGATCACCTGGGCGCGGCCGGCCACGCGCTGTGCCGACAGGCCCGGCAGCCGCGCGATCGATTCGGCGATGCTGTTGTCGGGCAGCTTGCCGATGTCTTCGGCAGACACCGCCTCGACGATCGAGGTGGCGTTCTTCTTCACCGAGATCGCGCTCTCGATGCCGCGCCGGATGCCGGTGACGACCACCGACTGGGTATTGGCGTCGGCCGCACTGCTGTCCTGCTGCTGGGCCAGCACGGGACTGCCGGCTGCCATCAGGCAGGCCACGCCGGCGGCGGTGGCGCTCAGGCGCAGCGCGAAGGGGCGCGCCGTGGTGGCGCGACGGGGAATGCTCAGGGTTCTCATTGGAGTCTCCTCGGTCAGACAAGCGGGCTGACAAGTTGCCGCCAGAACCCTGCTGCGGGCTCCGGCAGCTTGTGGAATACCACCAGCCTCAGCGGCAATTTGTACCAAAACTAGATTTACACAATGGCTGCGTAAACCCTAGGTGTGGCGCTTTGATCTCAAGGGAATGCCCCATCAACCCCCGGGGTGGAGACACGCATTCACCGGGATCAACCCCCACCTGGCGGCCCCTTTGACTGACCATCCTTTGGCCTGATGTGTAGTCAAACTACTTGCGCAGGCGCATTGGTCGCAACACGATCGATAAAAACGGATTTCAGCCCGCGCAAAAGACACCGGGCGCGCAGGCCTCTCGGCCGCGCGCCCGGTGGATCAACCTCGTACGGGACGCCTAGCGCTCGGATTGCTCGATGGCGAACGCCGCGCCGGACAGCGCGGCCAGCGTGTCGGTGATCAGCGCAGTGGGGATGCCGCGCAGGTACTCGGCGAAGCGCCCCTTGGCCTCGAAGCACGCGCGGAAACGCGATGCGAAGAAGCGCTCGCCCAGGCGCGGCACGATGCCGCCGCCGATGTAGACCCCACCCAGCGAGCCCAGGGTCAGCGCCACGTTGCCGGCAAAGCTGCCGAGCAGCGCACAGAACGCATCGAGCGTGCGATCGCACACCGCATCGTCGCCGTCCAGCCCGCGCTCGACGATCACTTCGGCCGTCAGCACCTCGGCCGGCACGCCCTGCACCGCCGCCACCGCCCGCTGCAGCACCGGCAGGCCGATGCCCGACAACAGGCGCTCGGCCGACACATGCGCGAATTCGCGCCGCGCGTGCCGCAGCACCTCGCTCTCGAAGTCGTCGGCCGGCGCCAGCGTGGCATGCCCACCTTCGCCCGGCAGCGCCACCCAGCCGCTGCGGGTCTGCGTGACCGCCCCCACCCCCAGCCCGGTGCCCGGACCGATCACGGCCAGCGTGCCTTCGGGCCGCGGCAGCGCCGCATGGGCACGCAGCTGCTGAGCGCCCAGCCGCGGCAGCGACAAGGCCAGGGCCTCGAAGTCATTGAGCACCAGCAGGGCCCGCAAGCCCAGCTCGGCCTCCAGGGCCTGGCGCGAGAAGCGCCAGTGGCTGTTGGTGAACGCCACCTCGTCAGCCTTGATCGCCGTGGCCACCGCGAACGCAGCCTTCGCCGGCCGGCGCATCGAACCGCCGATCAGCTGCGCCAACTCGTCGAGGTACGCGTTCACCGCCTGCACCGGGCCGGCATGGTCGGCCACGGCCAGCTTGCGCACATGGCGCACCGGCCCGCCCACAGCGTCCACCCAGCCGAAGCGGGCGTTGGTGCCGCCAATGTCGGCCACCAGCCAGGGCAGCGAAGCCGCGCCCGGGGCGGCGAGGTCAGCAGTCGTAGCAGTCATCGATCGGTGTGTTGGCCATCATGGAAAGGCGCGAAAGGTAGCAAAACTACAGTTCCACGGCAAGAGCAAGAAAACCCGCCCTTGGCCACCGTGTCTATGGATCCATCGCAACTGTCTTTGCTGCACTGTAGTCAAGCTACCACCACCTGTCGCCCGTCCGACGAGACATTCGGTGGGCAGCGGCGCCCTGCCGGGGCCATGGCGGCGGGCCGGCCGCCTCGGCCACAATACCGCCGCCCGCACGCTCGCCGCCGATGACCCGCCACGACAGCCCCCGCCTCATTGCCGACATCGGCGGCACCTACGCTCGCTTCGTGCTGGAGACTGCACCGGGGCAGTTCGAACAGGCGGCATCGTTGCGCTGCGCCGACCATGCCGACTTCCATGCGGCGGTCAGTGCCTACCTGAAGACCTTGCCGGCAGCGGCGCCGCAGCACGCGGCAGTGGCGATCGCGAACCCGGTCGAGGGCGACCAGGTCCGGATGACCAACTACCACTGGCAGTTCTCGATCGAGCAGATGCGCGAACGGCTGCAGCTCGACACGCTGGTGGTGGTCAACGACTTCACCGCGCTGGCGATGGCCGTGCCGCAGCTGACCGAACGGGACCGCCGCCAGATCGGCGGCGGCCAGGCACGCGAAGGCAGCGTCATTGGCGTCCTGGGTGCCGGCTCGGGCCTCGGCGTCTCGGGGCTGATCCCGGCCGACAAGGGCTGGGTGGCGCTGGGCACCGAAGGCGGCCACACCAGCTTTGCACCCCACGACGAACGCGAGATCGCGATCCTGCGCCACGCCTGGCGCCAGTACCCGCATGTCTCGTTCGAACGCCTGCTGTCGGGCCCGGGGCTGGAGCTGATCCACCATGCGCTGGCCGAACTGGCTGGCAAGCCGGAGGCCGGCGCGCTGCCGGCGCCGGAGATCACGCGCCGCGGCCTCGACGGCAGCGATGCCCTGTGCGCCGAGGCCATCGAAGTGTTCTGCGCGATGCTGGGCACCGCGGCCTCGAACCTGGCGGTGTCGCTCGGCGCCTTCGGTGGCATCTACATCGGCGGCGGCATCGTGCCGCGACTCGGCGGCTATTTCGATCGATCGCCGTTCCGTGCACGCTTCGAGGACAAAGGCCGCTTCAGCGACTACCTGCGCGCGATCCCGACCTTCGTGATCACCGCCGACAACGCAACGTTCGCCGGCGCCTCGGCCATCCTGCAGCAGCAGTTGCGCACGATCGAGGCGGCACCGGCATCGGCGCTGCTGGCGCAGATCCAGCGTGGGCTCGAAGGCCTGTCGCCGGCCGAGCGCCGCGTGGCCGACCATGTGCTCGCGCAACCACGCTCGGTGCTCAACGAGCCGATTGCCGACATCGCGAAAGCCGCCAGCGTCAGCCAGCCCACGGTCATCCGCTTCTGCCGCTCGCTCGGCTGCGAGGGCCTGTCGGACTTCAAGCTGCGGCTGGCCTCCGGGCTGACCAGCACGGTGCCG
>CAZXLI010000351.1:0-6437 GCA_964641795.1 uncultured Bordetella sp. | reverse complement strand
ACGCGGCCCATCGACGTGCAGTACGCCGGCAGCCGGCTGCCGACCCCGAGGTTGATGCTGATGATCTTGCTGGTCGGCACGCGCAGCACGTAGACGATGTCCGGCCCATCCAGCACCGCTGCCGAGCAGGACTCGTGTACCTCGGCCACCAGCGCCTGCATCACCGGCTCGGCGCGCTGCCACAGCGGCAGCGACGAGAGGTAGGCGAAGCCCAGGTCCAGGATCTTCGGCGTCAGCCGGAACAGCCGCCCTTCGGATTCGACATAGCCCAGCGTCTGCAAGGTCAGCAGGATGCGGCGCGCACCGGCGCGGGTGAGGCCGGCGCGCTGGGCCACCTCGCTGAGCGTCTGCGCCGGCGCCTTGGCGCTGAACGAGCGGATCACCGCCAGCCCGCGCGCGAAAGACTGGACATAGCCATCGCCCGGCACGGGTGCGTCGTCGTCTGCGGCAGGTGCGGCGGGCAGGGTCATCGGGGCGCGATTATCGATTCGGCTTTGGTCTACCATCGCGGCCGTTTTCACTCTGCCTGTGCAGGAGCGCAATCATCATGGCCATGGATGTGGTGGACTACGAGATCAAGGGATCGGAGATGCAGTTCGTCGAGGTCGAACTCGACCCCGGCGAAGCGGCGGTCGGCGAGGCCGGCAGCCTGTTCTTCATGGACTCGGGCATCTCGATGGACACGGTGTTCGGCGACGGTTCGGCCAGCCAGGGTGGTTTCTTCGGCAAGCTGCTGGGCGCCGGCAAGCGGCTGGTGACCGGCGAATCGCTGTTCACGACGATCTACACCAACAACGCCAGCCAGAAGCAGAAGGTGGCCTTCGGCGCGCCGTACCCGGGCAAGATCCTGCCGATGGAACTGGGCAAGCTCGGCGGCATGCTGATCTGCCAGAAGGACGCCTTCCTGTGCGCGGCGCGCGGCGTGTCGCTGGGCATCGCGCTGCAGCAGAAGCTCTCGGTCGGCTTCTTCGGCGGCGAAGGCTTCATCATGCAGAAGCTCGAGGGCGACGGCCTGGCGTTCATCCACGCTGGCGGCACCTGCGTCAAGCGCGAACTGGCGCCGGGGCAGACGCTGATGGTCGATACCGGCTGCGTGGTCGGCTACACGCCGAACGTGAATTTCGAGATCCAGTACGTCGGCAAGATCAAGACCGCGCTGTTCGGCGGCGAGGGCCTGTTCTTCGCCAAGCTCACCGGACCGGGCACGGTGTGGCTGCAGAGCCTGCCGTTCTCGCGCCTGGCCAGCCGGGTGTTCGCCGCCGCGCCGCAGGGCGGTGGCCGCAGCCGCGAGGAAGGGTCGGTGCTGGGCAGCATCGGCGGCGGCGTGCTCGGCGGCATCTTCAGCGGCGACGACGATTGAGCCTGAGCCCGCGGCGCCGCCAGATTTGACACAACGCAAACCCCGGCAGGCCGGTCCGGGTGGTCGGCGCACCTACACTACCGGGTTCGCCGTTTTCTGCCTTGGCCGCCCGGCCCGCGCTGCCTGCTTCGTGTCGATGCTGCTTTCCGTTCCGCGGCGCCTTGCCGCCGCCCTGGTGCTGGGCCTCGCCTTGCTCCCTCCCGCGCTGCGGGCCGAAACGGCGCTGCGGCCGATCTTCGTGCTCAACTCGCTCGATGCCACCATCAGCGTGATCGATCCGGTGAGCTTCACCGAGCGCAAGCGCATTCCCACCGGCAAGGAGCCGCACCATCTGTACCTGACGCCGGACGAGAAGAGCCTGCTGGTGGCCAACGCGCTGAGCAACTCGCTGACCTTCATCGACCCGCAGACGACCGAGGTGCAAAGGGTGCTCAACGACATCGACGACCCCTACCACCTGCGCTTCTCGCCGGACATGAAGTGGTTCGTCACCGCGGCCAACCGGTTGGACCATGTCGACCTCTACCGCTGGCAGCCGCAGGACACGGTGGCACCGTTGAAGCTGGCCAAGCGCATCCCGGCGCCGAAGACGCCGAGCCACCTGTTCATCGACTCCAAGAGCACGGTGGTCTATGTCTCGCTGCAGGACAGCGACGAGCTGCTGGCGATCGACCTGGCCACGCAGACGCCGCGCTGGAAGATCAAGGTCGGCAAGCTGCCGGCCGACGTGTACGTGACGCCCGACGACAAGCGGCTGTTCGTCGGCCTCACCGGCGACCGGTTCGTCGAGGTCTACGACGTCTCCGGCCCGCAGCCGGCGCTACTGCAGCGCATACCCACCGGCGATGGCGCGCATGCCTTCCGCAGCCGGGGCGATGGGCGGCAACTGTTCGTCAGCAACCGGGTCGCCAACACCATCAGCATCATCGATACGCAGACGATGACCGTGCTGGGCCAACTGCCGGGTCCCGGTGGTCCCGACTGCATGGACCTGACCGCCGATGGCAAGACCTTGCTGGTGTCGTCGCGCTGGGCGCGCAAGCTGAGCTTCATCGACATCGACAGCCGCAAGGTCATTCGCCAGATTCCCGTCGGCCGTTCGCCCCATGGCGTGTGGACGCTCGACCATGCGCCGCGCCGCTAGCCTGCTGCTGACCATCGGGCTGGCCACGGCGCAGCCAGTGGCGGCCGCGGGCTGCGACAAGCCGCTCTATCTCACCTTCGATACCGGTCACATGGGCGTGGCCCCGCTGGTCGCCGAGGTGCTGAAGCGAGAGCACGTGCGCGTCACCTTCTTCCTGGCCAACGAGCGCACCCAGGACGGCGGCTGGAGCCTGGACGAGCACTGGGCCGCCTGGTGGCGCGAGCGCGCCGCCGAAGGGCATGCCTTCGGCTCGCACACCTGGGACCACGACACCTGGCTGGCCGACCAGGGCGAGGGCCGCTTTCTGCTGCGGCCGTCGATGGGTCCCGGTGCCGGCAAGGCGCGGCAGATGACCGCGACCGAGTACTGCACGGAACTGCAGCGGCCGGCGGACCGTTTTCGCGCCATGACCGGTCAGGCCATGCTGCCGCTGTTTCGCGCGCCCGGCGGCAAGACCTCGCCGGCGCTGCTGCAGGCGGCCAAGGCCTGTGGCTGGACGCACGTGGGCTGGTCGACGGCCGGCTTCCTGGGCGACGAACTGCCGAGCGATCGCTACCCCAATGCGCAGCTGCTGCAGCGCGCGCTCGATGGCGTGCGTGCGGGCGACATCCTGGTGGCTCACCTGGGCATCTGGTCGCGCCAGGATCCCTGGGCGCCTGCGGTGCTCGACCCCTTGCTGAAGGGCTTGAAGGCGCGCGGCTTCTGCTTCGCCACGCTGCGCGAGCATCCGCAGTACGGGGCCGCGCGATGACCGGCTGGCATCCCATCGACTGGTTCGGCGATGCGCAGCAGGCGCTGTTCGAAAGCGTCGTGCAGCCGCTGATGTTCACGCTCGGCCTGGGCAACCTGCTCGAGGACGGGTTCCGCGCCACCGGCTGGCTGCTGGTGGGCCTGATCCAGATCCTGCTGATGCTGACGCTGATGCGGGCGCTCGAACGCTGGCGGCCGGTGGAGCCGGTGACCGATCGGGCTGCCGTGCGCACCGATGTGCTGTACACGCTGATCCACCGGCTGGGCCTCTTTCGGATGGTGATGTTCCTCACCATCGACCCGCTCTGGGATTGGCTTGCCGGCCAGGCGCGGCTGGGTGGCCTGCGGGGCTTCGACCTCGACCGCCTGTGGCCGGGCGTCACCGACATCGCGGTCGTGAGCTTCCTGATCTACCTGCTGGTGTTCGACTTCATCGACTACTGGTTCCACCGCGCGCAGCACCATTTCCACTGGTGGTGGCAGTTGCATGCGCTGCACCACAGCCAGCGCCAGATGACGCTGTGGACCGACAACCGCAACCACCTGCTCGACGATGTGCTGCGCGACAGCCTGTTCGTGCTGGTGGCGCTGCTCATCGGCGTGCCGCCGGGGCAGTTCGTCGCGCTGGTGGCCCTGGGGCAGCTGGTCGAAAGCCTGTCGCATGCGAATGTGCGCATGGATTTCGGTCCGCTGTTCAGCCGCGTGCTGGTCGGCCCGCGCTACCACCGGCTGCACCATGCCATCGGGCTGGGCCATGAGTCGGACAGCGGCCGGCTCGGCGGCCACAACTTCGCGGTGCTGTTCCCGCTCTGGGACATCCTGTTCGGCACGGCGCGCTACGACGGGCAGGACCATGCCACCGGCATCCGTGACCAGTTGCCCGGAGCGGGCGCGCGCGACTACGGTCGCGGCTTCTGGGCCCAGCAGTGGCTGGGATTCAAGCGCCTGGCCGGCCGGGCCTGAAGGGACGCGGCTGACACGCGGCGCTGTCGTATCCTCGCCGCCACGATGAGACAACTGCTCGACGCGTTCTGGCGGGCCGCGGCCTACTGCCTGCATCCCCAGGTGATCGGCCTGTCGCTGCTGCCCCTGGTATTGAGCGCCGCGGTGCTGGCCGGGCTGGCGTGGCTGTTCTGGGTGCCGGCGATCGACGCGGTGCGAGCCACGCTGGAGAGCTGGCAGCTGCTCAATGCGGCGCTGACCTGGGTCGAAGGCACGCTGGGTGCATCGTTCCGCTCGGTGCTGGCGCCCTTGGTGGTGGTGGCGCTGGCCGTGCCGCTGACCGTGGCGCTGTGCCTCTTGCTCGTGGCCACGCTGATGACACCGGCGATGGTGAGCCTGGTCGCGCAGCGCCGCTTTCCGGCGCTCGAGCGCAAGCAGGGCGCCGGGCTGCTGCGCAGCATCCTGTGGTCGCTGGTGTGCACCGCGATGGCCTTGTTCGCGCTGCTGATCACGCTGCCGCTGTGGCTGATCCCGCCGGTGGCACTGCTGCTGCCGC
This sequence comes from uncultured Bordetella sp., assembly GCA_964641795.1. Taxonomy (GTDB): domain Bacteria; phylum Pseudomonadota; class Gammaproteobacteria; order Burkholderiales; family Burkholderiaceae_C; genus Pseudaquabacterium. The sequence continues at coordinate 1,685 of CAZXLI010000351.1, read as the reverse complement.
CGCTGATCTGGGGCTGGCTCACCTACCGGGTGATGGCCTTCGACGTGCTCGCCGAACATGCCAGCGGGCCTGAGCGCCGGCAGCTGATGCAGCGGCACCGCGGCTCCTTGCTGGCCATCGGCGTGATCACCGGTTACCTCGGGGCGGCGCCGTCCCTGCTGTGGGCCTTCAGCGCGCTGACGCTGGTGGCCGCGCCGATCCTCGTGCCGCTGTCGGTGTGGCTGTACACGCTGATCTTCGCGTTCAGTGCCTTGTGGTTCACGCACTACGGCCTGGCCGCCCTGGCGGCCCTGCGCATCGAGGAGGCAACACGCGCTGCGCCGGTACCGGTTCCGCAGGGCGAGGTGATCGACCTGCTGCCGCCGGCCCCGGGCCCGGCGCCGCTGGCGTGAGTGCCGCATGAGCCGCGCCTTTGGCCTGATCGTCATCGGCGACGAGATCCTGTCCGGCAAGCGGCAGGACAAGCACATGGCCCGCGTGATCGAGCTGCTGGGCGCGCGCGGCCTGGCGCTGGCGTGGTCGCGCTATGTCGGCGACGAGCGCTCGCGCATCACCGCCGCGCTGCGCGAGGCCTTCGCCGGCGGCGACATCGTGTTCAGCTGCGGCGGCATCGGCGCCACGCCCGATGACCACACCCGCCAGTGCGCGGCGGCCGCGCTGGGCCGGCCGCTCGAACTGCACCCGCAGGCCAGGGCCCTGATCATCGAGCGCATGCAGGACATTGCGCGCGAGCAGGGCCTGCCCTTCGAGCCCGACCGCCCCGACAACCTGCATCGCCTGAACATGGGCATGTTTCCGCAGGGCGCCGAGATCATCGCCAATCCGTTCAACAAGATTCCCGGTTTCTCGGTCGGCGACGTCCACTTCGTGCCCGGCTTTCCGGTGATGGCGCACCCAATGATCGAGTCGCTGCTCGATGGCCGCTATGCCGCGTTGCATGGCAGCCAGCGCCAGGCCGAACGTGGCTTCATCGTGATGGGGGCGATGGAGTCGACCCTGACACCGCTGATGGAAGCCATCGAGGCCAGCCATGCCGGCGTGCGCGTGTACAGCCTGCCGAGCGTGGATCATCCGCAATGGGGTCGGCACATCGAACTGGGTGTCAAAGGGGCCCCGGCGGCGGTGCCTGCGGCCTTCGAGCAACTGCGACAGGGCCTGGCCGCAGTGGGCGCCGAGATTCGCGCCGAAACGCCGGCTCGTTGAGCGCCAATTTGGTGCGAATGCGCAACCCCAAATTGGGGCAATGGAGCGCCTTGAAATGGTGCATCTGGCCTGGCTGCCAAGCGATGCCAGGGGGCCCGCCGCTGCCCAGTGCTGGGCATGCTTTCTGCTACATTCCAGTGCGCCTTTTCGAGGGGGTTTTCCCTCTCCAGAACAAAGCTCGCACAACCCCATCCCCCCACCCTGTTACACGCGTCCTGCTAGGAGATTCTTGATGGCCAAGACCGTCGCCGACGTGATGTCGATGGTGAAGGAAAACGAAGTCAAGTTCGTCGACTTCCGTTTCACCGACACCCGCGGAAAAGAACAACACGTCACTGTGCCGGTTTCGCATTTCGATGAAGACAAGTTCAGCGCCGGCCACGCGTTCGATGGCTCCTCCATCGCCGGCTGGAAGGGCATCGAAGCCTCCGACATGCAACTGAACCCGGATCCGGCCACCGCCTACATCGATCCGTTCTTCG
>CAZXLI010000350.1:0-6490 GCA_964641795.1 uncultured Bordetella sp. | reverse complement strand
GCATTGGCGAGCCGGCGGCGGATCTGGCAGTCTCGCTTGCAGTCGTTTCCTCGCTGACGAACCGGCCGATCCCGGGGAAGCTGGGCGTCTTCGGCGAGGTCGGCCTGGCCGGCGAGGTGCGGCCCGCGCCGCGCGGGCAGGAGCGGCTGAAGGAAGCGGCCAAGCTCGGCTTCTCGATCGCCGTCGTGCCCAAGGCCAATGCGCCGAAGAAGGCGATCGAGGGGCTGCAGGTGCATGCGGTCGAGCGCATCGAGGAAGCCATCGACATCGTGCGCGGGCTGTAGGCGTGCAAGGAGGGCGAACCATGCGCATTGCGATCCTCTCGGACATCCACGGCAACCTGCCGGCGCTCGACGCGGTGCTGGCCGAAGTGGCCACGCTCGGCGCTGACGTGACGCTCAATTTGGGCGATATCGCCAGCGGCCCGCTGTGGCCGGCCGAGACGCTGGACCGCCTGATGCCGCTGAACCTGCCGACGATTGCCGGCAACCACGAACGCCAGTTGCTCACGCTGCCGCGCGAGCGCATGGGCCCGAGCGATGCGCATGCCGCCGGCTGCCTGGGCGATGCCCACCGCCAGTGGCTGGCCGCGCTGCCGGCCACGCGCTGGCTGGGCGACGACGTGTTCTGCTGCCACGGCACGCCGGCCAGCGACCTGGTCTACCTGATGGAAACCGTCACCGCCGACCACCAGCCCGGCGGCGCGCCGGGCCTGCGCAGGGCCACGGCGGCCGAACTGGCCGAGCGGCTGGGCGATGCCCGCCCGCGCCTGCTGCTGTGCGGCCACACCCACGTGCCGCGCACGATGCGCTGTGGCGAGACGCTGATCGTCAACCCCGGCAGCGTCGGCCTGCCGGCCTACGACGATGCGCATCCCTTCTTCCATCGGGTCGAGACCGGCAGCCCGCATGCGCGCTGGGCGCTCGTGGAGCGCGACGCCCGTGGACAATGGCATGTCCAGCACCGGCTCACGCCCTACGACTGGGCCGCCGCCGCCGCGCAGGCCGACCGCAACCGCCGTGGCGACTGGGCCGATGCGCTGCGCACCGGCTTCGTCGGCCGCCTCGAACCCACCGATATCCCGTCTCGATCATGAATGCACACATCGGCTGGGCCCTCGCCGTCCTCGGCACCGGCCTGGGTTACCTGTTCTATGGCTGGCGCGGCGTGGCGCTGGCGGTGTCGGTGATGGTGTTCTGGCTGCTGCTGCAGTTCAGCCGCGCGATGCGGGCGATGCGCGCCGCCGCCGAAGCGCCGGTGGGCTCGGTGGCCAGCGCGGTGATGCTGCAGGCCAAGCTGCGCAAGGGGCTGCGGCTGATGGAGATCATCCAGCTCACCCGCAGCCTGGGCGAGAAGCGCGCCGAGCAGCCCGAGACCTACCGCTGGACGGACAACTCGGGCGCCTCGGTGACGATCGAGCTGGCCGGCGGACGTGTCAGCGCCTGGCAGTTCGAGCGACCGGCCGCAGCGGATGCGGCCGAGCCGGGGCCGGGCTCCTAGAATCGGGGCCTCACTTTTTCTTTTCGCGAGGCTAGCGATGTCGATGTCCGACCGCGACGGCAAGATCTGGATGGACGGGGCGCTGGTCGACTGGCGCGACGCCAAGATCCACGTGCTGTCCCACACGCTGCACTATGGCTGCGGCGCTTTCGAGGGCGTGCGCGCCTACAACACGGTCAACGGCACGGCCATCTTCCGGCTGCAGGAGCACACCGAGCGCCTGTTCAACTCGGCCAAGATCCTGCGCATGAAGATCCCGTTCACGCAGGAACAGGTGATGGCCGCGCAGTGCGAGGTGGTGCGCGCGAACAAGCTCGAGAGCTGCTACCTGCGCCCGCTGGTGTGGATCGGCGACCAGAAGCTGGGCGTCAGCCCCAAGGGCAACACCATCCACCTGATGGTCGCGGCCTGGCCCTGGGGCGCCTACCTCGGCGAGGAAGGCCTGAAGCGCGGCATCCGCGTCAAGACCTCGAGCTACACCCGCCACCACGTCAACATCACGATGACGCAGGCCAAGGCGGTGAGCAACTACACCAACTCGATCCTGGCCAACATGGAAGCCACCGACGACGGCTACGACGAGGCGATGCTGCTCGACGCCTCGGGCTTCGTCTCCGAAGGCGCGGGCGAGAACCTGTTCGTCATCAAGAACGGCGTGGTCTACACGCCCGACCTGTCGGCCGGCGCGCTCAACGGCATCACCCGCAACACGGTGTTCGCGATCTGCAAGGACCTGGGCCTGAAGCTGGTGGAAAAGCGCATCACGCGCGACGAGGTCTACATCGCCGACGAAGCCTTCTTCACCGGCACCGCCGCCGAGGTGACGCCGATCCGCGAGCTCGACCGCATCGAGATCGGCCGCGGCTCGCGCGGGCCGATCACCGAGAAGATCCAGACGGCCTTCTTCGACATCGTCAATGGCCGCAATGCCAAGTACGCCGAATGGCTGACCAAGGTGTGATGCGATGAGCACGTCGACCCCCATGGCCGCGGTGGAGCTGACCGCGAAGGAACTGCAGGGCCCCGGCGTCGTGGCCTGCCCGAACCCGAAGATGGTGCTGTGGAGCACCCATCCGAAGGTGTTCATCGACGTCGCCACCACCGGCGAGGGCCGCTGCCCGTATTGCGGCACGGTCTACAAGCTGAAGGCCGGCGAAAAGGTGCACGCCGGCCACTGACGGCCGACGCCACCGCAGCAGCGCATGGACGCCGACCTGCAGGCGCTGTCGCAGGCGGCCCAGCTGCGGCTGGCGGCGCGGGCCGGCGAGTTGCTGCGCGCCGCGCTCAGCGGCGCCGACACCTACGTCTGGGAATGGGACATCGTCGCCGACGATCTGTCCGAACTCGAGCAGGGCTTCAAGCTGCTGGGCTATCCGCAGCCGCCGGCCAGCCGCGGCGCCCTGGTGTGGGATGCGCTGGTGCACCCCGAAGACCGCTCGGCCAAGCACCGCGCCTACCTTCGGCATGCACGCGGCGACAGCTCGGTCTACGAGGTGACCTACCGCGCGCGTGCCGCGGACGGTCAATGGCGCTGGCTGCACGAGCGCGGCCGCATCGTCGAGCGCGATGTCGAAGGCCGGCCGACACGGCTGGTCGGCATCCAGACCGATGTCACCGAACGGCGCCAGGTCGAGGCCGCGGCCGCGGCGGCGATGTCGCGGCTGGTGAACATCGCCGCGCATGTGCCGGGCATGCTGTTCCAGTTCGATCGCCGAACCGACGGCACGGCCCGATTCCCCTATGTCAGCGAGCGCTGCGAGGCCCTGCTCGGGGTGCCGGCCACCGCGCTGATGGCCGATGCCGCGGCGATGCTGCGGCGCATCGACTTCGCCGACCGCGGCCCGATGCTCGACAGCATCCAGGACTCGATGCGCACGATGGCGCCGTGGCAGCTGAAGTTCCGCGTCCACCGGCGCGACCATGCGGTGCGCTGGATCCGCGGCAGCGCCACGCCGCGCGTCGGGCCGGACGGCAGCTGCATCTGGCACGGCTACTTCGAAGACGCCACCGAGTCGCTGACGATCGAGCAGGCCCAGCAGGAGCGCGCGGCGGCCGAGGCCGCGAACCGGGCGAAGACCGATTTCCTCTCGCGCATGAGCCACGAGCTGCGCACGCCGCTGAACGCGGTGCTGGGCTTCGCGCAGCTGATGGAGGTGGATGCCACGCAGCCGCTGAGCGAGGACCAGCGCCGCCGGGTTGCGCTGATCCGCGAATCGGGCGAGCACCTGCTGGCGATGATCAACGACCTGCTCGACCTCACCAGCATCGAGGCCGGCCGGGTCACGCTGGCGCCCGAGGCCGTGGCGCTGGATCCGCTGATCGAGGACTGCCTGGCGATGGTGCGCGCCGGCGCGCAGCGCGACGACGTGACGCTGCTGCACGCGCCGCTGTCCGGCCTGGCCGCTCACATTGACCGCAAGCGCCTGCGCCAGGTGCTGCTGAACCTGCTGAGCAACGCCATCAAGTACAACCGTCGCGGCGGCCAGGTGCGCGTCTGCGCCGAGCGCGCCGAGGGCCTGCTGCGCCTGCAGGTGGTGGACACCGGCGTCGGCCTGAGCGAGGCCGAGCTCGGCCAGCTGTTCCAGCCCTTCAATCGCCTGTCGCAGGCGCGCAGCGGCATCGAGGGCTCCGGCATCGGCCTGGCGGTGACGCAGGCGCTGGTGCAGCTGATGGGCGGCCGCGTCGAGGTGCAGAGCACGCCGGGGCGCGGCTCGACCTTCACCGTGGTGCTGCCGGTTGGCGCGCAGGCCCCGGCTGCGCCGGCCGACTGATCAGAGTTGCAGCTTGCCCGCGAACACCACCGGCCCGGTGGGCGCGCCGGTGGGCGAGCCGCCCGGCGGCTCGACGCTGACCGCCAGCGCGGCGGTGTTGCGCTGATCGAGCAGCGCCTGCGGCAGCTTCTCGCGCCGCACCACCGTCAGGCCATTGGCCGAGATCAGGCCCAGCGAGCGCGGCGCGCCCTGCGGCGGCACGGCCCACAGCTCGAGCGCGCGATCGACCTGCAGCGACACCGGCTGCACCGGTCGCGTCACCAGCGAGCGACCATCGCCCGAGAAGCTGGCGACGAAGCTGCTGGCGCCGGCCGGCGCGCCGTCGGCCGCCTGCAGCACGACCACCACCGGTGGCTGCTGCGGTTGCGGGTTGGCCAGCAGCAGGCCGAGGCTCAGCGCCGCCACCGTGGCCAAGGCCGAGGCGCTGCGCCAGAACGCCAGGCCGCGCCACCAGGGCTGCGCCGTGGCCGCCGCGCTCGCGGCAGCAACCGGCCACAGCCGGCGTTCGATCGCGGCCCAGGCCTGCGGCGGTGGCGGCACCGGCGTCACGGCGCCCGTCAGCGGCATCAGCCGCGCCTGCCAGCTGGCGGTGGCGCGTCGCAGCGCCGGGTGGGCCGGCAGCAGCGCTTCAAAGCGGCGGCGGGCACCGCCGCGCAAGGTGCCGGCCACGTATTGCGCGGCCAGCGCGTCGGCGAGTTCGGGGCGGCTGTAGTCCATGGTGCTCGAACCTCAGGCGCCGGCCATCGTGGTGGTGTCGCGCTGCGCGGCGCGCTCGAGGCAGGTCTTCAACGACATCAGCGCGCGCCGCACCCAGCTCTTCACCGTGCCCAGCGGCTCGCGCAGCTGCTCGGCCACCTCGGCATGCGACAGCCCGTCGAAGAAGGCCAGCGCGACGCTCTGGCGCTGCTGCGCTGACAGGCCTTGCATGCAGTGCGAGAGCTGGCGCGCGTCGCTGGCCCGCTCCAGCAGCTCGGCCGGGCCGGGGCCATCGTCGGCCATGCGCTGGTCGAGATCCGGCCGCTCGTCGTCCTCGTCGTCGGCATGCACGCTCTCCAGCCGCGGCTGGGCCTGGGCGCGGCGCAGGCTGTCGATGGCCTTGTTGCGCGCGATGTGCGTCAGCCAGGTCAGCGGCTGGGCCTGGTGCGCGTCGAAGTGGCCGGCGGCCTTCCAGGCGCTGACGTAGACCTCCTGCAGCAGGTCTTCGGCTATCGACCGGTCGCGCTGGATGCGCAGCAGCACCGCGAACAGGTGGCCGCTGGTCAGGTCGTACAGCTGCTTGAAGGCCTGCCGGTCGCCCAGCGCGCTGCGCGACAGCAGCTGGGCGAGTTCGCGGCTGCGCTGGCTCCAATCCTCGGGGTGGGTCTTCATCGGGTGCTCATTCTCGGTCGATAGCCAATACCGGCTCCAGGGGCCGTCCCTACAATCACGGGCTTATGCCGCGCGAACAAGAATTCATCCTCACGCTGTCCTGCCGCGACCAGACCGGCATCGTCTACGCCGTCTCGGGCCTGCTGTACCAGGCCGGCTGCAACATCATCGATTCGCAGCAGTTCGGCGACGTCGAGGGCGAGCACGCCACCGGCCTGTTCTTCATGCGCGTGCACTTCGCCGCGCCGCCCAACCTGGCCGACGTGGCGATGCTGGAGAACCTGTTCGCCCATGTGCGCGGCCAGTACCAGATGGACGCGCGCATCCATGCGCTGGCGCAGCGGCCGCGCCTGCTGCTGATGGTCAGCCAGCATGGCCATTGCCTCAACGACCTGCTGTTCCGTGTCAAGAGCGGCCAGCTCGATGTCGACGTGCGCGCGATCGTCTCGAACCATGCCACCTACGCCACGCTGGCGCAGAGCTACGGCATCGAGTTCCATCATCTGGCGCTGCCCACCGGCAGCGATGCCGCGACCAAGCGCGCGCAGGAGCAGCAGGTCGAGGCGCTGGTCGAGCGCGAGCGCATCGACCTCGTCGTGCTGGCGCGCTACATGCAGATCCTCAGCCCCGAGTTCTGTGCGGCGCTGAAGGGCCGCGCGATCAACATCCACCACAGCTTCCTGCCCAGCTTCAAGGGCGCGAAGCCCTACTACCAGGCCCATGCCCGCGGCGTGAAGCTCATTGGCGCGACGGCGCACTACGTCACCGCCGACCTCGACGAAGGGCCGATCATCGAGCAGGACGTCGAGCGCATCAGCCATCGCGACACGCCGGAAGATCTCGTCCGCAAG
>CAZXLI010000349.1:0-6584 GCA_964641795.1 uncultured Bordetella sp. | reverse complement strand
CACACCATCACCGGGGCGATCGTCGGCGTCGGCTCGGTACGCCATCCCTCCGCCGTGCGCTGGGGCGTGGCAGGCAACATCGTTTGGGCCTGGATCTTCACGATCCCGGCCTCGGCCTTCGTCGCCGCGGTGGCCTACTGGGCCAGCCTGCAGCTCTTCTGATCGGGTCGGGCTCAGCGGCTGGCGGCCTGTTCGGCCTGCCACTCGAAGTATTTCTGGCCACCAAAGGCCAGCGTGCCCATCAGCACCGCGCCCCCGATCATCAGCGCCGCGATGACCCCGATCACCGTCGGCCATCCGCCCGGTCGGTTGGACGCGAATCGGGCCTGCCACCGGTCGTCCGGCGTCAGGCCGATCACGATGGCGGCCAGCATGGCCTGGCTGATCATCAGGCCCAGCACGGGAATCAGCAGCCAGGCCACGTGATCGTCCTGCCCTAGCGCGCGCATGCGCAGCACGCCGAGCAGGCCGACCAGCGTGGGCCAGGGGTGCAGCCATGCCCAGAAATCCCGCCGGCCATGCAGATAGAACCGGTGCGCGCCGACGCTGCCGCCCAGCAATGCCAGCCAGGTGGCCAGCGCCTTGGACTTGGCGCGCATCAGAGGGCGCCCTCGGTGGCGACCTGGCGGTCGCCCGCACCGAGGCTGCGCTGCATCATCACCACATCGAGCCAGCGCCCGAACTTCCAGCCGGCGGATCTCAGCACCCCCGCATGTGCGAAGCCGAGCGCAGTGTGCAGGCCGATCGAGCCGGCGTTGGCCGAATCGCCGATCACCGCCAGCATCTGTCGCGCGCCCAGTGCCTCGCAGCGCGCGACCAGCTCGGCCAGCAGCAGCCGGCCCAGGCCCAGGCCACGTGCATCGGGGCGGAGGTAGATCGAATCCTCCAGGCAGAAGCGGTAGGCGCGCCGCGGCCGGAAGTGGCTCGCGTAGGCGTAGCCCAGGACCTGGTGGCTGCGCTCTGCCACGAGCCAGGGCAGGCCCTTGGCCAGAACGTCGCCGCGGCGTCGCGCCATCTCGGCGACGTCGGGCGCTTCGAGCTCGAAGGTGCCGGTGCCGTGAAGCACCGCGTCGGCATAGATGGCGCTGATGGCGCTCAGGTCGGACTCGGTGCTGGGTCGGATCAGCAGCTTGCTCACGGAAAGCTTTCACGCCTGCACTGGCAGGCTTGGTTCTCTTGCAGTTTATAATGCTTGGTTTCGGCGCTGGTCGGTGGGAGCACCGGCGTATCTACGGTGCCGAAGCAGCGCTGGCTGCGGGCCTCGATGGCTTGCAGCCGCACACCTGATGGTTCGGCCTCGCGTGTCTCCTTGGCTGGTCTGTCGCCTCAGACATTTCGGAAGATCAACATGGTCGTCATTCGACTGGCTCGCGGCGGCGCCAAGAAGCGCCCCTTCTACAACATCGTGGTGGCCGACTCGCGCGAACGTCGCGATGGTCGCTTCATCGAGCGCGTGGGTTTCTACAACCCGATGGCCGCCGGCGGCGAGCAGCCGCTGCGCGTGGCGCTCGACCGCGTCACGCACTGGAAGGGTGTCGGCGCCCAGCTGTCGCCCACCGTCAAGCGCCTGGTGGCCGAAGCCGCCAAGGCCCAGGTCGCGCCCGCGGCCTGAAGACGCCCGGCGCGCTCTTGCGCTCGCGTCCTGCCGACGGTTGTCGCGCGTGACGGCGCCCTCCGCCGCCGCAGGGTTCTCCGATGAGCCCGCCTTCCCCGACGATGCTGTCGAGGTTGGCCGGGTCCTCGGTGCCTGGGGCATCAAGGGCTGGATTCGCGTCCAGCCCTTTTCGTCCGACCCCAAGGCCTTGTTTTCGTCCCGCCGCTGGTTCGTGCGTCCGCCGGAGACTGCGGGCCCGAAGCCAGCTGCCTTGCCCGCCTTGCTGCGCATCACGCAGGCCAAGGACCATGGCGACGGGGTCGTTGCCAGCGCCCAGGAACTGCCCGACCGCACGGCCGCCGAGGCGATGAAGGGAGCGCGCATCTTCATCGCGCGCTCGAGCTTTCCGACGGCTGCCGATGGCGAGTACTACTGGATCGACCTGATCGGCCTGTCGGTGGTCAATCGCGAAGGCGTGGTGCTCGGCACGGTGACGGACCTGCTGGACACCGGCGTGCACAGCGTGCTGCGCGTGCGTCGCCCGGACGCGGCCGCCGACGCGCCGCTCGACGAGAGCGAGCGGCTCATTCCCTTCGTCGCGGCCTACGTGGACGACGTGAACCTCGCCGAGCGCCGCATCACCGTCGACTGGGGCCTCGACTTCTGAGGCCTGCGCAGCGATGCGCTTCGACGTCATCACCCTGTTCCCCGAGCTGTTCGGGCCGCACCTTGCGCATGGCATCACCCGCCGTGCCTTCGAAAGCGGTCAGGTCGAGGTGCGCTTGTGGCCGCTGCGCGAGCACGCGCTGGATGCCTACCGCCGTGTCGACGACCGACCCTACGGCGGAGGCCCCGGCATGGTGATGCTGGTCGAGCCGCTCGAGCGGGCGCTGACCGCGGTACGGGCGGATCGCGACGATGCCCGGCCCGCACCCGTCGTGCACTTCACCCCCACTGGCCAGCCGCTGACGCAGGCGCTGGTGCGGCAGTTTGCCAGCGGCCCCGGCGCCGTTCTGCTGTGTGGTCGCTACGAAGGCATCGACCAGCGCTTCCTCGATCGGCATGTCACGCTGGAGGTGAGCCTCGGCGACTTCGTGCTGTCCGGCGGTGAGCTGCCGGCGCTGGCGCTGCTGGATGCGGTGGCGCGGCTGCAACCCGGCGTGCTGAGCGCGCCTTCGCACGAGCAGGACAGCTTCTCGGCCGGGCTGCTCGACTGCCCGCACTACAGCCGGCCTGAGGTGCTTCAGACGCCCGAAGGCGCGCTGCCCGTGCCGGCGGTGCTGCTGTCGGGCCACCATGCGGAGATCGGCCGCTGGCGGCGCGAGCAGATGTTGGCGCTGACAGCCCGGCGCCGGCCGGACCTGATCGCCGCAGCGCGCGAAGCCGGGCAGCTGTCGGCACAGGACGAGCAGACACTGGCTCGACTTGGCCTATAATCAAAGGCTTTTCGATCCTCTGCCGGGCTCCTTCATTCTGACCGCGCCGGCACGATCGCTCCAGGAGAACCCAGTGGACCTGATCCGCACCCTCGAACAGGAAGAGATTGCTCGCCTGAACAAGACCATCCCGGCCTTCGCCCCCGGCGATACCGTGATCGTCAATGTCAACGTCGTCGAAGGCAACCGCAAGCGCGTGCAGGCCTACGAAGGCGTCGTGATCGCCAAGCGCAACCGCGGCCTCAACAGCAGCTTCATCGTGCGCAAGATCTCCAGCGGCGAAGGCGTCGAGCGTACCTTTCAGCTCTACAGCCCGCTGATCGCGTCGATCGACGTCAAGCGTCGCGGCGATGTGCGCCGTGCCAAGCTGTACTACCTGCGCGAGCGTTCGGGCAAGTCGGCCCGTATCAAGGAAAAGCTGGCCTGAGTCGGCGAGTCCTCGCTGCACACCGGAAAGGGCTGCCCACGGGTGGCCCTTTTTGCTGGTGGCCCGGCACCACGCGCTATCCTGTTCCATGGCCACGCTGCCCCCCGCGCCGCCGCGCATCACCGATCCGAAGAACATCCCGGTTGTCGGCACGGACGAGCACCTGCCGCCGGTGAGCCCGGCCGCCATGAGCCCGGCCGCCCTGCGCGAGCGCTTCGCCGCGCCGCCGCTGTGGACGCCGGAAACCACCGGCGATGGTCCGCGCTTCCAGCTCGAGCGCGAACCGACGCATGCCTCGGTGCTGGTGCCGCTGGTGATGCGCGACGACGGCCTGCGGGTGCTGCTGACGCGGCGCACCGACCATCTGCGCGACCACGCCGGCCAGATCAGTTTTCCCGGCGGGCGCGCCGAAGACGACGATGCCGATGCGGTGGACACCGCGCTGCGCGAGACCGAAGAGGAAGTTGGCCTGGCGCGCGCGCATGTCGATGTGATCGGCAGCTTGCCGCACTACAGCACCGTCACCAGCTACATCGTCACGCCGGTGGTCGCGCTGGTTCGCCCGGGCTTCACCTTGGCGCTGGACAGCTTCGAGGTGGCCGAGGCCTTTGAAGTACCGTTGAGCTTCCTGATGACGCCGGCGCATCATCGCCGCCATCGCGTGGAACTGGGTGGCCAGACGCGCCAGTTCCTGTCGATGCCCTGGACCGGCACCGGCGCCGACGGCCAGACCCGCGACTACTTCATCTGGGGTGCCACGGCGGCAATGCTGCGCAACTTCTACCGCTTCCTGGCGGCCTGAGTCGCGGCGCCGTCGTCGGCAAGGCCCGTCGGTATGATGCGCGGCGATGAGCTTCTTCGCCGTCCTGTTTGCACTGGTCATCGAGCAGTTGAAACCGCTGCCGCGCGACAACTGGGTGCACCACGGGCTGGTGTCCTGGGTCAGCTGGACCGGGCGGAACTTTGACGCCGGCCGCGCTCACCATGCCTGGGTCGTGTGGTGCGTGTCGGTGCTGGCGCCAGGGCTGTTGATCTCGGCGCTCTACTTCGCGATCCACTACTACAGCGTGGTGCTGGCGCTGGTGTTCGATGTGGTCGTGCTGTACCTGACACTGGGCTTCCGCCAGTTCAGCCACTACTTCACCGACATCCGCGATGCGCTGGATCGCGGCGACGAGATCGAGGCGCGCCGCCTGCTCGCCGAATGGCGCCACCTTGACGCCAGCGAACTGCCGCGCACCGAGCTGATGCGCCATGTGATCGAGCATGCGCTGCTGGCCGCACACCGCCATGTGTTCGGTGTGTTCTTCTGGTTCGTGCTGCTGTCGACCCTGGGCCTCGGTCCGGTGGGTGCGGTGCTGTACCGGATGGCCGAGTTCGCCAGCCGCTACTGGACCTTCCCGAGCAAGGCGCTGGGCGCGCCGGCCAATGACCGGCTGATGCGCGTGTCGCAGACCATGTTCGCGTTGATCGACCATGTGCCGGCGCGGCTCACCGCGTTCGGCTTCGCGGTGGTCGGCAACTTCGAAGAAGCGATCAACAGCTGGCGGCGCGATGCCGCGCTGTGGAAGCATGCCAACGAGGGCGTGATCCTCGCCGCCGCGGCCGGCGCGGTGGGGGTGCAACTGGGCGGCGACGCGGCACCGGGCGTGACGCCGGACCGATCGCGCACCTTCGAGGCCGGTCCGACCGAGACACCCGACGCTGAAGGCTCCACCGGTGGCCTGCCGCCGCAGATGGGCCACCTGCGCAGCGTCGTTGGCCTGGTGTGGCGCTCGGTGATCCTGTGGATGCTGCTGGTGGCCTTGCTGACGCTGGCCAACCTGGTCGGCTAGTACCGCGTCGCCGACACCTCGGCATGCAGCTCCTGGTAGATGCGGTAGCGCGAAGCGCTGATCTCGCCGCGGGCCAGGGCGTCGCGCACGCCGCAGCCGGGTTCGTGCAGGTGGGTGCAGTTGTAGAAGCGGCAGTGGTCGGCATGGGCCCGGATGTCGGGCATCCACTGCGGCAGTTCGGCGGCCGACACCTGCCGCAGCCCGAATTCCTGGAAGCCCGGCGAATCGATCAGCGCGCTGCGCCGGGCTTCGTCCAGCCAGTACCAGGTGGTGGTGGTGGTGGTGTGGCGGCCGGTGTTCAGTGCCTGCGAGATTTCGCCCACCTGGGCCGCGGCGGCCGGCACCATGCGATTGATCAGCGTGCTCTTGCCCATGCCGCTGGGGCCTAGCACCAACGTGGCGCGGCCATCGAGCAGTGGTGCCAGCCGTTCGGCGGCCTCGGCGCCCTGGGCCTTCAGCGACAGCTCGATCAGCGCCACGCCCATCGTGCGATAGGGCTCGAGCCGCTGGCGCGCGGCCTCGGCCTGCGGCAGGTCGATCTTGTTCAGCGCGATCAGCGCCGGGATGCCGGCCTGCTCGGCCGCGATCAGCGCGCGCGCCAGTTGCGTTTCGGCATACATCGGCTCGGCAGCCACCAGCACCAGCAGCTGGTCGAGGTTGGCGGCGAAGGACTTGCTGCGCCATTCGTCCTGGCGGAACAGCAGGTTGCGGCGCTCCGCAATGCGCTCGATCACGCCTTCGTCGCCGGCCGGCTGCCACAGCACCCGGTCGCCGACCACGCAATCGCTTTTCTTGCCGCGCGGGTGGCAGCGGATGCGGCGCCCGTCGGAGGCTTCGACCATGAAGTGCCGGCCATGGGCGCCGACCACCAGGCCTTCAGCCTGCGTCATGCGCGCGCGGCCTGCGCCAGTGCCGCCAGGCGCTCACTGGCCGGCGGGTGCGAGTAGTAGAAGCCGGCGTACACCGGGTCCGGCGTCAAGGTCGACGCGTTGTCCTCGTGCAGCTTGATCAGCGCGCTGGCGAGCGCCCGCCCATCGGCCTGCGCGCAGGCATAGGCATCGGCCTGGAACTCGTGCTTGCGCGACAGCCGCGCGGCGATGGGCGAGACGAAGAAGCCGAACACCGGCACCACCATCATGAACAGCAGCAAGGCCAGCGCCGCGTTCGGCGCGCCGATGTTCGGCTGCACGCCCAGGCCGGTGTAGAAGCTGCTCTGGCCGGCCAGCCAGCCCAGCAGCGCCAGACCGGCCAGGCTCAGACCCATCATCACGACGATGCGCTTCGTGACATGG
>CAZXLI010000348.1:0-6664 GCA_964641795.1 uncultured Bordetella sp. | reverse complement strand
GATCAACATCGCCACCGGCGAACGCGAAGCCTCGATCGCCCGCTCCGAAGGTGAGAAGCAGGCCGAGATCAACAAGGCGCTGGGCGAAGCCGCTGCGATCACCGCGGTGGCCGAGGCCACCGCCGACGCGATCCGCAAGATCGCCTCGGCGATCGAGCAGCCCGGCGGCAGCGACGCGGTGCAACTGAAGGTGGCCGAGAAGGCCATCGACGCCTACGGTCAGCTGGCCAAGACCAACAACACCATGATCGTGCCGGGCAACATGACCGAGGTGTCGGGATTGATCGCCACCGCGATGGCGGTGATCAAGCGCGGCGGCAAACCGCAATGAACGCGCCGCCCGATCGCGCGCGCAATGTGCTGGGCGGGCCGCTGCAGCCCTGCTCCTTCGAACCCATGACCGGCTGGTTCCGTGACGGCTGCTGCCGACGTGACGAGGACGACCGCGGCAGCCACCTGGTCTGCGTCAAGGTCAGCGTCGGCTTCCTGAACTACCAGATGGAACGCGGCAACGACCTGATCCGTGCCCGGCCGGAGCTGTCGTTCCCCGGCTTGAGGCCAGGCGATCGCTGGTGCGTCTGCGCGTTGCGCTGGCGCGAGGCTTACCTGGCCGGCTACGCGCCGCCGGTGGTCCTGGAAGCCACGCACGAAGCCGCCACCGAGTTGGTACCGCTGGACTGGTTGCGCGAGTTCGCCCTCGATCCTGTCGGCTAGAATCGCGGGCTTGCCTCCGGTCGTGGCCTTCAGCGCCGCGCCCGCGTCCCTGCGGAGGGATGGATGAGCGGTTTAAGTCGCACGCCTGGAAAGCGTGTGTGGGTTAACAGCCCACCGCGGGTTCGAATCCCGCTCCCTCCGCCACAGCTGGATCACCATCCAGCCCCCGGGCCGCTACCATCGCCGCCCGATGAACCAACTCTTCGTCACGCTCGGCATCGAAGCCTGGAAGCCGCTGCTCAATGTGCTGGCGCTGCCACCGCTGCCGCTGCTGCTGCTGGCTTTGCTCGGCGGGTGGCGCTTGCGCCGCCAACGTCGCTTCGGCTGGCCGCTGCTGCTGGCGAGCCTGACCGGCATCTGGCTCAGCTGCACCACGGCGCTGGGCGTGACGCTGATCGACGGCCTCACCCAGCCGCCGCCCGTGCTGCACGCGGCGCAGATCCAGGGGCTGCGCGGGCAAGCGCACACCGTGGTGCTGGTGCTGGGCGCCGGGCGCCAGGTGCATGCGCTGGACTATGGGCAGCCCGATGTCTCGGCACTGACGCTGGCCCGGCTGCGCTATGGCGCCTGGCTGTCCAAGCAGACCGGTCAACCGCTGGCCTACAGCGGCGGCATCGGCCATGGCAGCGACACCGGTCCGACCGAGGCGGCCATCGCACGGGCCGTGTCCATGCGCGACTTCGGCGTGCCGCTGCGCTGGGCCGAGGACCGTTCGCGCGACACCAACGAGAACGCCATCAACAGCGTGGCACTGCTGCAGGCCGAGGGCATCCGGCAGATCGTGCTGGTGACGCATGGCTTTCACCAGCGCCGCGCGCAGGGTGCATTCCGCCGTGCCATCGCCGCGGCCGCCGCGCCGATCACGCTGCTCCCAGCGCCCGTGGGCATGCAGGAGCGCGATGGACTGGACCTCGCTGATTGGTTGCCGACCACCGATGGCTTCGCGCTGACGCGGCTGGCCTTGCACGAGTGGATGGGCCGCCTGGCCGGCGCCTGAGGCAGGCAAGCTCGCAGCGCCGCGCTGCCCCCCAAACCGAGGGGGCGGGCCGATGCGATGATCTGCGGTTCAGGGAGGAACAAGATCGATGACTGCCCATGCGCGCGGCCAGGCGGCCGCCATGCTCTTGCGCTCGACCGCACACGCCGGACCCAGCCCGACAGATCAGATCACCGGCACCGACGCCGCCGACTTCCTCGTCGGTACGCCCGGAAACGATACCTTGCAGGGCCTGGGTGGTGACGACCATCTGGGCGGCCAGGCCGGCGACGACCGGATCGACGGCGGCGATGGCGAGGACACCGCCTACTACCTCGATGCGTTCAGCGGGGTCACGGTCAGCCTCGCCGACGGCACAGCCAGCGGGGGCAGCGGCAGTGACACCCTGATCTCGATCGAGGATGTCTGGGGCTCGCTGTACAACGACGTGCTGACCGGCGACTTCAAGGCCAACACGCTCAGCGGCGACGCGGGCAACGACCTGCTGCGCGGCGGCGGCGGCAGCGATCTGCTGAGCGGCGGCCAAGGCGACGACCGGCTCGAGGGCGGCACCGGCGACGACGTGGCCGTCTACACCTTTGCCGACGGTGCCGTGCAGGTCGACCTGCAGACCGGCAGCGCCACCGGGGCCGATGGCCACGACACGCTGGTGTCGATCGAGGATGTCTTCGGCTCCGCCTACGACGACACCCTGAGCGGCAATGACGGGTCGAACTACTTCTTCGGCGAAGAGGGCAACGACACGATCGACGGTCGCGCCGGCTACGACTACGCCGGCTTCTTCGGCAGCATCGCCGACGCCGCGATCAGCTACGACCCCGCGATCGGCTGGCTCACGGTCCGCACGCCGGACGGCGATACCGATCGACTGAAGAGCATCGAGATCCTGTACTTCGATGACGGCGAATTCGACACCACGCTGTTCACGGTGCCCTCGCCGCCCAAGCCCATCGCCTTCAGTCCGGCTGCCGGCTCGCGCGAGGCCGGTGTGCGCAGCGACATCCGGCTGACCTTCAACGAGCCGGTGCACGCGGGCAGCGGCATCCTCGTGCTGCGTGATGCGGCCGGCAGGGTGGTCGAGCAGTTCGATGTCGGCACCAGCAGTCGCGTGCACTTCTCGGGCAGCAACCTGGTGATCGACCCGAGCCAGAACCTCGAACGCAACACCACCTATGCCCTCGAGCTGCCGGGCGGCGCGGTGCTCGATGCGGACGGCAACCCGAATGCCCCGTACCAGAACTATGCATTCACCACCAGCGCAGCGGTGGAGCTCTCGCTGCCGGACACGCTGTCGGTGCGCGAAGGCAGCGGCGAACTGACGATCCGGGTCAGCCTGAACGGGGCCGCCGCCGAGCCGGTGACCGCCACATTGCGCGTGGTGGCCGACAGCACGGCGAGCGCCGGCTCGGACATCGCGCCGCTCACTGGGCGGTGACGGCTATGGTCTGGACGACCTGGGCAACATCCTCACCACCGACCGCGCCGGCGGCAAGGGCCTGAGCGCGGGCGACACGGTGCGCGTGGCAGGCACCTCGTTCTCGGCCCCGGTGGTGTCGGGCGTGGTCGCGCTGATGCTGCAGGCCAATCCCCAGCTGGGCTACCGCGACGTGCAGCAGATCCTGGCCTACAGCGCCCACACCACCGGCGGCGAGCAGACGCTCTGGCGCACGAATGGCGCGGCGGACTGGAACGGCGGTGGCCTGCACTTCGACGCCGAGACGCACGACCTGGGCTTCGGCCTCGTCGACGGCCGCGCCGCCGTGCGCCTGGCCGAGAGCTGGGGCGGCAGCCCGGCCACTTCGGCCAACGATGTGGAGGTCAGCGCCAGCCGCAACACCGTGGCGGCCATTCCCGATGGCTTCGCCTCGGTCAAGCAGAGCGTGTCGATCACGCAAGCCATCGTCGTCGAACGGGCCGAGGTCACGGTGGACATCCAGCACGGCTACATCGGCGACCTGGCGCTGCTGCTGGAATCGCCCTCGGGCACTTCCAGCTGGCTGCTCTCGCGCCCGGGGCAGAACGCGCTCAGCGCCTTCGGCACCCACCAGGCCAACATCCACTTCACCTTCGACACCGTGCTGAGCCTGGGCGAGTCATCGCTTGGCGACTGGACGCTCACCGTGTACGACAAGCAGGCCGAAGACAGCGGCATGCTGCGTTCGTGGACGCTCAATTTGGTGGGCAAGCCCCTCAGCCAGGACAACACCTACGTCTACTCGGACGAGTACGCCGAGTCGCTG
Source organism: uncultured Bordetella sp. (assembly GCA_964641795.1). Classification (GTDB taxonomy): domain Bacteria; phylum Pseudomonadota; class Gammaproteobacteria; order Burkholderiales; family Burkholderiaceae_C; genus Pseudaquabacterium. The sequence continues at coordinate 2,713 of CAZXLI010000348.1, read as the reverse complement.
GCGCTGCTGCCGGTACGCGGCACGCTGGCCGACAGTGGCGGCACCGACACGGTGAACGCCTCGATGGTCACCAGCGACAGCCGCATCGACCTGCAGTCCGGTGCCGCCGGCCGCATCGACGGCCAGCCGTTCACGATCGCGGCCGGCACGCAAATCGAACGGGCCTGGGGCGGCGATGGCGCCGACGGCCTGCTCGGCAACGACGCGGCCAACGAACTGCATGGCATGCGCGGCGACGACAGCCTCACCGGGCGCGCCGGCAATGACCTGCTCGATGGCGGCGCGGGCATCGACACCGCCTGCTACGCCGGCCCGCGCTCGCGCTACAGCGTGCAGCGTGGCAGCAGCGGCTGGACCGTCGAAGACCGCCAGGGCAGCGAGGGCCGCGACACGCTGCTGCGCATCGAGCGCCTGCAGTTCGGCGATGGCGCGGTGGCCTACGACACGGCCGCCACTGAGCATGCCGGCCAGGCGGCGCAGATCCTGCGCGCGTTGTTCGGCAAGGCCGGCCTCGCCAACCCCGTGTTCGCCGGCATCGGCCTGCAGCTGCTGGACCAGGGCGTCGGCTACGACGCGTTGGTCGCCGCGGCCGTCGGCACCACGCAGTTCGCCCAGCTGGCCGGCTCGCGCTCGAACGCCGATTTCGTGCGGCTGGTCTACCAGAACGTCGTCGGCAGCGCACCGGGTGCTGCCGAACTGGCCGAATACACCGGCCTGCTCGACAGTGGCACCTTCACGCAGGCCGGCCTGGCAGCCATCGCCTGCCGCAGCGACTTCAACACCCACAGCGCCGACCTGGTCGGCTTGCAGCAGACCGGCCTGGACTACCTGCCGCCGGCCGGCTGATTCAGCCCACCGCCACGCGCGGCGAATCGGCCCGCGCCTGGCAGGCCTGGACGTACAGGGCCAGGTACTCCTGCGCCGGGCCGGCCCAAGACAGATCCTGCACCATGCCGCGCCGCATGACGGTCTGCCAGGCGGCCTCGTTCGCGCGCAGGGCCAGCGCACGCTGCACGCAGGCATGGAAGGCGTCGGCGCTGGCGGTGTCGAACACCAGCCCGGTGATGCCGTCATGCACGGTGTCGGCCAGCCCGCCGACGCGGCGCACCAACGGCACGGTGCCGTAGCGCAGGCCGTACATCTGCGTCAGTCCGCAAGGCTCGAAGCGCGAAGGCACGGCAATCGCGTCCGCGCCGGCCACCAGCTGGTGCGCCCGGTTCTCGTCGTAGCCGATGTGCACCTGCACGCGGCCCGGGTGGGCCTGCTGCGCGGCGCGGAAGGCCGCCTCGAGCGCCGGTTCGCCGGTGCCCTGGATCGCGAACTGCACGCCCTGTTGCACCAGCGCCGGCAAGGCACCGAGCACCAGGTCCAGCCCCTTCTGCCAGGTGAGCCGGCTGACCACGGTGATCAGCAACGCACCATCGTCCGGCGCCAGTCCCAAGCCGGCCTGCAGCGCCCGGCGGCAGGCGCGCTTGCCTTCCAGCCGCTCGGCGTCATAACGCGTATGCAGCGCGGCATCGGTGGCCGGGTTCCAGACCTGGTCGTCGATGCCGTTCAGGATGCCCGAGACATCGGCCGCGCGGCCGCGGATCACGCCATCAAGACCGCAGCCGAATTCGTGCGTGGCGATCTCGCGCGCATAGCTCGGGCTGACGGTGGTGACGCGATCGGCGAACTTCAAGCCCGCCTTCATGAACGAGAGCTGGCCATGGAATTCCAGCCCCTGCGGCGCCATGAAACGCGAGGGCAGCCCGAGCAGCGCCCAGTCGTCGTGCGGGAACAGGCCCTGGAAGGCCATGTTGTGCACCGTGTAGACCGAGGCCGCGGCAGTCGGCCGGTGGTCCGCGATGTAGGCGCAGCACAGCGCGGCATGCCAGTCGTGCGCGTGCAGCACCTGCGGGGTCCACTGCGCATCGGCATCGCCCGCGGCCAGGTGCGCGGCCACCCAGCCCAGCAACGCAAAGCGGCGCTGGTTGTCGGGCCACTCGCTGCCGTCGCGGGCCTGGTAGGGACCGCCCTCGCGGCGGTAGAGATGGGGGGCGTCGACCACGTACACCGGCAGGTGCGTCACCGGCATGCGGCCCAGCAGCAGGCGCACCCGCAAGGCGCCGAAGCAGGGGCCGATGTCGATCACCTGCTTGGGCGACTCCACCGCGTCCAGGATCGCCGGCAGCCCCGGCAGCAGCAGGCGCACGTCGGCGCCCTGTGCGGCCAGTGCCGGCGGCAACGCGGCCACCACATCGGCCAGGCCGCCGGTCTTGATCAGCGGGTAGACCTCGGCTGCCACATGCAGCACGCGCAGCTTGGCGTTCACATCGGCCTTCACTTCGCCAGCGCCTCCAGCATGCCGCGGGTGACCAGCGTGATGCCCTGCTCGCTGCGGTGGAAGCGCTGGGCATCCAGCGTCGCATCCTCGCCGATCACCATGCCATCGGGGATGGTGCAGCCGCGATCGACCACCACGCGGTTCAGGCGTGCCCCGCGGCCGACCGTGACCCCGGGCAGCAGCACCGACCAGTTGACCTCGGAATGCGAATGCACCCGCACGTTCGAGAACAGCAGCGTGCGGAACGCGCGGCCCGAGACGATGCAGCCGCCCGAGACCAGCGACTCGATTGCCATGCCGCGCCGGTCGTCCTGGTTGTGCACGAACTTGGCCGGCGGCAGCTGCGGCTGGTAGGTCCAGATCGGCCAGCGCGTGTCGTACAGGTTG
>CAZXLI010000347.1:0-6745 GCA_964641795.1 uncultured Bordetella sp. | reverse complement strand
AGTAGCCCAGCCCGCTCCACAGCGCCAGCACATCGTCCTGGGCCGCGGCGGCCAGGCTCGCGACATCGGGAAAGCGCTGCAGGAAGCGCGGGTAGTAGGCCAGCACCGTGCTCACCTGCGTCTGCTGCAGCATGATCTCCGAGAGCCATACGCGGTAGGGGTCGCGCGTGTTCTGCCACGGCAGGTCATGCCGACCATGGCTGCGCTGCCAGGCCACCAGCCGCTCGGCCAGCGCCGAGCCGCTCATGCAGCGCCGCGCGACACCTGCCCGGCGGCCGAGTGCACCAGCGACAGGCGCGGCGTCGTGCTTTCAGCGCCGGCCACCTCGGGGCGCGGCGGCGAGGCCGCCAGGATGCGCAACGCATCCACCGCGGCATCGATGCGCTCGGCGGTCTGCTGCAAACGATGGTCCTGCGCCTCGACCTCGGCAATGCGCTGTTCCAGCTCGCCCTCGGCGGCCTGGATGCGGTTGAAGGCTTCGCGGCGGTGCTGCACGCTGCGGCGACGCTCGCGCAACTGGGATTCGAGCTGCGTGCCGGCGGTCTTGCTCCACATCTCAACCTCGACGGCGGCGTTCTCGAACACCACGCGCAGCCGCGACAGCAGCACCTGCAGGAACTGCGCGAGGAAGCCGGGCTCCGATAGCCGCCAGAGCTTGGTGATGCCGAAGTAGCGGCTGTAGCTGGCTTCGATGCGCTGCAACTCGCGCCGGTAGCCATCGAGCTGCGGCTTCGGCGAGGCGGCCAGCGCGAAGCCGAAGTCGGCATTCAGCTGGCGATGGCTGGCCGCCAGCATTTGATCGAGCTCGTCGATCGCCTTCTCGACCTCGTCGAACACGCCGCGCAGGCGCTCACCCAGGCGCGCGAAGGCCTTGCCGGCGCCCAGCCGGAAGAAGCTGGCTTCGCTGTCGCTCTGCATGCGGCTGATCTCGGCACGCACACGCTCGGCCGACAGCAGGCGCAGCAGCTCTCTCAAATGACGCGCCTGCACCACGCGCAGTGCCGCCAGGCGCGGCATGCACTGCTCGAAGCTGGCTGCGTCGCTTTCAAAGCGCCGGCTCAACAGCTGCAGCTTGGCGCTGCTCTTGCCGCGCAGACCCCGCAGGTCCAGCAGCTGTTCGGTGATCTGCCGGCGACGATCGGCCACGCGACGCAGCGCGCGCTGCTGCAGCACCAGCACGCCGTCTTCGACCATGCGGCCGATCACAGCGCTTCGTTGCGGCAACAGCTCGCTGGCCAGTGCATGTTCGAGCGGCGGCAGTCCGCCATCGCCCTGCGCTTCGGTATTGCCCAGGCGCGCCATCAGCGCCTCGCGCGCGGACATCGGGAACACGCGCTGCAGCGGGATGCCCAGTGTCTCGGACACCGACGTGCATTGCTGCCGCACCTGCGCCTGCACCTGCGCGGCATCCAGCAGCGGGTCGTTCAGGATGTCGATCTTGTTCAGCACCACAAACCGTTCGAGTGAACGATCGCCGAGGTGGTCGCGCCAGATCGAGAGGTCCGAGCGTGTCACGCCGGTGTCGGCCGCGAGGAGGAACACGATCGCGTGCGCCGAGGGCAGCAGGCCCAGCGTCAACTCGGGCTCGGCGCCGATCGCGTTGAGTCCCGGCGTGTCCACCACCACCAGCCCGCGCTTGAGCAGCGGGTGGGGGTAGTTGATCAGGGCATGGCGCCAGGCCGGTACCTCGACCATGTCGTGCTCGTCGCGCGGCGGGTTGTCCTCGGGGTGCTCGTCGTCCCACAGGCCCAGTTCGCGCGCTTCGCCCATCGAGACGCGCTGGGTGCGGGTGACCTCTTCGAGCACCGCCGCCAGCGCGGCCGGGTCGCCCACCGGCAGGACATGGTGCTGCCACAGCTCGCTGCGCGAACGCAGCGAAGACACCGGCTGGCCACCGCGCCGCGTGCTGATCGGCAGCAGCGAGAGCAGCGGCGACTCCTGCGGGTCCCAGGCCAGTTCGACCGGGCACATCGTGGTGCGGCCCGGGGTGGCCGGCAGCACCCGACGGCCCGTGTCGGCAAAGAACAGTGCGTTGATCAGTTCGGACTTGCCGCGCGAAAACTCGGCGACGAAGGCCAGCACGAGCCGATCGGACGCCAGGCGCTGCCGCAGCCCGGCGGCCAGCGCGGCCGCATCGGCGTCGAGCACATCCTGGTCTGCCAGCAGCGTGCCGAAGTGCTCGATGCGGCGATCGAGGTTGCGCCGCCATTCGGCCAGTGAATCGAGATCACGCGACAGGGTCGTGGACATGGAGTGGGCGCCGCCTAGGATGGGACCATCCTAGCGCACGGCCCGCGGCACTATTTCTCGTTTCTGCCCAGTGCGTGCACGGGCCTGTGAAGCGTTCAACGGCGCTGGCAATGCGGGCAGAAGAAGGTCGAGCGCTGGCCCTGCACGATGCGCTTGATGGCGCCACCGCACCGGCCGCAGGCCTGGCCTTCACGGCCATAGACCAGGGCCTCGTTCTGGAAAGCACCGCTCATGCCGTGCGCATCCCGGAAGTCGCGCAGGGTCGAGCCGCCGAGCGCAATCGCCTGCGACAGCGTCTGCCGCAGCGCCGCCAGCAGCTTCTCGCTGCGCGGGCGGCTGATCTTGTCGCAGCGCGCGCGCGGGTCGATGCCCGCGCGGAACAGCGCCTCGCTGACGTAGATGTTGCCGGCGCCGACGATCAGGTCGCCCGACAACAGTGCCGCCTTGATGGTCGTGCGTCGACCACGCAGCGAGCGGTGGAAGACCGCCGCCGTGAGCGCCGGGTCGAAGGGTTCCGGCCCGAGCCGCGCCAGCAATTGCGCCGCGGGGTTCACGTCGATGGCATCGGACCAGACGATCGCACCGAAGCGCCGCGGGTCGGTCAGCCGCAACGTGCCACGGGTGGTGACGAGCTCGAAATGGTCATGCACCCCGGCCGGTGGCGGCGCCTCTGCCAGGTTCAGTGAACCGGACATGCCCAGGTGCATCAGCAGCCCGCCGGCGTCGTCCGGACCGCTCAGCGGCAGCCACAGGTACTTGCCCCGCCGGCTCATCTGGCCGATGCGAAGGCCGTGAAGCCTGTCCGGCTCGCAGCCCAGCGGCCAGCGCAGCGGCTTGCCCAAGCGCGCTGCGGTGACCTGGCCACCGCTCAAGCGCTCGGCCAGCGTGATGCGCGTCACTTCGACCTCAGGCAACTCGGGCATTCGGGAATTATGGGCCGCCAATAGAATCGGACCTTGTTTGTAGGAGCGACGATGGCCGACCCGAAAGCCCGCACCGGTGGCATGCGGCGATGGATCGCGGCGGCGGCCGCAGCGCTGTGTGCTCACGGCGCGTGGGCGCAAGCCAGTCCCGACACCAGCAACTCGGCGCTCGACGAAGCCCTGTTCTACCAACTGCTGATCGGCGAGTTCGAGCTGTCCGCCGGCCAGCCCGGCACGGCCTTCCAGGTGCTGCTGGACGCGGCGCGCCGCACCGGCGACGACGGGCTTTACCAGCGCTGCATCGACATCGCGCTACAGGCCCGGGCAGGCGAGCAGGCCCTGGTCGCCTCGCGTGCCTGGCGTCAAGCCAAGCCCAGGTCGGTGGAGGCCATGCGCTACGAAGCGCAGATCCTGCTGGCGATGGGCCGCGTCGCCGACATGGCGGCACCGCTGTCGAGCTGGCTCGCCGAGACGCCGACGATGGAGCGGCCTGCGCTGATCGCGGCCTTGCCGCGGCTGCTGCAGCGCGTCTCGGACCGCAAGCAGGCACTGACCCTGGTCGAGCAGGTGCTCGAACCCTATCGCCATGATCCCGGCACGCGCGGCGTGGCGTTGGTTGCGCTGGGCCGCGCGCAGTTCTCCGCTGGGCAGACGGCGCAAGCGGTGGACCTGGCACGGCAGGCCCAGGCGCTCGAGCCCAAGGCGATCGGCCCGGCCTTGCTGGCCATCGACATGCTGCCCGGCAGCGCGGAGACCGAGCGCATCGTCACCGACTACCTGGCACTGCCTGATGCGGAGCCGGCGCTGCGCCTGGCCTACGTGCGGGTGCTGACCCAGTCGCAGCGCTATGCCGACGCGGCCCAGCAGCTGGAGACGCTGACGCGTGAGCGCCCGCAGGCCCCGGAGCCCTGGCTCTCGCTGGGCGCGCTGCAGCTGGAGTTGAAGCGGCCACGCGAAGCCGAGGCGACCTTGCTGAAGTTTGTCGACCTCGCCAGCAAGTCCGAGGGCTCCGCTCCGGCGGCCAGCGCCGCGGACGGCGAGGAGGACGATAACGTCAGCGCCGACCGCGGGCTGACGCAGGCTTGGCTGCTGCTGGCCCAGGCCGCCGAACAGCGCGGCGACCTGAAGGCCGCCGAAGCCTGGCTGGCGCGCATCGACAACCCGAAACGCGCGCTCGAGGTGCAATCGCGCCGTGCCTCGCTGCTGCTGCGCCAGGGCAAGCTGAAGGAAGCGCGCGCGCTGATCCGGGCCGTGCCCGAGCGCCAGCCCGATGACGCCCGGGCCAAGGTGCTGGCCGAGGCACAGCTGCTGCGTGATGGCAAGCGCTGGCGCGAGGCGGCCGATCTGCTGGCCGAAGCGAACAAGCGCTTCCCCGAAGATGTCGACCTGATCTACGAGCAGGCGATGGCCGAGGAAAAGGTCGAGCGCTTCCCCGAGATGGAGCGCCTGCTGCGCCGCGTGATCGAGCTGAAGCCCGAGCACCCGCATGCCCACAATGCGCTGGGGTACTCGCTGGCCGACCGCAATCAGCGCCTGCCCGAGGCGCGTGAGCTGATCCGCAAGGCGCTGGACCTCTCGCCGGGCGACCCCTTCATCACCGACAGCCTGGGGTGGGTCGAGTACCGCCTGGGCAACCGCGACGAAGCTGCGCGCCTGCTGCGCCAGGCCTACCGTGCGCGGCCCGACACCGAGATCGCCGCTCACCTCGGCGAGGTGTTGTGGGCCATGGGCGACCGCGACGAAGCCCGCCGCATCTGGCAGGACGCCCGAGGCCGAGACGCCAACAACGAGGTGCTGCGCGAGACGCTCGCGCGGCTCAAGGTCGGCTTGTGATCGGCGCCGCGCTCCGGCGCGGGGCGTGCATTGCGGCGGCCGGCCTGCTGGCCGCCTGCGCGACACCGCGCGCGACATCGCCCGGTGAAGTCCTGGCCGGACGGCTGTCGGTGCGCATCGACAGCACGCCGCCCCGCAGCGTGAGCGCCAGCTTCGAGCTCAGCGGCACGCCCGGCAGGGGCGAACTGGTGCTCAGCGGCCCGCTCGGTACCACCGCCGCCCAGGCCCGCTGGGCGCCCGGCGAGGCCAGCCTGGTCAGTGGCGGGCAGCGCAACGACTACCCCGACCTCGATGCCTTGGCCGTCGATGCGCTGGGAGAACGCATTCCGATCGCGGCGCTGTTCGACTGGCTGCGCGGCCGCGCCTGGCCGGGCGCCGCGGCGCAGCCGCGCAGCGATGGCGAAGCCGGCTTCCAGCAACTCGGCTGGCAGATCAGCCTGGCGCGCTGGCAGGAAGGCTGGGTCGAGGCCCGGCGCAGCGCGGCGCCGGTGGTCCTGGTGCGCGCCAAGCTGGACGCGGCGCCGTGACCCTGCGTGCGCTCTACGAGGTGCCTGCGCCGGCCAAGCTGAACCTTTTCCTGCATGTCATCGGCCGCCGGGCCGATGGCTATCACCTGCTGCAGTCGGTGTTCGTGCTGATCGATTGGTGCGACACCTTGCACTTCGAACGGCGCGGCGATGGTCGGCTGCAGCGCCACGACCTGTCCGCCGCCCTGCCGGACGATGACCTGAGCCTGCGCGCCGCGCGCGCCCTGCAAGCCGCGAGCGGCTGTGCCCTCGGTGCCGACATCTCGATCGAGAAGTCCGTGCCCTGGGGCGCCGGCCTCGGCGGCGGCAGCTCGGATGCCGCCACCACGCTGCTGGCGCTCAATCGCCTGTGGGGGCTGCACTGGCCACGCCAGCGCTTGCAGGAAGTCGCCCTGCCGCTCGGGGCCGACGTGCCGTTCTTCATTGGTGGCCGCAATGCCTTCGTCGAGGGCATCGGCGAACGGCTCCATCCGATCACCTTGGCGGCGCAGCGTTTTGCCGTCGTCAAACCGGCCGAATCGATCGCGACACCGACGATTTTTCGCAGCCCCTTGCTGCGGCGCGATACGGAAGCTGCTATAGTCGCAGGCTTTCTCGCAGACACCCAGCTGCAGCAGAAGTTGTTCGACGGGTATGGTTGCAATGACCTGCAGCCGCCAGCCGAGCAAATCTGCCCCGAGGTGACGCAGGTTGCCCGGTGGCTGGAGTCCCGCTTCGGCAACAGCCGCATGTCGGGTTCCGGCAGTGCAGTGTTTGCGAGGGTAGGCACAGGCAACCCGCCTGGGGCGACTGAGCTGACGGAGCCGCTGAAGGATCTGCCAACTCACTGGGTCGGTCGCATGTGCCGCAGCTTGCCACAGCATCCGCTGGTCGGCTGGGCAGGCTGAAGGGTTTGAAGGGTTCGGTGCGAGCCGGATCCTGTGTAGGGGAGTCGCCAAGTTGGTTAAGGCATCGGATTTTGATTCCGACATGCGAGGGTTCGAGTCCTTCCTCCCCTGCCAAACATCTGATACCCACCCATCCCAGCAGTCTTGAAAGTCCCCACGGAGCGCGCCGTGCTGTTCAACACCGTGCTGTTCACCGGCAACGCCAACCCGGCCCTGACGCAGGAAATTGCCAAGAGCCTGGGCGTCGAGGTCGGCAAGGCCAGCGTCGGCCGCTTCTCCGATGGCGAAGTCACGGTCGAGATCCAGCAGAACGTCCGTGCCCGTG
>CAZXLI010000346.1:0-6759 GCA_964641795.1 uncultured Bordetella sp. | reverse complement strand
GCTTCATCGCGCTGCTGGGCATCGCGGTGCTCAACGGCGTGGTGCTGGTGAGCTATTTCAACCAGCTCCACGCCGAGGGACTGACGCTGCATGAGGCCGTGGTCCAGGGGGCCAGGCGCCGGCTGCGGCCGGTGCTGATGACGGCTTCCATCACCGCCTTCGGCTTGATTCCGCTGCTGTTTGCCACCGGCCCGGGATCGGAGATCCAACGCCCGCTGGCCATCGTCGTCATCGGCGGCCTGATCACCGCCACGGCGCTGACGCTGATCCTGCTGCCCATCCTCTACCTGCGCTTCGGCCAATCCGCGGCTGCCGACGCCGAAGCCAAGGAGCTGAACCATGCCTAGCCTGTGCCTCACCCTGGTGAGCCCGCCCGAGATCGAAGAGAAGCTGCTGGACACGCTGCTGGAGGTGGCCGGCAACGAGGTCTTCACCAGCACGCCGACGTTCAGCCACGGCACCGCACACGGCCGCCTCAGCAGCACCGAACAGGTGATGGCGCGCAGCCGCTCAGTCCAGGTGCAGATCCTCCTCAAGGCCGAGGAACTCGAGCCCATTCTGGCAGCGCTGCGCGCCGGCTTTGCCGGCACGGGGTTGCGCTTCTGGGTCACCACGCTGACCCAGTCAGGAGAAATCAAATGATCCCTCACCGATTCGCCGCGCTCGCGTTCGCGGCGCTGATCAGCCTCGGTTCGAGCTCGACGGCCGTGCGCGCCGCCGGCGTGGCGGTGCCGGCCGAATTGCCGAGCACGGAGCAGGCACGCGCTGCCATCGACCAGGATCCGGCGGTGGTGCAAGCCCTGCGCAGCCTGGAAGCCTCCGGCCACAGTGCGGCCATGCTGGATGCCGGCCCTTACGAATGGACCGTGGGCGGGACGGCGCAGCGCCGCCGCGTCGATGATGCTGGCAATTCCAACGAGTGGTCCGTGCAGGTCGAGCGGCCGATCCGCATCGCGGGCAAGGCGAACCTCGACCGCCGTCTCGGCCAGAGCGGGCTTGCACTGGCCCGGGCGCAACTGGCGGCCGCGCGCACCGAGGCGGCGCGCAACCTGCTGGATGCCTGGATCGACTGGCTCGCGGCACGTCAGGCGCGCGAGGTGATGGACGATCAGGTCCGCGCTGCGGAGGAGAACCTGCGCACCGTGAGCCTTCGGCAGAAGGCCGGTGACGCATCGCGCCTCGAGTTGAACGTCGCCCAAGGCGACCTCGCCCAAGCCCGGCAGCAGGCTGCCGTGGCCACTACCGCCGAGGCGAAGGCGCTTGCGGCATTGAAGATCCGGTATCCCTCCCTGCCTACTGAACCGAGGCCGTTGCCGGAACCTGCGCCCTTGGCTGCAAGCGAGGCCCAGTGGCGCGAGCGCGTACTCGACGCGCATCCACTGCTTGCAGCAGCCGCCCAAGGCCTGCGCAAGGCCGAACTGGGGGCGGATCGGGCCAGGGCGGACCGCACGCCGGACCCGACGATCGGGGTCTTCACGTCGTCGGAGGCACGGCGCACCGAACGGGTGCTCGGCATCAGCCTGAGCATCCCGTTGGGTGGCACCTACCGCGAGCAGGCCGCGCTCGAAGCCCTCAATCAGGTCGAGGTGGCACGCGCAGCGCTGGAGCGGCAGCGCCGCGATCTCGAACTGACCGTTTCAGCGCAGGTCCAGGAGGCCATCGGCGGCATCGAGCGCTGGCGTCTGGCCGAGCAATCGGCCGCCGCCCTCCGCGAAACCTCGCGCCTGACCCAGAAAGCCTACGCAGCCGGCGAAGCCGACGTGCAAGCGCTGCTGCTCGTGCGCCGGCAGGCCCTGGAAGCCACCTCGGCAGCTCAGGCAGCTCGCGCCGAAGCGCTGCGAGCCCAGTACCGGTTGCAGATCGACGCAGGGCAGCTGTGGCGCTCTGATCTGCCTTGACTCCCTACTCGCACTCACTCGATCGACCCGACCTGGAGACTTACCATGCTTGTCAATCGCTTGTATCTGATCGTGTCCCTGGCCGTTGGCGTCCTTCTGGCCGGCTGTGCCACACCGCCCCCGCCGGACCCGGCGGCCGAACTGCCGCACTGCTACAAGACCAACAAGGGGCGCGTGATCGCCTGCACCAAGGCTCCCGCGCCGAGCCTCAATAGTGATGCAGAGGCCAAGCGGTTCGCGCCTGATCCCAGTGCGCTGACCGTGTACGTGGTGCGTCGTAACTGGTCCGACGGGCGCAACTTCGTGAAGGTCCAGGTGGACGATGGCCCGTCGGTGGAAACCTTGCCGGACACGATGGTCCGCGCCAAGCTCAAACCCGGCTTGCACACGATCGCCTTCGAGTTCGAGGGTGAGCGCAAGACCACGACCGTCGAGGGCCAGGCCGGCGAGGTTCGCTTCGTCCGGATCGATGGCGTGGTGTGGTCCTGGAAGAGCACCTTCGAGTGGGCCACTGAGCCCGAGCCGGCCATTCGCGAGCGCGCGCTCAAGGCTCGTCTGGTGGCCGACCTCGTCGCACGCTGAAGGAGGGAGATACTGCTCGCGTGAACTCACCCGAATCCCCGTCGATCCACCCACTGCCAGCCGGCGTGGGGGCTGCCCTGCTCGCCGCCGTGCTCTTCGGCGCTGGCACGCCGCTGGCCAAGGCCCTGATGACCGGGGTCGGGCCTTGGATGCTGGCCGGCCTGCTCTACCTGGGCTCGGGACTGGGTCTGGCGACATTGCGGCTGGTTCGGCGGACACCGTCGGCCCGGCTGGCCGCCGGCGAATGGCCGTGGCTGTTCGGTGCGGTGCTGGCCGGCGGTGTGGTCGGGCCCGTGCTGCTGATGTTCGGGCTCTCGGGAATGCCGGCCTCGGGCGCCTCGCTGCTGCTCAATGCCGAAGGTGTCTTCACGGCGCTGCTGGCTTGGTTCGCCTTCAAGGAGAACTTCGACCGCCGCATCGCGCTCGGCATGCTCGCCATCATCGCGGGGGCCCTGGTGCTGAGCTGGCCCGACGACGCGCAGTTCGGCGCCTTGTGGCCCTCCGTCGCGGTGTTGGGCGCTTGCCTGGCCTGGGGCATCGACAACAACCTCACGCGCAGGGTGTCGCTCGCCGATGCGACCTGGGTGGCGATGGTGAAGGGGCTGGCTGCAGGCTCGGTCAACCTCGCCATCGCGCTGGCGCTGGGCGCAAGCCTGCCGCCGCTCGGCCTGCTCGCGGGTTCGGCCGTGCTGGGCTTCTTCGCCTATGGCATCAGCCTGACGCTGTTCGTGCTCGCGCTGCGCCACCTGGGCACGGCGCGCACCGGGGCCTACTTCTCGGTGGCGCCGTTCTTCGGCGCCATCCTGGCCGTCGCCCTGCTCGGCGAAGCCGTGACGCCGGGGCTTCTGGTCGCCGGTGCTCTGATGGCGCTGGGGGTCTGGCTGCATCTGAGCGAGCGGCACGCGCACCCACATCGTCACGAAGCCATGGAACATGAGCACGAGCATGAACACGACATGCACCATGACCACCATGCACCGGACGAGGTTCGACCGGTCCGCCACACGCACCGTCATCGGCATGCGCAGATGACGCACACGCACGAGCACTTCCCGGACGAACACCACCGGCACTCGCACTGATCGCGCAAGACCCTACGCGTCGATGAAGACCTTTGCCTTGTTCGTTGCCACGGCCCTGGCCGAGATCGTCGGCTGCTACCTGCCGTACCTCTGGCTCAAGCAGGGCAAGAGCATCTGGCTGCTGATGCCGGCGGCCGCCAGCCTGGCGATCTTCGCATGGCTGCTGACGCTGCACGAGAACGCAGCTGGTCGGGTCTACGCGGCCTACGGTGGCGTCTATATCGGCGTGGCGTTGATGTGGCTCTGGGCCGTCGATGGCATCAAGCCGACGGCATGGGATCTGGCCGGCGTTGCGGTTGCACTGGCGGGCATGGGCATCATCATGTTCCAGCCGCGCTGAGTCGCTGGCGCCTTTGGCCGGGCACATATCCAAGCCTCGTCGCTGGGGCGGTCGTGCCGTCTGGACGCTGGCGACGGTGACGGTTGGCGTGTATGCGTCTGGTGAACCCATCTTGACGCGGGATCAGTCGGCTGCCAGCGCGTGGATGATCGGGCAGCCACCTTTGCTTGCTTCCGAATCGCATTGGTGCAGCAGCGCCGTCAGCGCTTTGCGCATCGCCTTGAGATCGGCGAGCTTTCCTTCAATGACCTGCAGCTTGTGCGCAGCCAGATCGCGCGTTTCGGCGCAGGCGCGAGCCTCCTCGAGTGCGAGCAGGCTGGCAATTTCGTCCAGGGTGAAGCCCAGGACCTGCGCCCGCTTGATGAAGCGCACGCGCTTGGTCGCATCCGAGTCGTAGCGGCGATGCCCGCTCATCGGCTTGTCCGGCTCGGCCATCAAGCCGCGGCGCTGGTAGTACCGGATCGTCTCGACGTTCACGCCAGCCTCGTCTGCCAGCCGCCCTATCGTCAGCTCGGTTGTCATCTGGACCCCTTGACTCCGTACCATGGTACGGACTCTAGACTCTCGGCCAACGAATCGGTTCAGCGGGCAGATGGCAACGTTCAGAGTCAAGGGTTCGCTCCTCGCCAGCGTGCTGGCGGCGATCGGTGCATCGGTGTGCTGCGTCGGCCCGCTCGTGCTGCTGATGCTGGGCATCGGTGGCGCTTGGGTCGCCAACCTTACGGCACTCGAGCCGCTGAGGCCTTGGTTCATCGCAGCGACGCTGCTGTTCCTGGGCCTGGCGTTCCGGCGGCTGTACTTGCAGCCGCAGGTGTGCGAACCGGGTTCCGTGTGTGCCGAGCCGATCGTCCTCAAGCGCCAGCGGGCGATCTTCTGGGTCGTCGCGCTGGCGCTGCTCGCGTTGTTGTCGGTGCCCTGGTTGGCGCCGTTCTTCCTTTGAAGGGACTTCCCATGCGCATCTTGCTTGCCACTGCGCTGATCGCGCTGATGCCGATGGCCGCACTCGCTGCAACACCGCAGACCGTGGTGCTCGATGTCCAGAACATGACCTGCGAGCTGTGCCCGGTCACGGTCAAGAAGGCGCTGGAGAAGGTACCCGGTGTGAGCCAGGCGCGCATCGACTTCGCGAAGAAGACGGCCACCGTCACGTTCGACTCCGACAAGACCAGCGCCACGGCATTGGTGCGTGCCACCACGGACGCGGGCTACCCCTCGACGGTTCACAAGTGATGACTGCCACCCCCCAACTGGAGTCGGTGCTGACGTGCCCCGAGTGTGGCCATGCCAAGCGCGAGGTGATGCCGACTGACGCCTGTCAGTTTTTCTACGAGTGCGAAGTCTGCAAGACGGTGCTGCGGCCGAAGGCCGGTGACTGCTGCGTGTTCTGCTCGTACGGCTCGATCAAGTGTCCGCCGGTGCAGATGCAGCGGGGCTGCTCAAGCTGTAGCGCCTGAGGGCCGCCAGCGGTGTGGCAGCTGTTCCGAGACGCGGCTCGCCGGATGGGTGGGCAGTCGCTCGAGGACGTCCTTCAAGTACGCATAGAGGTCGTGCCCGTTGATGCGCGCCGAGTGGATCAGGCTCATGCCACCGGATTCGCCGACTGGAGTACAGCCACCGAGAGGTACTTGCAGGCTGGGGCCATCTCATCAACGCACATCGATAAGCCCAAGCCGAGCGGGACGGCCTTCTGGTTCGACGCCCCACCGCCCTACCAGGTGACATGGGCGGCCGTGGTCAGCGGCGAACAGCTGCGCTTCATCAGCGCACCGGCAATGCCCAGGATCGATTGGACGCTGCCGCGTTCGAGCAAGGCCCAGCGGCAGGCGACCTGGTCCGAGGCCGAACGGCGGAGGGCCTCGGAGTTGCGCGGGGCTTGCGGCGGCCCATGCCTCACCTGCTCGGCGCACGCCGGCTGGGAAGTGTTCCCGTCAGCCAGCCCCTCGACTGTGCCGGCCAAGCGTCACCGGCTGCTCGGCGTCGCCGGCGCGCCGCAGTTCTGGGTGTTTGCATGGGCAGGCGGCTTTGCGGCGAGGATGTGCGAGATAAAGGTCCAGGCCTTCGGCGCCACGGCCCGCGAAGCCATCGATGCACTGCGGTCGGCCGTTCAGCAACACAGCAGGCAATGTCCGAAGGTCAACGCAGTGCCGCCCCTGCCGTCGTCCGAACCTGAGCCGCTGCCGCCGGAGGTCCACGCTGAATACGAGCTGCGGGTGAGTCGTGAACTGCACGCGCACGGTTTCTGGCGAAGGCCTTGGATGTTCGGCAACATCGCCCAGGAGCATCTGGCTTCGGTCCAAGGCCGATCCGGCGGGCAACCCTGATGATCGGCCGCCGACCGGCGACATTGCTGTGTCGAGCGAATCGGCGTAGCGTGCACGGTTGCTCGTCCGCTCGCCGCATAGAACACAACTTCTCTTGCCGCTTGAGCACAACTTCTGTTGAACGAGCGGTGGCCTCGACACCTCACGAATTTCGGTGCGCCAAATAACGTCCTGATAAGAACACTTCTCAGGACATCCCCCACCGCGATGCGTTGACTGTCGATCACGTAGAACATCCTTCCACGGACATCGCCTCCAGGTCGATCAACGCATCCGCCATCCCCGTCAGCTCCGGCGTCTCCGACACAAAGAACTCTCGCGCGTAGCCACCCAGTTCCAGCACCCGCCGCTTCATCGCCATGAACATGCGCTTGCGTTCCGGGTCCAGCGGTCCATCGGTCTCGTCGGAGAACAGGGTGTCGTAGCGCCGGCCGGTGTTCTGCGCCAGGTACAGCGCCACGGCCCGCACCAGGCACTCGTTGATCCACTATGCCGAGAACCCGGATATGCCGAGTTCGAATTCTGGCCGGCGTGCC
>CAZXLI010000345.1:0-6788 GCA_964641795.1 uncultured Bordetella sp. | reverse complement strand
GTCGCGCGAGTTCACCGGGCTGCAGCATCAGTTCCACAAGATCATGAGCCGCGAGATCGTGCGCGACCATGGCGTGATGCTGCTGCTGGGCAGCATGCGCGCCGAGCAGCGCCTGGCGGCCTTCCTGCTGAACCTGGTCAAGCGCCTGCAGGCCCGCGGCTTCTCGCCGCGCGCGCTGCTGCTGCGCATGACGCGCGAGGAGATCGGCAGCTACCTCGGGCTGAAGCTCGAGACGGTGAGCCGCACCTTCTCGAAGTTCCAGGACGACGGGATGCTGGAAGTGCGCCAGCGCGAGATCCGCATCCTCAATGCCGACGCGTTGCAGGCGCTGCTGAACGGACCCGGCTGCTGAAGGCACCGGGCTGCCGAGCGCAGCGCCGGGCGCGCGGGCGTTACAGCAGCAGCCAGGCCAGCGCCACACCCACCGGCAGCGACACGTATGGCGGCTGGCGCCAGCGCCAGACCAGCAGCATGGCTGCGGCCAGCAGCAGTGCCAGCGGTGCAGGATGCTGCGGCCAGGGCAGTTTCAGCAACAGCGACACCGCCGCGCCGCCGATCAAGCCCACCACCACGCAGCGCACGCCGGCCATCGCGTGCTGGAAGCGGCGCGATGCGCGCAGCCGCTCGGCCGCCTGGTCCACGCCCACTGCGATCAGCGCGGTCGGCGTGTAGATGCCGAGCGTGGCCGCCAGGGCGCCGGACCAGCCTGCCACTTGCATGCCGGTGAAGGTGGCAATGCCGAGGATGGGCCCCGGCGTGAGCTGGCTGGCGGCCAGCCCGGCGCCAAAGCCGGCATGGCTCAACCAGCCGAGGTGGTCGACGATCAGGCCCTCGAGCAGCGGCACCATCACCAGCGCACCGCCGAACAGGGTGGTGCCGATGCCGGCGAAGGCCAGCCCCAGCCGCGGCGCCGGTTCGGTGGGCAGCAGCGCGGGCACGAACTGGAACACCGCCAGCGCGGCCGGGCCGAAGCACAGCCACCAGCCCAGCGGGCTGAGCCGCCGCATCGTGCCGGCCTCGGCCTGCTGCGGTGCCGGCCAGAACAGCAGCGACACCGCGGCGCCGCCGGCCAGCAGGTACAGCGGCGCGGCCCAGTACGGGATCGCCAGCAGCAGCAGCGCGGCCGCCACGGCCAGCACTTGCTGGCGGCGCTGCGGCGCGGCCTTCTTGGCCTGGTTGAAGGCCGCCTGACCGAGGATGGCTGCCAACGGCGGCAGCACGCCCAAGGTCAGCGCGCGCAGCCAGCCGGCATGGCCAGCCAACTGCGAGTAGCCGAACCACAGCGCCACCACGACGAAGAAGCTGGGCATCACGATGCCGGCCAGTGCCGCGACGAAGCCGGGCCAGCCGGCGAGCCGATGGCCCATCACCGCCAGCGCGTTCACGGCCTGTGGGCCGGGCAGCATGCTGACCAGCGCGATCAGGTCGAGGAACGCCTTCTCGCTCAGCCACTGGCGCTGCTTGACGAAGCGGTCCTGGGCCTGGGCCAGCAGCGCCATGAAGCCGCCCCAGGCGGTCAGGCCCAGCAGCAGGCAATCGGCGAACAGGCGCGCGGCGCTGGCGGGTGGCGCGGTGCCGGTGGGATCTCCGGCCGCCATCTGCCCGGCCATCAGGCCGCCGACATGCGGGCCCGGATGGAAGCCAGCAGGTCCTCCTGCGGCTTGCGCGCCACGAGGTCCTCGGGCGGCAGCGTGGCCCGAACCTCGCCCTTCAGGCGCCGGTTCTCGGCCTCCAGCGCGGCGACGGTGGAAACGTCGTAGTGGCGCGGCCTGGCCGGATCGACCGGTATCGCCAGGTCGTAGCCCAGTTCCTGCAGCGAGGCACCGGCCACCGATTCGAAGTCGATCAGCTGGTCCCGTGTCAACTCGGCCAGCCACTTGCGCGTGTTGCTGGCCATCACCGGCTTCTTCACGTTCTCCCACATGCGGCCGGAGGCCGCGGTCCGGCTGGCCTCTTCGGAGCGGTGGAACTCGAGCATGCTCGAATGGAACTCGATGCCCAGCCAGCGGCACAGCAGGCGCAGCGTGGATTCGGGGTTGCTGGTGAGTTCCTCGTACGACAGCGCCAGGAACTGGCTCGCCGGCACACGGCGGCCGCAGGCGATGGCCAGCTGCTGCTCGTGGTGCCATTGGCGCGCGACGTGGTAGGCCGTCTTCTCGCCCACCACCGCCTTCAGGAACGACAGGCACACGTCGCGCCCGTCGCGGTACAGGTACAGATAGCGTGCCTCGTCGGCGAAATAGCGCTCGATCTCGGGCAGGAAGTGCACGTTGGCCAGCGACTTGCACATCCAGTCGGGCTTGCCCTGGGCCTCGGCCATGCGGTCCATCACCGCGCCGAACACCGCCACCAGGCTGTTGTCGCGGCAGCGGCGGCGGATGTCGCCGCGGTCGAAATCCACGCCCCAGGCCACCGGGTTCACCTCCACCAGGCGCAGCACGTCGTCGACGAGCCGCTCGAAGGCCGCTTCGTCCTGCAGGTTGCCGTAGGCCGGCAGCAGCGGGGCAAAACGCTCCAGGATGTGCGGCGGGTGCGGCGCCGCGATCGTCGACGCCTGGTTGACCATCAGCCGCAACAGGTTCGAGCCCGAGCGCTGCGTGCCGATCATGAATACCTTCATCGAATCCTCCTGGGGTTGTTGTGGGAAGGGACCGTGAACTCAGCCGGTGGCCGATTCGGCCGCCGCACCGAGGCGGAACACGCTCACCGCCTCGACGAGGCGGGAAGCCTGCTGCTTGAGGCTCTCGGTCGCAGCGGCGCTCTGCTCCACGAGCGCGGCGTTCTGCTGCGTGACCTGGTCGAGCTGCGCGACGGCCTGGTTGACCTGGCCAATGCCGCCGGTCTGCTCCTGCGTGGCGTTGCTGATCTCGCCGATCAGCGTGGTGACGCGCTGCACCTGCACGACGATGTCGCCCATGGTCGTGCCGGCTTCCTGCACCAGGCGCGAGCCGGTCTCGACCTTGTCGACGCTGGTGCCGATCAGCGACTTGATCTCGCGCGCTGCCTCGGCGGAGCGCTGCGCGAGCGCCCGCACCTCGCCGGCCACGACCGCGAAGCCACGCCCCTGCTCGCCGGCGCGGGCGGCCTCGACCGCGGCATTGAGGGCCAGGATGTTGGTCTGGAACGCGATGCCGTCGATCGTGCCGATGATGTCGGCGATGCGGCGCGCGCTGTCGGTGATGGCCTGCATGGTGCTGATCACCTGTGCCACCACCTCGCCGCCGCGTGCCGCGGCAGCGCTGGCGGAGTCGGCCATTGCCGAGGCGGTACGCGCCGTTTCGGCGTTATGCCGCACGGTGGCGGTGAGCTGCTCCATCGACGAAGCGGTCTGCTGCAGGCTGGAGGCCTGGTGCTCGGTACGCTGGCTCAGGTCGGAATTGCCGTCGGCGATCTCGGACGAGGCGGTCTGCATCGTCTCGGCCGCCTGGCGCACCTGCAGCATCGTGCGGCCGAGGCTGTCGTTCACTGTCCGCAGCGCCTGCAGCAGCCGGCCCACTTCGTCGTCGGCCTGCGACTCGATCGCCTGCGACAGGTCGCCGGCGGCCACCGCCTGGGCCACCGACACCGCGGTGTCCAGCGGCCGGGTGATGCTGCGCTGGATCAGCCACGCGATCAGCCCGCCCAGCACCAGCGCCGACAGGGTCAGCGCGACGATCAGCGTCACCGCCTGGCGGTAGGCGGCATCGGCTTGCAGGTTGCGCTGGTGGGAGGCCTGCTGGATCGCTTCGACCACCTTGTCGAGTGCGGCCACATGGGCCAGCTGCGCGGGCCGTACCTCGTCGCGCACCACTTCGGCGGCACCGGCCATGTCGTCGGCCATCGAGCGGTCGATCGCCTTCTCGGTGGGCGCCCGGGTGGCGGCCAGCTTGGCGGCCACGGACTCCAGCGCGCTGCGGATCGGCGCGTCCTCAGGGGCCGTCAGCAGCGCGGCCAGGTTCTGCGCGGTACGGTCGTAGTCGGCCCGCGCCTTCTTCATCAGGTCGAACTCCTTCTTCTTGAAGGCCACGTCGTCCTGCATCACCACGTCGCGCAGCGCCATGCCCTGGTAGCGGGCCAGGTCGCGCAGCGAGTTGGCCAGGCGTTCGGGCGCCTCGCCTGTGACGGCGGCCAGGTCGGCCTTGATGGCCGACAGCCGGCTCAGCGAGATGGCGCTGACGGCGCCCAGCAGCACCAGCACGGTGGCGAAGCCCAGCGCCAGGCGGGCACCGACCTTGAGGTTCTTCAACATCACGACTCCCTGTTCTTGGTCAGTCGGCGGCCTCGCAGGACCGCCGCACGATTCGATTCGACGGCGACGAGGCTGCGGCAACCGCCTCAGCGGGCGGTGACGCCGGCCTGCAGCACGCCGATGGTCTTGCCGCCATCGAGCACCGGGGCGGCGACGTGCACGCTGGGAATCTGCGTGGTGGTGTCGGGCTTGATCTCGCCGGCGGCCCAGACCTGGCCCTTGATCGGGTTGGCGAACACCGGGCGGCTCGCGTTGTTGTAGATCAGCGGGCGCACGCTGGCGGCCACCAGGTTGCCCTTCTGGTCGCGCAGGATCAACTTGTTGACGGTGTCGTCGTCCTTCTCCCACTTGGCGATCTGGACGCTGACTTTGCTCGTCATGATCTGCTTGACTCCCGGGTCGGCATCGCCCAGGTCGACCCACTTGCCGTTGGTCATGCCGCCGTTGTCGCGCGCATTGGCCTCGCGCACCGCGCTTACCACGCCGGGGTCGGCAGCCAGTTCGACCAGGCGCTTCTTGGCCTTCTCGACCTTGGCCTGCACGTCGGCAGGCAGATCGGCGGCACGGGCCGGGGTAGTGACGATGCTCGAGGCGAGCGCGAAAGCGGCCAGCAGGCCGGCGGCGTGCAATGCACGTTTCATGGAAACTCCCTGGTGACTTGACGATCGGAAAAACCGGCGTCGGTAGGAGCCTGGGGCACCCCGCTAACACCGACCTGCGATGTCTATCGACATGCTAGCGGACGTCATGAGCGGCAATCCACCGGAAAAGTGCACAGCGAGGGCCCTTCTCCGGCAATGACACCGTGGAGTCGACAAGACCCTAGTGTTCAATGCGTGCGTCACCGACAGGCGATCTCGATCGGTGAAGATCGAGATCTCCTGACGTGTGCGAGGGGAGTTATCAGCGGCGCCGGTCCGGCCGGCGCGGCTCGCGCGGGGACAGCCTCAGGCGGGCCAGCGCGGGCGCAGCTCGCGGGGGTTGCGCCTCGCCGGTTTCTCCGGCGACAGCAGCAGCTGGGTCAGGGCCCCGGCCAGCGTGGTGGTGATCCAGAAGATCAGGAAGGTGACGGTGTAGATCGCCTGCACGCTCCAGTCGATCGGCGTGACGCCGAACCATTCGAGCGAATGCGGATCGACCACCACGAACACCAGCGCTTCCTGCACCCCGGCGATCAGGAAGGCCGGCCACAGGATCGCCAGCACGCGGCTGGCCAGCGGCACGCGCGGCGGCTCTGCATCCTGCGGGCTGGTGCGGCTGCTGTCCATGGGCTCAGGGCTTCTTGGGGCTGGCGGCGTGGTTGCGCGCCTGCATCGCCGGCGTGTCGCCAGGCTCGGCGCCGACCACGGTGTCGCCGCCACGGATCGCCACCACGCCGGTCGCGATGCTCGCCACCACCACCGCGGCGGGGCCGCCGATCACCAGCCACACCATCTTCACGCGCCACCAGGGTTCGGTCGCGTTCGGGTCTCGGATCCTGTCGCTCACGTTCTTTCTCCTGTTGCGGCCGGGCTCAGCGCGGCACGACGAAGGTGGACTTTTCGTTGACCAGCGCTGGCGGCTGGCTGTCGCCGATGCCCAGGCGTTCGATGCGGAAGCGAATCGGGTGCACGCCGGCGCCTGCCTGCCTGGCCGACTCGTACGGCAGCTGCACGACCACCGTGAACCAGCGCGATTCGGCCGGGCCCACTTCCACCTCGCGCGCCCCACCGATCTGCAGCCCCGGCATGCCATCGGGCACCACCCGGAACTGCTGCGAGCGCTCGGTGGCGTTCATCAGCTGCAGCCGGTAGACGTTCTCGACACGGCCCTCGCCGGTCAGGCGGGCCAGCGAGGTGCGGTCGCGCACCACGTCCACCTTGAACGACGTGCGCAGCGCGAGGCTCACGCCCAGCGCGGTGGTGATCACCAGCAGGATCGAGGCATAGATGATCGTGCGCGGCCGGATCGCGCGGCGCAACTGCTGCGCGCGCGTGAGATGCCGGTCGACGCCGTTCTCGGTGTCGTACCGAACCAGCCCGCGCGGGTAGCGCATCTTGTCCATCACGCCGTTGCACACGTCGATGCAGGCGGCGCAGCCGATGCACTCGTACTGCTGGCCGTTGCGGATGTCGATGCCGGTGGGGCAGACCTGCACGCACAGCCCGCAGTCGATGCAGTGGCCCAGGCCCAGGGTCTTCAGGTCGGCACTCCGGGCGCGCGTGCCGCGCGGGTCGCCGCGTCCCGCGTCGTAGGTGATGACCATCGTGTCGCGGTCGACCATCGCGCCCTGGAAGCGGGCATACGGGCACATGTACTTGCACACCTGCTCGCGCAGGAAGCCGGCGTTGCCGTAGGTGGCCAGGCCGTAGAAGAGCACCCAGAACCATTCCCAGGGGCCGAAGCTCAACTGCAGCGCTTCACTGGCCAGCGTGCGGATCGGCGTGAAGTAGCCGACGAAGGTGAAGCCGGTCCACAGCGCGATGGCGATCCAGATCGCCTGCTTGGCGCCCTTGCGCCACAGCTTGTTGAAGTTCCAGGGCGAGGCCTCGAGCTTCAGCCGCTGCATGCGGTCGCCCTC
>CAZXLI010000344.1:0-6833 GCA_964641795.1 uncultured Bordetella sp. | reverse complement strand
GCGCTCAGTCGGGCCGCGTCATTTTGCAGTTAGCAGGCAACTCGGCCTGGCGGGCATCGATGCGGCGCAGGGTGCGGAAGCCGTAGCCCGAGCCTTCGACGTCGTGACGCACGCCGGGCGCGCCCTGCTTGTCCATCACGCTGACCACGAGCGGCTGCTGGAACTGATGGTCCTCGGCGCGCATCCAGCCCTCGTGCACGCCGCCGAGCGCGCCGGCGTCGAGCTTCAGGCCCTCGAGTGCCCGCGCCACCGCGGCCACGTCGGTGCTGCGCGCCAGCTCGATGGCCTGCACCAGCAGTTCGATCATCGCCTGCATGCGCGCATGCAGGTAGTCGTCCTTCGGATCGGGAAAGCGTTGGTGGAAGGCCTGCACGAACGCGTCGGAGGCTGCCCCGCCCACATTCGGGTGCCACTCGGACACCGCCAGCACCGAGCCGACGCCGGCCTCGCCCAAGGCGCCCGGCACGCCCAGCGCATTGCCGTAGAAGGTGTAGAACCTGAGCGGCACGCCCAGCTCGCGTACGGCCTTGACCAGCAGTGTCAGATCGTTGCCCCAGTTGCCTGTGACCACCGCCTGCGCACCGCTTGCGCGAATCTTGCTGGCATAGGGAAGGAAGTCCTTGACCCGGCCCATCGGGTGCAACTCCTCGCCGACGATCTGGATGTCAGGGCGGCGTGCTTCGATCATCGCGCGGGCCTGCTTCACCACGTACTGGCCGAAGCTGTAGTCCTGGCCGATGAGATAGACGCGCTGGACGGCGCGATCGTCCTTCAGCGCTGCCATCAACGCGGCCAGGCGCATGTCGGCATGGGCATCGAAGCGAAAGTGCCAGAAGCTGCAGCGCTCGTTGGTCAGCGACGGCTCGACGGCCGAGTAATTCAGCAGCAAGGCACGGCGGACGGGTTCGCGCTCGTTGTGCTTGTTCAGCGCCTCCACCAGGGCCGACGCCACCGCCGAGCTGTTGCCCTGCAGGACGAAGCCAATGCGCTGGTCGAGCGCGTTGCGCAACATCGCCAGCGCCTCCTCGGAACTGCCCTTGCTGTCCAGGCGCAGCAATTCGAGCGGGCGATTGCCGCCTGGCAGCTTGACGCCGCCACGCCGGTTGACGCGCTCCACGGCCCACAGCAAGTTGCGGAACACGGCCTCGCCCGCATTGGCGAACGCGCCAGAGAGGCCTTCAATCAGCGCCAGCCGAATCGCTTGTGGCGGCTGATCAGCCGCCTCGGCAAAGCCAGCCGATATGGCTGCCAACGGCGCCAGCACAAGGCCTCGGCGGAACAAAAAATCTCGCGTCATCGACGACAGGTGAAGGTCTTGAAAACAAAAAAGCCGCTGCCAATTCCAGCGGCATGGGTGAAGCAAAGGAACGCGCCACGGTGCGCAGCAGAACCCGCCTTGCATTCTAGGAGTTCAACCGTGTACCTCGTTCCCGTCTCCCGCCGCGCCCCTGTGCTGAGCCGCTCGTTCGATCGCCTGTTCGACGACGTGTTGTTCAATCGATTCCTGAACAGCGTGACGCAATCCGATGCCCCAGCCACACGCAGCCCGGCGCTGGACGTGCGCGAGACCGACACCGCCTATACGGTGACGATGGACCTGCCCGGCGTGGCCAAGGGCGACGTCAAGGTCACGATCGAGGGTCGCCGCGTCGACATCAGCGCCCAGACCGCGAAGTCCGACGAGAAGAAGGACGGCGACCGCGTGCTGTACAGCGAGCGCGCGGTGGCCCGCTACGCCCGCAGCTTCACCCTGCCGGCCGACGTCGACCAGGCCAACTCCAGCGCCGCGCTCGACAACGGTGTGCTGACGTTGACGCTGGCCAAGAAGCAGCCGGCCAGCACGCAACTGCAAGTCCGCTGAAGGCCTGAGCCGATCCGGCCGAGCCGGTTTCCTCAGCCGATCTCGGCCAGCGGCCAGCGTGGCCGCACATCGAAGGCATAGTCCTTCGTGGCCGTCGAAGCGCCGGCCGCCAGCCTCATGGCGGCGGCCAGCGCGATCATGGCGCCGTTGTCGGTGCACAGCGCCAGTTCGGGGTAGTGCACCCGCCAGCCGCGACGCGCGGCAGCCGCATCCAGCTGCCGCCTCAATTCAGCGTTAGCGCCCACGCCGCCGGAAACCACCAGCCGCTTCAGGCCGGTGGTCTTCAGCGCACTCACCGCCTTCTTCACCAGCACGTCGACGATCGCGGCCTGCGTCGACGCGGCCAGGTCGGCGATCTGCCCGGGCGTTGCAGCGGGCCCGAGCTTGCGGTGCTGCGTCATCACCGCGGTCTTCAGCCCGGCGAACGAGAAATCGAGGTTGCCGCTGTGCAGCAGCGGGCGGGGCAGCGCGAACGCATCCGCCCTGCCCTGCGCGGCCAGCCGCGCCAGCGCCGGCCCACCGGGATAGCCCAGGCCCAGCAGCTTGGCCGACTTGTCGAAGGCCTCGCCGGCCGCGTCGTCGATGGTCTCGCCGAGCAATTCATACGACCCGACGGCATCCACCCGCATCAACTGCGTATGGCCACCCGAAACCAGCAACGCGACGAACGGGAACTCCGGCGGATCGGCCGACAGGAAGGGCGACAACAGGTGCCCTTCGAGATGGTGCACGCCCAGTGTCGGCTTGCCCAGCGCCGCGGCCAACGCGCAGGCCACGCCGGCGCCCACCAGCAGTGCACCGGCCAGCCCCGGGCCACGGGTGAAGGCCACCACGTCCACCGCGTCGAGCCCGCAACCCGCCTCGGCCAGCACCTCGCGCGCCAGCGGCAGCACGCGGCGGATGTGATCCCGCGAGGCCAGTTCCGGCACCACGCCGCCGTAGGCCTGGTGCATCTGCACCTGGGTGTGCAGCGCGTGGGCGCGCAAGCGTGGCACGGCGCCACCCTGGCTGCTGACCAGCGCGACGCCGGTTTCGTCGCAGGAAGATTCGATGCCCAGCACATTCATCGGGCCGCAGTGTAGGCGCCGCGCTCCAGGGGGTCGGGCCACCACTGGCTCGGATGTTGCTGGCAGCCAGCCCATGGTGGAACCCGTCGCCGCGCTGCGCATCGTCATCGTCGCCCCTGAATCGCTGGTCCCGGATGCCGACGCCGATGCGGAGGACCGGGGTGCGGCCGAGCGTTCGCGCCAACTGCGCATCGGACTGCTCGAAGGCGGCTACAACATCGTCGCGGTGCTGCCCTCGGACATGTTCCTGCCCGACCGGCTGGCGCAGATCCAGCCCGACCTGATCATCGTCGATGCCGAAAGCCAGGCCCGCGACACGCTGGAACATGTGGTCATGGCCACGCGGGAGGCACGCCGACCCATCGTGCTGTTCACCGACGACAACGACACCACGCACATGAAGGACGCCATTGCGGCCGGCGTCACCGCCTACGTGGTGGCGGGCCTGGCGCCGGCGCGGGTGAAGCCGGTGCTCGACGTGGCGATGGCGCGATTCCAGGTCGAGGAATCCATGCGTCGCGAGCTGGCCGATGCGCGCAGCCAGCTCAACGACCGCAAGGTGATCGAGCGCGCCAAGGGCGCGCTGATGAAGCGACTTGGCCTGAGCGAGGAAGAGGCCTACGCCCGCCTTCGCAAGACGGCAATGGACAAGGGCCTCAAGCTGGCGGAACTGGCCCGGCGCATGATCGACACGATGGAACTGCTGGGCTGAGCCGGCCGATGGCGGTGCGCCCGCGCGCCGTGGCAGCGCGCGGTTCGCCGGATCACACCCTGTTCTGGTGCAGCGCAGCAAGCAGATCCCCTGCATCGGCACTGGCACGCAGATTGCAATGCTTGGCCTGAGAAAGATCAACGGCGATCTTTCGGCCCACACCGGTGCGCTTCAAGGTCGATGCGCCCCGGCCGGACGATGGCGTCCCCACCCGCAGCCTCTGCAGGCTGCTCGGTGCGGACGCCTTTTTGTTTTGCGTTTCGAACGAGAGATCACGATGCCACCGAGCCAGAAGGACACCATCGACATGGGACGCCGCAATGTCATCAAGGCCGCCGCCGCCACCGCGGCGACGGCCGGCGCCGCCGGCCTGATCCCGGGCCTGCAAGCTGCCGTGTACGCCGCCGGATCCGACAAGCCCGAGAAGGAAGAGGTCAGGATCGGCTTCATCCCGTTGACCGATTGCGCCAGCGTCGTGATGGCTTCGGTTCTGGGCTTCGACAAGAAGTACGGCGTCAAGATCGTGCCGACCAAGGAAGCCTCCTGGGCCGGCGTGCGGGACAAGCTGGTCAACGGCGAGCTCGACATGGCGCACGTGCTGTACGGCCTGGTGTACGGCGTGCATCTGGGGGTTGGTGGCCCGAAGAAGGACATGGCTGTGTTGATGACCCTCAACAACAACGGCCAGGCCATCACGCTGTCGAAGAAGCTGGCCGACAAGGGCGCGGTCGACGGCGCTTCGCTGGCCAAGCTGATGGCCAGCGACAAGCGCGAGTACACCTTCGCGCAGACCTTTCCGACGGGCACCCACGCGATGTGGCTGTACTACTGGCTGGCCAGTGTGGGCGTGAACCCGATGAAGGACGCCAAGGTCATCACGGTGCCGCCGCCACAGATGGTGGCCAACATGCGCGTGGGCAACATGGACGGCTACTGCGTCGGCGAGCCCTGGGGGCATCGGGCGATCATGGATGGCATCGGCATCACTGGCGTGACCACCCAGGACATCTGGAAGGACCACCCGGAGAAGGTGCTGGGTACCACGGGCGAATTCGTCAAGAAGTACCCCAATACCGCACGTGCCGTGATGATGGCCATTCTCGAGGCCAGCAAGTGGATCGACGCAGGCCTGCAGAACAAGATGAAGATGGCCGAGACCGTGGCCGACAAGGCCTATGTCAACACCGGTGTCGATGCGATCAACCAGCGCATCCTGGGCCGCTACCAGAACGGGCTGGGCAAGACCTGGGACGACCCGAACCACATGAAGTTCTTCAACGACGGCGCGGTGAACTTCCCGTACCTCAGCGACGGCATGTGGTTCCTGACGCAGCACAAGCGCTGGGGCCTGATCAAGGAGCACCCGGACTACCTGACGGTGGCCAAGCAGATCAACCAGATCGACCTGTACAAGGAGGTGGCCTCGGCCATGAAGATCAGCGTGCCCAAGGACGCGCTGCGCAGTTCGAAGCTGATCGATGGCGTGGTGTGGGACGGCAAGGACCCCGCGAAGTACGCCGATTCGTTCAAGGTCAAGGCCTGATGGGCCGCTGAGGAGAGCATCATGGTGTCTGCCGTCTTTCACTCCCCACTCGAAGCCGCCGCCGCCGACAAGCAGCGTGGGCAGTCGGCACCGGCCCGAGGCGTGGCCACGGCGCCGGTCAAGGCAACGGCCGCTCCCGCCGCGCCGCGGCCGGCCCGCGAACCGATCGACTGGCGAGCGGTGGCGCTGAAGGTCCTGCCCCCCAGTGCCGGCATTGCGCTGCTGATCGGCGTGTGGGCTCTGCTAACCATCAAAAGCAGCAGCTTCCCGACGCCGGCGCAGACCTTCGAGGCAGCGGTCAAGCTGTTCTCCGACCCGTTCTACTCGAAGGGACCCAACGACCAGGGCATCGGCTGGAACATCCTCTTCTCGCTCAAGCGCGTGGCAGCCGGCTTCGGCATGGCCGCGCTGGTCGGCATTCCGATGGGTTTCCTGATCGGCCGCTTCGAGTTCCTCAACCGCATGGTCTCGCCGCTCGTCAGCCTGCTGCGTCCGGTCTCGCCGCTGGCCTGGCTGCCGATCGGCCTGCTGGTGTTCAAGGCCGCCAACCCGGCCGCCATCTGGACCATCTTCATCTGCTCGATCTGGCCGATGATCATCAACACCGCGGTGGGCGTGCAGCGCGTTCCGGCCGACTACCTGAACGTCGCCCGGGTGCTCAACCTCAGCGAGTGGAAGATCATCACGCGCATCCTGTTCCCTGCGGTGCTGCCCTACATGCTGACCGGCGTGCGCCTGTCGGTGGGCACGGCCTGGCTGGTCATCGTCGCGGCCGAAATGCTGACCGGCGGCGTGGGCATCGGCTTCTGGGTGTGGGACGAGTGGAACAACCTCAACGTCCAGCACATCATCATCGCGATCTTCGTGATCGGCATCGTCGGCCTTGCGCTCGAGCAGGCGCTGATGGCCATTGCCAAGCGCTTCTCGTTCGACGACTGACGCAGGGGATTGATCGACATGAGCACGACGAACCACTTCATCCAGGTGCAGAACGCCGAGATGGTGTTCAACACACGCAAGGGCCGCTTCCACGCGCTGCGCGAGATCGACCTCACCGTGGCCAAGGGCGAGTTCATCACGCTGATCGGCCACTCGGGCTGCGGCAAGTCGACCCTGCTGAACCTGATCGCCGGACTGCTGCTGCCCACCTCGGGTGTGCTGTTGTGCGACAACAAGGAGATCAACGCCCCCGGCCCCGAGCGCGCGGTGGTGTTCCAGAACCATTCGCTGCTGCCTTGGCTGACCTGTTTCGAGAACGTCTACCTCGCGGTCGAGCGGGTGTTCGGCGCGAGCGAGGCCAAGGCGCAGCTGAAGTTGCGCACCAAGGCTGCGCTGGAGCTCGTCGGCATGGGTCACGCGCTGCACAAGCGGCCGCACGAGGTGTCCGGCGGCATGAAGCAGCGCGTGGGCATCGCCCGCGCCCTGGCCATGCGCCCCAAAGCCATCCTTTTCGACGAGCCCACGTCCGCCCTGGACCCGGAGATGAAGGGCGAGATCATCCAGGTGATGGAGGATTTCGCCCAAGACCACGAACTGACTATGGTCATCGTCACCCACGAGCCCGCCTTCGTCGAGCGCATCGCCACCCGCATCGTCAAGATGGGCCCGCATGGGTCCATCCTCTCCGATCAGTCTCGAAGGTAATCTCCC
>CAZXLI010000343.1:0-6893 GCA_964641795.1 uncultured Bordetella sp. | reverse complement strand
GACGAGATCGGCACCGGCGTGATCGAAGGCGTGGCCGGCCAGGCCGCGGCCGACGAAGCCGCCGCGCGCACCAGCTTCATCCCGCTGATGAGCATCGGCATCCCCGAGAACGCCGTGATGGCGCTGATGATGGCCGCGTTCATCATCAAGGGCATCCAGCCGGGCCCGAACATGATCGCCGGCCACCCCGACCTGTTCTGGGGCCTGGTGGCCAGCATGTGGGTCGGCAACGTGTTCCTGCTGGTGCTCAACGTGCCGCTGGTGCGCTACTGGCTGTCGGTGTTCAAGATCCCGTACAACGTGCTGTTCCCGGCGATCCTGTTCTTCTGCTGCATCGGCACCTACAGCGTCAACAACAACCTCGACGACGTGTTCATCACCGCGGCCTTCGGCGCCGGCGGCTACATGTTCATGCGCCTGGGGCTGGACGCCGCACCGCTGATGCTGGGCTTCATCCTCGGCCCGATGCTGGAAGAGAACTTCCGCCGCGCGATGCTGCTGAGCCGCGGCGACTTCACCGCCTTCCTGACGCGGCCGATCAGCGGCACGCTGATCGGGCTGATCGTGCTGTTCGTCGGCTGGCAGATCATCAGCTTCGTGCTGAAGGCCCGGCGCGGCGCGGGCCAGCCGGTGGCGCCCGAAGAAGACAGCCCGGCCGCAGTCGCCGGCGCGGCGGCCACCGCCGAGCAGCTCACGGGCGGGAAGTAGGCGCCGCCGCGCTGCCGGCCCGGGTGGCCGGCAGCGCGGGAAAGCGCACCCGCGCCAGCAAGCCACGCCCGCCCTCGCCGGCTTCGAGCATCGCCTCGCCGGCGTGCAGGCGGGCGATGTCGCGCACGATGGCCAGGCCCAGGCCACTGCCGGTGCCATCGGCCGATTGGCCGCGGCGGAAGCGCTGCCACACGGCCTCGCGTTCGGCCGCCGGCAGGCCGGGGCCGTCGTCCTCGACGCTGAGCTCGGCCGCATCGCCCACCACCCGCGTACGGATCGTGATGCGCGCGCCGCGGCCGGCATGCTCGATCGCGTTGTGCACCAGATTGCCCAGCAATTCACCCAACAGCAGGGCATGGCCTTCGATCCAGGCTGGCTGCAGGTCGAAACCCAGGTCCTGGCCGGCCTCGATCGACGGTGGCAACCAGCGGTCGGCCGTTTCGGCGGCCAGGCGCGCCAGGTCAAGAGGCTGCGCGCGCTGCGTCGGATCCAGCGCCGCGCCTTCGGCACGGGCCAGCGCCAGCAGCTGCTGCGCCAGGCGCGCGCCGCGTTCCGCCGCCGCGTGCAGGCGTTCGAGGGCCGGCTGCAGTGCCTCGGGATGCGGCATCGCCAGCAGCTGGGCTGCTTCCACCCGCAGCACCGCGAGCGGCGTGCGCAGCTGGTGCGCGGCATCGGCCACGAAGTGGCGCTGCGCTGCGGCAGCGTCGCGCAGCCGTTCGAGCAGCCGGTTCAGCGCGTGGACAAAGCCCAGCACTTCGCGCGGCACGCCGCGGGCATCGATCGGCTCCAGCCGCTTGGGCGTCAGCGACTCGACCTCGGCCGCTGCGCTGTTCAAGGGCATCAGCGTGCGGTTCACGGCCAGCATGGCCAGCAGCACCAGCGGCAGCGCCAGCGAGAGCGCCCCGATCAGCGCCGCCAGCAGCGCCGCCCGCTCGGCCGCGCCGCGCTTGCCCAGCGTTTCCGAGACCATGATCGTGCAGACCTGCGCGCCCGCTTCGCCGCAGGTGGCGCCATAGGCCGCCACGCGCACCGGCTTGCCGTCCAGCCAGGCCTCGAAGAAGTCCCATTCGCCGGCCTTCACGCGCGGTGCCAGCGCCAGCAGGCTCTGATGGCCATCGAGCAGGCGACCCTGCGGATCGCCGACGGCGAACACGGTCTCGTCGACCAGATCGGCCCGCAGTGCCCGGGCGGTCTGCTCGCTGATCGGCAGGCTGATGCGCCCGTCGCGGCTGTCGATGATCTGGGAAAGTGCCACCGCGGTGTCGGTGAGCGCGCGGTCCAGCGCATCGAGCGCCGGACGCAGCGCCAGGCCGTAGACCAGCGCTGCGGTCATCGGGATCAGCGCGATCAGCGGCAGCAGCAGCCACACCAGCAGCACGCGGCGCAGGCTGGGCTGCCGCGCGCGCGGGCTGGTGCCGGTCATGCCGCGGCGGCGGGCGCCGGCTCCAGGCGGTAGCCCAGGCCGCGCACGGTGCGCAGCCGCACGCCACCGGGCTCGATCTTGGCGCGCAGGCGCGAGATCAGCAGCTCGATGGCGTTGTCGGAGGTGGCCGCGTCCCAGCCGGGCACCAGCGCCGCGAGCTGGTCGCGCAGCACCACCTGGCCGGTCTTGAGCATCAGGTACTGCAGCACGATGCACTCGCGCGCCGACAGGTGGATCGGCTGCTCGCCGATGTGGGCACGGCGCGCCGTGGCGTCGTAGCGCAGCGCGGCCAGCGCCAGCGTCTCGCTGCGTCGCAGCTCGTGGCGGCGCACCAGCGCACGCAGCCGCGCGAGCAGTTCGCTCAGCGCGAAGGGTTTGACGAGGTAGTCGTCCGCGCCATGCTCGAGGCCCGCCACGCGGTCGTCGACGCCATCGCGCGCAGTGAGCATCAGCACCGGCAGGAACGAGCCCTGCTCGCGCACACGGCGCAGGGTTTCCAGGCCGTCGATGCCGGGCAGGCCGATGTCGAGCACCAGCACGTCGTAGGCATCCTGGCGAAGGGAGGCCGGCACCGGCTCGCCGCGGGCACTGACGTCGGCGCGCCAGCCCTGGGCACGCATGGCGGTGGCCAGCGAGTCGGCCAGCGGGGAATCGTCTTCGACGAGCAGGATGTGCATGGGCCAGGGCGCGCGAACCGACAGTGGCCCGATCGTAACGCCCGGGCACGCCGGCGGGCGCTGCCGGCGACAGGGTTCAGACAGATCAGACCGGCAGCGCGAAGGCCAGCGCAGCGCAGATCGCCACCAGCGCCAGCGCCGTGGCGAAGCGGTGTTCCTGCCCGGCAGGGGCGGCTTCCGGCTCGGCCCGTTGCTCGGGCTGCAGGCGATGCAGCAGGTCGGGTGACAACTGGATCAGCGATACAGGGCTCATGGCTAGCTCCCTAACGACGCGGCACCGCTGGACAGGTGCGCACGCGTCGCATGGCAGCATCATCGGCAGATCCAGCGGAAAAGCTTGTGATGTGCGACACGTTCGGCGCGTGAAGATGCCCCGGGGTGCCGAAGGTCACCCCGCTGCGCGGCGCCCTGGACGGCGGGTGTCACGCCAATGAGGCGTGCCGTCAGCCGCCGGCTGCGGCACACTTGGCAGGCCTCCACCGTGACAGCCACCGAGAGCCCGCCGTGCCGTCCGTCCCAGAAGCAGCCGCAGACGAGACCATCCTGGTCGTCGACGACGTGCCGGCCAATCTGGAGCTGATCGCCGGCCACCTCGAAGAGCGTGGCTTCCGCGTCGTCGTCGCGCAGGGCGGCGATGAGGCCATCGCCCGGGCCCTGCTGGTGAAGCCGGCGCTGATCCTGCTGGACGTGATGATGCCGGGCATCGACGGCTTCGAAACCTGCCGCCGGCTGAAGGCGCAGGCGTCGCTGCGCGAGGTGCCGGTCGTCTTCATGAGCGCGCGCGCCGATGCCAGCGACAAGGTCAGCGGCTTGGAGGCCGGTGCGGTGGACTACGTGACCAAGCCGGTGGACAGCGCCGAGCTGCTGGCGCGCGTGCGCACACACCTGGCGCTGGCCTCGCTGCAGCGCCAGCTGGCGGCGCAGAACCGCCAGCTGCAGCGCGAGGTGCAATCACGCGAGCAGGCGCAGGCCGCGTTGCAGCGCTCGAACGCCGAGCTCGAGCAGCTGGCCTACGCGGCCTCGCACGACATGCAGGAGCCGCTGCGCATGATCGCCAGCTACCTGCAGCTGGTGGAGCGGCGCTATGCCGATCGGCTGGACGCCGACGGTCGCGAGTTCATCGGCTACGCGGTCGACGGTGCCAAGCGCATGCAGACGCTGATCAACGACATGCTGGCCTACTCCCGCGTGGGCACCAAGGGGCATCCTCCGGCGCCGGTGGAGACCGAGGCCGTGCTCAAGACGACGCTCGGCCACCTGCAACTGGCCATCGAGGAAAGCGGTGCGGAGATCATCAGCGAGCCGTTGCCCTGCGTGATGGGCGACAGCGGCCAGCTGGTTCAGCTGATGCAGAACCTGCTGTCGAACGCCATCAAGTTCCGCGGCCCGGAGGCCCCGCGCATCCACATCAGCTGCAGGGCCGATGGCGATCACTGGCGCTTCCAGTTCCGCGACAACGGCATCGGCATTGCGCCCGAGTATGCCGAGCGCATCTTCGTGATGTTCCAGCGCCTGCATCCGCGCAGCGCTTACCCGGGTACCGGCATCGGGCTGGCGCTGTGCAAGCGCATCGTCGAGCGCCATGGCGGGCGGCTGTGGGTGGAACCGGCGGACGGCGGTGGCTCGGTGTTCAACTTCA
This sequence comes from uncultured Bordetella sp., assembly GCA_964641795.1. Taxonomy (GTDB): domain Bacteria; phylum Pseudomonadota; class Gammaproteobacteria; order Burkholderiales; family Burkholderiaceae_C; genus Pseudaquabacterium. Next base: position 2,446 of record CAZXLI010000343.1, on the reverse strand, counting down.
CGCTGCCACGCGCACCGGCGCCGGCAGACCCGACGGAGGCCGCGCGATGAGCGACGAAGGTCGCCCCACCCTGCTGCTGATCGAGGATAACGCGCCGGATGCGCGACTGTTCGAGGTTCAGCTCCAGGAGGCGGCCGCCTACGGGCTGCAGGCCCGGTTGTGTCATGCCCCCAACCTGGCCGAAGGCATCGAGCGCCTGCGCGCCGGCGGGATCGACGTGGTGCTGCTCGATCTCGACCTGCCGGAAAGCCGCGGCCTGGCGACCGTGCAGCGCCTGTGCACCGGCGTGTCGCGGCTGCCGCCGCTGGTCGTGCTGAGCGGCCTGAACGACGAGGACGTGGCGGTGCAGGCCCTGCAGGCAGGCGCCCAGGACTACCTGGTCAAGGGCCGCTTCGAGCCCGGCGCGCTGGCCCGCACGATCCGCTATGCGATCGGCCGCCACCAGGCCGAGCAGGTGCTGAAGAACGAACTCGAACGCAGCCGCGAGCTGGCCCAGGAGCGCGCGATCCGTGCACGCGCCGAGGGCGAATCGGACAAGCTGCGCCGCCTGCTCGACGAGCGGGAGCAGCTGCTGCGCCTGCTCGCGCACGAGGTGCGCCAGCCGCTGCACAACGCCGCCGCTGCGCTGCAGACGGCCCTGGACGCGATGGGCGGCCCCGGCGACACGCTGGCCGCCGCAGCCGGCACGCCGCTGGCGCATGCACAGCAGGTGCTGACGCAGGTGATCGGCACGCTGAACAACGCGCTGGCCGCCGCGCTGCTGCTCAGCAGTGGCGAGCCCGGCACGGCCACCGATGCCGACCTGGACATGCTGGTCGGTCTGGTGCTGGGTGATCTCGGCCCCGAGGACCGGCCGCGCATCGCGGTGGACATGGCCACCGGCCTGCGCACCGCGCAACTGCAGCCGATGCTGATGCGGCTGGCACTGTGCAACCTGCTGGTGAATGCCTTGCACTACTCGCCCCCGGGCACGCCGGTGCGGCTGCGGCTGACCGATGCCGACGACCCGCCGGCACTGTGCTTCGAGGTGGCCGACTCGGGGCAAGGCATCCCGCCCGATCTGCTGCCTCGGGTGTTCGATCGAGGCACCCGCGGCGCCGACACGCGCCCCGGCACGGGCGCCGGGCTGGGCCTGTACATCGTGCACCAGGTGACGCGCATGCACCGCGGTAGCGTGGTGATCGAGGCCAACACGCCGCACGGTACGATCGTGCGCATGAGCATTCCACAGGGTATCGAAGCGTGAGCCAAGGAGGCCTGCCCACCACGCTGGCGATCGTTGACGACGACCGCGACCACGCCGCCTACCTGGCCCAGCACCTGCAGCAGCGCGGCGTGACGGTCACCGTGTTCCACGACAGCGACGAGTTCCTCACCTCGCCGACGGCCTTCGACTTCGATTTCTACGTCATCGACCTGATGCTGCCGGGTGTCGACGGCATCGACCTGATCCGGCTGATCCGTCGCCGCGGCAACGCCGGCATCGTGGTGGTGTCGGGTCGCATGGATGCGGACGTCTTCGAATCGGTGATGCGAACCGGGGCCGACATGCACCTGATGAAGCCGGTGCGCATGGAGCAGGTGACCCTGGCGATCGAGGCGGTGCAGCGCCGCATCGAGGCCGGCCGCGCGCAGGCCGGCGTGTGGCGGCTGGATCGCAAGGCGCGCCAGCTGATCGCGCCCGAGGGCACGCGCATCGATCTGAGCGACAACAACCTCGCGGTGATCGAATGCTTCGTCGCCGCGCAGGGCGCGACCGTGACGCATGCACTGCTGTGCGAGCGCCTCGGCCGCGACCCGAAGCAGGAGGCCGACAACCTGCTGCACGCCGCCATCTATCGGCTGCGCCAGCGCATCGAGCGCGCCACCCCGGCCGGCGTGCCGCTGCAGGTGGAACCCCGCGTGGGCTACGTGTTTCGCGGCACGCTCACCGCGGTATAGGCCTCGCCGGCGCCAGGGTGGCGCCCGGCGGTCGGCTTCAGGCCGCCTGCAACCTGAACTGACCGATCATCTGGGTCAGGCCCTGCGCCTGATGGCGCAGGCTCTCGGCGGCCGCAGCGCTTTCTTCCACCAGGGCAGCGTTCTGCTGGGTGCCGTGCTCGAGCGAACCGACGGCCTGGTTGACCTGCACGATGCCGCCGCTCTGCTCGGTGGTGGCCGCATCGATCTCGCCGATCAGCTGCGTCACCCGCGCCACCTGGCGCACGATCTCGGCCATCGTCGCGCCGGCCTGATCCACCAGCTGGCTGCCGCCCTGCACGCGTTCGACCGAATCGCCGATCAGGGTCTTGATCTCGCGCGCGGCCTGTGCGCTGCGCTGTGCCAGCGTGCGCACCTCGCCGGCCACCACCGCGAAGCCGCGGCCCTGCTCGCCGGCGCGGGCGGCTTCCACGGCCGCATTGAGTGCCAGGATGTTGGTCTGGAACGCGATGCCGTCGATCACGCC
>CAZXLI010000342.1:0-6908 GCA_964641795.1 uncultured Bordetella sp. | reverse complement strand
CGCCGCCAATGTCAGCAACAACTGGGCCTACGCCGCGCTCGATCTGGTCAACGATCTCGGTGCCGGAAACCACCTTGCCGAACACCGCGTAGCCCCAGCCCTGGGGCGACTCGGACTTGAAGTTCAGGAATTCGTTGTCGGCGGTGTTGATGAAGAACTGCGCGGTGGCCGAGTGGGGGGCATTGGTACGCGCCATCGCCAGCGTGTACTTGAAGTTCTTCAGGCCGTTGTTGGCCTCGTTGGCGATCGGCTCTCGCGTCGGCTTCTGGCTCATGCCGGGCGCAAAGCCGCCGCCCTGGATCATGAAGCCCTTGATCACACGGTGGAAGACCGTGCCGTCGTAGTGGCCGCTGCGAACGTAGGTTAGGAAATTCTCGACGCTTGCCGGGGCGGCCGCGTCGTCGAGTTCGATGCGCAGCACGCCGGCGCTGGTGGTCATTTCAACGGTCTTGCTCATTTCACTTCTCCAGGCTGGCCTTGTTGATGACCACTGCGGTGGCCGGAACATTCTCGAACCCGTTCTTGTTGCCCGTGGGCACGGAACGGATCTTGTCGACGACTTCCATGCCTTCGACCACGCGACCGAACACGGCGTAGCCGTTGCCGTCGCGCGCATTGGCTGCATCGAGGAACAGGTTGTCATTGACGTTGATGTAGAACTGGGCGGTTGCCGAGTTGGGATTCGCGGTACGCGCCATCGCCAGCGTCCCGCGCTGGTTCGACAGGCCGTTGCGTGCCTCCAGCGGGATCGGTGCGCGGGTGGGCTTTTCCTTCATGTCGACGCTGAATCCGCCGCCTTGGATCATGAAGTTGTCGATCACCCGATGGAAGATGGTGCCGTTGTAGTGGCCGGCCTTGACGTACTGGACGAAGTTCTCGACGGTCTTGGGCGACTTCTCCGGCTCGAGTTGCACCACGATGTCGCCCAGGCTGGTGGCCAGGCGCACCTTCTGCGCCATGGCGTTGCCGCACAACGCAATACCGAACGCCAGTGCCACGAGCCAACGCGAGGATGCTGAACGCATGGAGCTGAGTCTCCTTGGAGATGAGGGGTGGGTGATTGGCAAGGTCTGCGGCCTACCGTGCTGTCAACTCGCGCACGAGCCGCAGCTTGCGCTGCAGTTGCGGGTCGAGGCCGCGGCTGCCGGCGGCGGCCTGCTCGTAGGCGCGCAAGGCCAGGCGAACCAGCACGTCGCCGAGGTTCTCCCGCGCGGCCAGGTAGCCGGGGTCGTTGCGCAGGGCCGTCTCGAGCAACTCGCGGGCACTGTCGAGCTGCCCGCGCGATGCGTGCAGGACGGCCAGGTTGTTGAATGGCTCAGGCAGATCCGGGTAGTCCTGGGTCATGCGTTCGAAAACGGCCATGGCCTCGGGCTCGCGCTTGGTCTCCGAGAGCATCACGCCGCGCAGAAAGCGCAGACGGGCATTGTCCGGCTGCGACGCGATCGCCTGGTCGACCCGCTGGAAGGCCTGCGTCACGTCGCCGGAGCGGAAGATCCGCTCGATATCGCGTGAAAGGTCCGGCGCTTCGGTGGCCGCAAGGGCAGACACCGTGACCATCACGGCCAGCAGGCCCGAGCAGCAGCGGATCATCAGCGGAAGAAGGCGCACGAGGTCGACGGGGCGGTCTGGAACGGGTCGGAAGCGGGGGTACGCGGCAGGGCGCCGCTATACTGAATCGAAGATTGTAGGGCGGCGCCAGCGGCCCTATGCCGAGCCCGGGCAGCGCACACGTCTTCCGTTTCTCCGATGAGCCTTCGCATCTACAACACGCTGACCCGCAGCGTGGAGCCTTTCGTCCCCCTCCAGTCCGGCCATGTGCGCATGTACGTCTGCGGCATGACGATCTACGACCTGTGCCACATGGGGCACGCGCGGATGATGATGGCCTTCGACGTGGTGTATCGCTGGTTGCAGGCCAGCGGCTACCGCGTGACCTACGTGCGCAACATCACCGACATCGAGGACAAGATCATCAAGCGTGCGGTGGAGCGGGGCATCACGATTCGCGCGCTGACCGACGAGATGATTGCCGCGATGCGCCAGGACCTGGCAGCCATCGGCGCCGCGCCGCCGACGCACGAGCCGCGGGCCACCGAGTACGTGCCGCAGATGCTGTCGATGATCGGCACACTCGAAGGCAAGGGCCTGGCCTACCGTGCCGCCAACGGCGACGTGAACTATGCAGTGCGCAAGTTCCCGGGCTACGGCAAGCTGTCGGGCAAGTCGATCGATGAACTGCGGGCCGGTGAGCGCGTCGCGGTGCTCGAAGGCAAGGATGATCCGCTGGACTTCGTGCTGTGGAAGGCCGCCAAGCCCGATGAGCCCGAGGATGCCAAGTACGACGGGTCCTATGGTCCGGGCCGCCCTGGCTGGCACATCGAATGCTCGGCAATGAGTTGCGCGCTGCTCGGCGAGCGGTTCGACATCCATGGCGGCGGCATGGACCTGCAGTTCCCGCACCACGAGAACGAGATCGCGCAGAGCGAGGGCGCTTTCGGCCATCCGTTCGTCAACTACTGGCTGCACAACGGTTTCCTCAACGTCGACAACGAGAAGATGTCGAAGTCGCTCGGCAACTTCTTCACCATCCGCGACGTTCTCCAGCGCTATGACGGCGAGTCGCTGCGCTTCTTCATGCTGCGCACCCACTACCGCAGCCCGTTCAACTTCAGCGACGCCAACCTCGACGATGCGCGCACGGCGCTGCGCCGGCTGTACACCGCGCTCGATGGCGTCGAGTTGCCGGCCGAGAACATCGCGATCGACTGGACTCAGCCGCAGGCGGCGGCGTTCCGCGCGGCGATGGACGAAGACTTCAACACGCCCGCTGCGCTGGCTGTGCTGTTCGACCTGGCCAGCGAATTGAATCGCACGCGCTCCGTGGCGACCGGCGCGCTGCTGCGGGCCCTGGCGGGGACGCTGGGCGTCCTGCAGCAGGCACCGAAGTCCTACTTGCAGGGCGGCAGTGGCCTTGACGAGGCCACGGTCGAGTCGCTGATCGCGGCACGGCAGGCGGCCAAGCAAGCCAGGAACTTCGCCGAGGCCGACCGCATTCGCCGCGAGTTGGCCGACCAAGGCATCGAGCTCAAGGACTCGCCGCAAGGCACGACCTGGGTGCGAGCCTGACGTGCCGAAGAGCCAAGCCGCGGGCGTCACGCCCGACTATTGGGACGAGGCCTGCCGCCACCTGGTCAAGCGCGACCGGGTGATGAAGAAGCTGATTCCCCAGTTCGGCGAGGGCCGGCTGCAGAGCCGCGGCGATGCGTTCACGACGCTGGCCAGGTCGATCGTCGGCCAGCAGATCTCCGTGAAGGCCGCGCAGTCGGTGTGGGACAAGTTTGCCGTGCTGGTCGGGGGGCCGTCGTACCGCATGGCGCCTGCTGCAGTGCTGGAGATCTCGGTGGCCGATCTGCGCGGCGCCGGTTTGTCGGCGCGAAAGGCCGAATACCTGGCTGACCTGGCACGGCACTTCCAGGCGGGCACCGTGCACGTGCGCCAATGGCAGCAGATGGACGATGAGGCCATCATCGACGAACTGGTGGCCATCCGCGGCATCGGCCGCTGGACCGCTGAAATGTTCCTGATCTTTCACCTGATGCGTCCGAACGTATTGCCGGTGGACGACCTCGGCCTGATCAAGGGCATCAGCCTGAACTACTTCAGCGGAGAGCCGGTTTCCCGGGCGGAAGCGCGCGAGGTCGGTGACGCCTGGGCCCCGTTCCGGTCGGTGGCCACATGGTACATTTGGCGCAGCCTCGACCCGCTGCCTGTCGACTACTGACGTCTGGGCGGCTCCACCTCCCTCCCCAAGGCAATGAGCAAACGACACTTCCTGGAGTTCGAGCAGCCGATTGCCGAGCTGGAATCGAAGATCGAAGAGCTGCGCTACGTTCAGAACGAGTCGGCTGTCGACATCTCCGAAGAAATCGATAGGCTGGACAAGAAGAGCCAGCAACTCGCCAAGGACATCTATTCCAACCTGTCGCCCTGGCAGGTCACGCTGATCGCCCGGCATCCCCAGCGCCCCTACACGCTGGACTACGTCAACGAGATCTTCACCGACTTCCAGGAGCTGCATGGCGACCGCGCGTTCGCCGACGACGCCTCGATCGTCGGCGGCATGGCCCGGTTCAACGGCCAGGCCTGCATGGTCATCGGCCACCAGAAGGGTCGTGACACCAAGGAGCGCGCTTCGCGCAACTTCGGCATGTCGCGCCCCGAGGGCTACCGCAAGGCCTTGCGGCTGATGAAACTGGCCGAGAAGTTCGGCCTGCCGGTGTTCACCTTCGTCGATACGCCGGGCGCCTACCCGGGCATCGGCGCCGAGGAGCGAGGCCAGTCCGAAGCCATCGGCCGCAACATCTTCGAGATGTGCCAGCTCGAGGTGCCGATCATTGCCACCATCATCGGCGAGGGCGGCTCCGGCGGCGCGCTGGCGATCAGCGTGGCCGACCAGGTGCTGATGCTGCAGTTCTCGGTGTACTCGGTGATTTCGCCGGAAGGCTGCGCGTCGATTCTGTGGAAGACCAGCGAACGCGCCAGCGATGCGGCCGAGGCGCTGGGCATCACCGCCCACCGCCTGAAGGCGCTGGGCCTGATCGACAAGGTGGTCAGCGAGCCGGTCGGTGGCGCCCACCGCGATCCGCGCCAGATGGCCTCGCAACTCAAGCGCGGTCTGGTCGATGCGCTGCGCCAGGTTTCCGACCTGAAGGTGAAGGACCTGCTGCAGCGCCGCTACGATCGTCTGCAGGCCTACGGTCGCTTCGCGGACACCAAGGAGCGCTGACGCGCCAGCCTGACCGGACCACCGCGCCGCCCGTGGTGGCGGTGGCGTTCAGTGGAGGGCGAGATTCGCTGGCCCTGCTGCATGCCACGGTGCGCGCTGCGCGGCCGCTCGGGCTGCGGGTGGCGGCACTGCATGTGCACCACGGCCTGCTGCCTCAGGCCGATGATTGGCTGAGCTCGGCACAAGATCTGTGCCGACGCTGGCGAGGCGCGGGTTGGCCCGTGCATTTGCACTGGCGCCACCTGGCGGGCGGGCCTTCTCCCGGGGACAGCGTCGAGGCCTGGGCGCGACGCGAGCGACGCGTCGCACTGGCGGCGATGGCGGCCGACGCCGGCGCAACGCTGCTGCTGCTGGCCCAGCACCGCCGCGACCAGGCCGAAACCTTCGTGCTGCAGGCGCTGCGCGGCGCCGGTCCGCGCGGCCTGGCGGCGATGCCGCGCACGATCGACCGCGGCGGGGTGTGCTGGGTGCGGCCGTGGCTGGATCAGCCGCGCGATGCCATTGACGCGTACATTGCGCGCTATCGACTCCGGCCCATTGAAGATCCGTCGAACGCCGACCCGAGCTACGCGCGCAATCGTCTGCGACTGCAGGTTTGGCCCGCGCTGAAGGCAGCCTTCGGGGATGCCGAGACGGCGCTGGCGCGGGCGACGCAGCGCGCGGCCGAGGCCGACCAGGCGCTGTGCGAACTGGCGGCGCTTGACCTCGCGGGGCTGGTCGACGCCGCCGGCCTGCACCGCGCGCCATGGCTCCTGCTGTCTGCGGCGCGCCGGGCGAACGCGCTGCGCAGCTGGCTTGGGGCGCAATTGCCGCAGGGCGCGGCCGAGGCGCTGCTGCAACGCCTGCTCGCCGAATGGCCATCCCGCGCGACCGCCTCGTGGCCGGCGGGCGAGGGCCGCAGGCTGCTGTCGTACCGCGGCGTGTTGCGCCTGGCGGCACCGCCCCGGGCGGACGGTCCGGCCTGGGCGGTCGATCTGTCGCAGGCCGGGCGCTTCCCGGTATCGGCTTGGGGCGGAGCCTGGCTGGTCGAGCAGGTCGCCGAAGGCGGCATCGCGGTGCCGGCGTTGCGTCATGCCGAAATGCGCGCGCGCGAGGGCGGTGAACAGTTCCAGCGCGCCCCCCGTACGCCGCCGCGCAGCCTGAAGAAGCAATACCAGCTCGCAGCGGTTGCGGTCGACCGCCGCCAGGGGCCGCTGCTGTGGATCGATGGCCAGCTCGCCTACGTGCCCGGGCTCGGTGTCGATGCGCGGCAGCTGGCGGCGCCGGGCGAGCCCCAGCACCGGGTCAGCTGGCAGCCAGACTCCGACGGCTAAAATCGCCGGTTCGCGTTCCGGGGCCGCGCGCATCTCGTGCCCCGACATTCCCCTTCGTCATGGCACTGATCGTTCACAAGTACGGCGGAACGTCGATGGGCTCGCCCGAGCGCATCAAGAGCGTCGCCAAGCGTGTGGCCAAGTGGGCCCGCGCCGGTCACCAGATGGTGGTCGTCCCTTCCGCGATGAGCGGTGAAACCAACCGCCTGCTCGGGCTCGCCAAGGAGCTGCAGCCCGCCCGCATGGACGAGGCCGCGATGCGCGAGTTGGACATGATCGCCGCCACCGGCGAGCAGGTCTCGGTGGGCCTGCTGGCGCTGGCGCTGCAGGCCGAAGGCATGCAGGCCGTCAGCTACACCGGCTGGCAGGTGCCGGTGAAGACCGATTCCTCGTACACCAAGGCGCGCATCGAGAGCATCGACGACGTGCGCGTGCGCAGCGACCTGGCCGAGGGCAAGGTGGTGGTCATCACCGGCTTCCAGGGCATCGACGACGAAGGCTCGATCACGACGCTCGGGCGTGGTGGCTCGGACACCTCGGCGGTGGCGGTGGCCGCGGCGATGAAGGCCGACGAGTGCCTGATCTACACCGACGTCGATGGCGTCTACACCACCGACCCGCGCGTGGTGCCCGAGGCACGCCGCCTGCACACCATCAGCTTCGAAGAGATGCTGGAAATGGCGAGCCTGGGCTCCAAGGTGCTGCAGATCCGCTCGGTGGAATTCGCCGGCAAGTACCGCGTGCCGACCCGCGTGCTGTCCTCGCTGACCGATCCGATGATGGATCTGACCGAAGAAGCCAGCTCGGGC
>CAZXLI010000341.1:0-6936 GCA_964641795.1 uncultured Bordetella sp. | reverse complement strand
GACCAGGCGTGGAACAAGGACGTGTTCCTGCCCACCGTCGGCAAGCGCGGCGCCGCGATCATCGAAGCACGTGGCCTGTCCTCGGCCGCCTCGGCCGCCAATGCGGCGATCGACCACATGCGCGATTGGGCGCTGGGCACCAACGGCGCCTGGGTCACGATGGGCGTGCCGAGCAACGGCGAATACGGCATCCCGAAGGACGTGATGTTCGGCTTCCCGGTCACCACCGAGAACGGCGAGTACAAGATCGTCGAGGGCCTGCCGATCGATGCCTTCTCGCAGGAGTGCATCAACAAGACGCTGGCCGAACTCCAGGGCGAACAGGACGGCGTGAAGCATTTGCTGTGAACCCCGGCCGCCTGGCGGCCGCCCCCGAGGGGCTACCGAACCCGACCGGGCAACCCGGATCGGGTTCGGCGGCTTCGATGACCACCGCGCTCCCCTGGCCGCCATGCGGCCGGTCCCCTGCCGGGGACCAAGACTCGCGATGATGCAGCAGCCCCTTCTCCCTCGCGACGCGCTGTTCGAAGACGGCGACGCCGCGCCCGACATCCCCGTCTGCGACCACTACTGCGGTGTCGAGGCGCGCATGCGCAAGAGCCTCGCCTTGCAGGCCGAGCTCGGACCGGTGTTCGACATCACGCTCGATTGCGAGGACGGCGCGCCGATCGGCGCCGAGGCCGAACATGCAGTGATGGTGGCCGAGATGGTGCTGTCGTCGGACAACCGCTTCGGCCGCGTCGGCGCGCGCGTGCATCCGTTCGGCCACCCGAGCTTCGAGGCCGATGTCGACACGCTGGTCGGCCGCGCCGGTGACCGCCTGGCCTACCTGATGATCCCGAAGCCGCGCCACCTGGCCGACCTGCAGCAGGCCATCGCCTTCGTCGAGCACACGGCGCGCATGCAGGGCCGCGGCGCGGCGCTGCCGCTGCATGCGCTGGTCGAGACGCATGGCGCGCTGCGCGACGTGCAGGCGCTGGCCGAGCTGCCGCGCATCGAATCGCTGTCGTTCGGGCTGATGGACTTTGTCTCGGCTCACCGTGGCGCGATTCCGCAGACGGGCATGAGTGCGAAAGGCCAGTTCGTGCACCCGCTGGTCGTGCGCGCGAAGCTCGAGATCGCCGCCGCCTGCCACGCGGCGGCCAAGGTGCCCTCGCATTGCGTGGTCACCGAGTTCAAGGACGCGGTGGCCATCGGCGAGGCCGCGACCCGCGCCTCGCGCGAGTTCGGCTACACGCGCATGTGGAGCATCCATCCGGCACAGATCGAGCCGATCGTCGAAGCCTTCGCACCGAGCACGAAGGAGATCGACGAAGCAATCGAGATCATTGCTGCGGCCCAGGCGGCGGCGTGGGCGCCCATCCGCCACCGCGACACCCTGCACGACCGCGCGAGCTACCGCTACTTCTGGCAGGTGATCGAGCGCGCGCGGCGAACCGGCCAGCCGCTGCCGGCGCAAGTGCGCCATCAATTCTTCGGCGAGGCCTGACGTCCGTCGGCCCGCTGTTGCTTGCAGGCGGTTGCACTGCAGGCATTCACCAACAGCGGTCGTCACACGGCTGGATCGACAATCGCGGTTTTGTCGCTCCCCGATCCCGACCACCATGCGAATGACCGCCCGCCCTGCCCTGTGTGCCACCCTGCTGGCCCTGCTGCCCCTGTGGGCCACCCCGCTGCAGGCGGCCGAGCCGCCGAAGGCCGCCGCCAGCAAGCCCGCGGCACCGAAGCCGGCCACCTCGCGCCAGCAGCTGAGCAACCAGGCCAAGGGCCTGGCGCTCGCCACCGAGACGGTCGAGCAGATCAACGACGCGCAGCTCGACGTCGCCGCGCGCGTGCTCACCGGCGACGCCGATTGCGAGTTCAACCAGAAGGTCGCGGTCAACCAGGTGGAAGGCAAGCCGGGCCACTTCACCGTGATGTTCAAGAAGACCACCTACCGGATGATTCCGCAGGAGACCACCACCGGCGCCGTGCGGCTGGAAGACAAGAAGGCCGGCATCGTGTGGCTGCAGATCCCGGTGAAGTCGATGCTGATGAACGCGAAGATCGGTCAGCGCATGGTGGACAGCTGCACGCACCCGGAGCAACGCGCCGCGGTGGCAGCAGCCGAGGCCGCCGCCAAGGCCATGAAGGTGGCCGAAGCGGCTTCGGCCGCAGCAGCCAATGCCACGGCCGCATCGGCGGCGGCCATGCCGTCGCCAATGCCCTCCGCGGCGGCGACGGCGCCCGCCACCGCCGCCTCGGCCACCAACTGACGAAGCGCCGGCTGCCGCTTCAAGCCGCCAGCAGGCCGCGCGGCCTGCGCCGGCGCGCGACCCAACCCGTCACCGCCAGCCCCGCCAACAGCGCGGCGCCGGTGCTCGGCTCGGGCACCGCCGAGGTCGTCTGCACCACGAACTCCAGCCCGCCGGAACCGAGGCTGAAGCGGCCCTGCAGTCCCGCCGGCAGGCCGTCCACCTGCTGCGCCAGTTGCTCCCAGCCGCTGAGCACACCACTGGCCGTGAGCAATGCGAAATGCTCGCCCGCCTGCGGCACGAAGCCGCCGAGAAACACCAGGTGCATGGCGCCACCGGTGATCAGGACATCGCCGCCGACCAGCAGCCGATCGAACTGGCCATCGCTGGCGCCAGCGATCTCCATCTCCAGCGTGCCGGCGCTCATCGTCAAGCCATCGGCGAAACGCATCGTGCCGGGCGAATGGCCCGGGCACAGCGTCGCACCCGACAGATCGACCGCGCCATGGAAGGTCGCATCGCCGCACACCCGGCCACCCCGGAAGGTGAAACTCGCCTGGTAGGCATCACCGTTGAGCTGGAACAGCCCATCGGTCTGCAGGTAGGTGCCGGTGCCCTGCATCGGCGTGATCGCCGAGGCGTCACGCAGGTCGACCGTGCCGCTGTTGACCCACGCTCCCAGGTTGTTCACGTAGCCGCCGTCCAGGCGCAGTTCGCCATCGGTCTGCAAGGTGCCGAGGTTTTGCACGCTGGTGCCGACGATCAGCGTGCCGCCCGGCGCCACCTGCATCACGCCGCCCTTCTGGTTGAGGAAGTGCCCATGCTGCTCGGCGCCGTTGAGCAGCAACGCCAGCCGCCCGCCCACGGTGAAGCGGCCCTGGTTGTCGATGTTGCTGCGGCCGTCGAGGAAGCTGCCGGCCGAGACGACGAAGGCCGAGCGGTTCATCACCGTGCCACCCGCCAGGTCCAGCAGATGCGCCTGGTGACTGGGAGAGAGCGTGAAAGGAGCGTCCAGCTCGAGATCGCCCTCGACCCGCAGCACGCCGCCGGACAGCATCAGCGCGCTGCCCTGCAGCAGGCTCAGGCGGCTGCCCGCCGACACCAGCATCTGGCCGCTGTTGGCCAGCGTGCCGGCCACGCCGAGGCTGCCGTCGGGCCCGCCGAGCACCAGCATGCCCTGGTTGTAGTAGTTGCCGCTGCCGGTCATCGCCGCGTTCACCTGCAGCGTCCCATGGTTCGACCACTCGCCGTGGTTGCTGGTCGGGGCATCCAGCGTCACGGTGCCCAGGCTCCACACCGAAGCCCCGGGCTGGTTGACGAAACGGCCGGTGTTGCGCAGCCCACCACCGACCAGGATGTCGAACTCGCTCCAGTTCTCGAAGCTGCCGCTGTTGACGAACCGCCCGCCGTCCAGCGTGAGGCTGCCGTCGTTGCGGCCCTGCCCCGCCTGGTTGACGACGCCACTGCCGGTGACGGTCAACGCGCCGCTGTTGACGAACTCGCCACTGACGATGTCGATGCGGCCGCTGTTGGTGAAATTCAGCGCATTGCGCAGGCCGGCGCCGGCCGCCGGCGAATCGCTGCTGATCACGCCGCCGACTTCATTGGTGAACTGCATCTGGTTGTCCAGCAACCCGGTATTGAGGATCGACCGGTTGTTCGACAGCACCATGTTGTTCGTGAAGCGGCTGCCGTCGTACACCCGGATCTGGCCCCAGTTGGTGGTGGTCGTGATCGGCATGGTGAAACGCAGCCCGGCATCGAAGCTGGCCGGAACGCTCGCGCCGACGACCAGGCTGCCGGTGTCCGCGATCCACAGGTCGTTCGAGCTGCAGTCGACAGGCTGGCTGTTGTAGGTGGTCGGCAGGTAAGTGAAGCCGATGCAGTCAGCCGTGGCGGGCATGGCCATGCGCAGCAGCACGATGAGCAGCAGCAGGCGCAGTGTTCGGGGCATTCTCATGGTCGGCTCCCAGGCGAAGAGCGGGCGGCGGTGCCACCCGTGCTGCCCACCTCACCCCTCGGACGCCCTGGCGCGGCCAAACCGGACATCGGCCGCGCGCGGCGCACGCTGCGCAACGCGCCCAGCAGCCGCAACAGATTGATCGGCAGCAGCACCAGGTGCAGGCACAACACCGGCAGCAGCCCGGCGCTCAGTCCGTAGAGGACAAAGGCCAGGTTCGCGGCGATGGCCAGGCTGCGCTGGCGGCAGGGGTCGCGGCTCAGGCTGTTCAGCAGCATCAGCACGGCGGCGGTCCAGCCGGCGAAGGGCATCGATTCCATGGTGTTCTCTCCCGTCGGGCTCCGCGCGGCGCGGCGGGTTGCCCTTGCCTCGTTCAGACGGGACCGAGGGAACTAAGAGGACACGCGCCGGGTACCATCAATGGCAGGCCCTCGTCCGTGCGCCCTGGCAAGCAAAAGGCGCGGCCACGGAGCGGCCGGCGATCGATCATCGGGAAGTCGTCGAACTGCCGATCGGCCGCCGTCAGGGCCGCGGTCAGGGCCGCGGTCAGGGCCGCCGTCAGGGCCGCCGTCAGGGCCGCCAAGGGCGGTGAGACCGGGCACGGTTCCGTCAGGCCTTCAACATCGCCATCAGCAGCAGGCGCGCCTTGTCCCAGTCGCGCCGCACGGTGCGCTCGGTCAGGCCCAGCACCTCGGCGATCTCCTGCTCGGAGTAGCCGCCGAAGTAGCGCATCTCCACCACCTGCGCGAGGCGCGGCTCACTGTCCTGCAGCGTGGCCAGTGCCTCGTGCACCTGCAGCACCTGCTGCTCACCGGCCGGCAGGCTGCTGGCGATGTGGGTGTCCAGCGTCAGCTCGACGATGTCGCCGCCGCGGCGCTCGGCCTGGCGTTCGCGCACCGCGTCGATGATCACCGAGCGCATCACGCGCGAGGCATAGGCGAAGAAGGCGCGCCGGTCTTCCTGGCGCAGTTGGCCGCTGCGGATGAACTTCAGGTAGGACTCGTGCACCAGCGCGGTGGTGTCGAGGTAGGTGTTGCGGCCGCCGTCGCGCAGCCGTGAGCGGGCCAGGCGCCGCAGTTCGCTGTAGGCGGCCTCGAACAGCGCATCACGCGCGCCTTCGTCGCCGGCGGCCACGCGCTGGATCAGCACCGTGAGTTCGGACATGCCCTGCCTTCGTTGCTGCAATCGCCCCGATTGCAGCGGAGTGCGGCGGGTTCGGCAAGCATCCGTGTCCTTCCCGCGGATGAGCGTGGCAGCCCGGTCCACGATCGATGGCTCGCCGACGTCGGGCTGGCGCGCCCTGCCACAGCAGCGGCCGCGACAGCGGGTCGGCGCGCGTGGCGGCCCGTCCACGTCGCTAGCGGAAGCTTGATGCCAGCGCAAGACTTTCGTGACAGAGGCCCGCGGATGGGCCGGGGCATCGCCGCTCCGGCTGGGCGAATGCCGCCCGGTTTGTTATGCTGCGCTGCAGCACCCTCCGGGGTGCTTTGTCTTGTCCACCCCTCACTTGCCACCATGATCAACGTCGTTCTCGCCCTCGTGCCGCTCGCGTTCGCGACCGGTTCCCTCGTCTGGACCATGACCAGCGGCGCCCGCGCGCAAGCCCGCTCGGACGAATGGGCCGCCCAGTGGATGAAGGACAACGCCTGATCTTCCTGGCACGACGCATGCAAGCCCGCTTCGAGCGGGCTTTTTTGTGCCCGCGCGACCCCTTCGCGGCCACAATCCACGGTCGGGTTCCCGACCATCCGGCGCGGAATCGCTTGGCAAGTCTTATATAAGACATAAAATAGGTGACTTCCCGGATCCCATCCGCGCCCACTTCGCCACAGGAGCTTTCGAGATGCTGCAAGCCTACCGACAACATGCCGCCGAACGAGCCGCGCTCGGCATTCCGCCGCTGCCGCTGTCGGCCCAGCAGACGGCCGAGGTCATCGAGCTGATCAAGAACCCGCCGGCGGGCGAAGAGGCCTTCCTGCTCGACCTGATCACCCACCGCGTGCCCCCGGGCGTGGACGATGCCGCCAAGGTCAAGGCCAGCTTCCTGGCCGCGGTGGCGCACGGCGACCTGAAGGTCGGCCTGATCAGCAAGGCCAAGGCCACCGAGCTGCTCGGCACCATGGTCGGCGGCTACAACGTGCACCCGCTGATCGAGCTGCTGGACGACGCCGAAGTGGCCGCCGTGGCCGCCGAAGGGTTGAAGAAGACCCTGCTGATGTTCGATTACTTCAACGACGTGGCCGACAAGGCCCGCGCCGGCAATGCCAAGGCGAAGGAAGTGATGCAGAGCTGGGCCGCCGCCGAGTGGTTCACCTCGCGCCCCGAAGTGCCGAAGACCATCACCGTCACCGTCTTCAAGGTGCCCGGTGAAACCAACACCGACGACCTGTCGCCCGCGCCCGATGCCTGGAGCCGCCCGGACATCCCGCTGCACTACCTGGCAATGCTGAAGAACACCCGCGGGGACTTTGGAACGCCTGGCGGTGCGGCCTTCAAGCCCGAGGAAGACGGCAAGCGCGGCCCCATGCAGTTCATCGAGGACCTGAAGAAGAAGGGCCACCTGGTCGCCTACGTGGGCGACGTGGTCGGCACCGGCTCCTCGCGCAAGTCCGCCACCAACTCCGTCATCTGGGCCACGGGCCAGGACATCCCCTTCGTGCCGAACAAGCGCTTCGGCGGCGTGACCCTGGGCGGCAAGATCGCGCCGATCTTCTTCAACACGCAGGAAGACTCCGGCTCGCT
>CAZXLI010000340.1:0-6948 GCA_964641795.1 uncultured Bordetella sp. | reverse complement strand
TCACCGGGAACGGGTCGGGCAGCTCGACGCCGCCCGCCTCGCGGAACATGGCGCGCGCGAGCGCCTCCATGAGCGTGCGGATCTCCTGCTCGCCCAGAAACGAGGTCTCGATGTCGATCTGCGTGAACTCGGGCTGGCGGTCGGCGCGCAGGTCCTCGTCGCGGAAGCACTTGACGATCTGGTAGTAGCGGTCGAAGCCGGCCACCATCAGCAGCTGCTTGAACAGCTGCGGCGACTGCGGCAGCGCGAAGAACATGCCGTCGTGCACGCGGCTGGGCACGAGGTAGTCGCGCGCGCCTTCGGGCGTGCTCTTGGTGAGCATCGGCGTCTCGATGTCGATGAAGCCCTGCTCGTCGAGGAACTTGCGCACCTCGATGGCCACGCGGTAGCGCAGCATCAGGTTCTTCTGCATCTGCGGGCGGCGCAGGTCGAGCACGCGGTGCGTCAGGCGCGTGGTCTCCGAGAGGTTCTCGTCGTCGAGCTGGAACGGCGGCGTGACGCTGGGGTTCAGCACCTCGAGCTCCTGGCACAGCACCTCGACCTTGCCGCTCACCAGGTTGGCGTTGTGGGTGCCCTCGGGCCGCGCACGCACCTTGCCGACGACCTTCACGCAGAACTCGTTGCGCACGCTCTCCGCGGTCTTGAACATCTCGGGGCGATCGGGGTCGCAGACGATCTGCACCAGGCCTTCGCGGTCGCGCAGGTCGATGAAGATCACGCCGCCGTGGTCGCGGCGGCGGTGCGCCCAGCCCATCAGCGTGACGGTCTGGCCCATTAGCGATTCGCTGACCAGGCCGCAGTAGGTGGTTCTCATGGTGTGGACTCCTGGGGGTCTCTCGGTGTCGGGAGGCGGCGCCGCGGCGCTTTCAGCGCTCGCGCGTCCGCATGAATGCAAGGGATGCGGTGGGATGGCGGGTGGGGCCGGCGGCCCTCCGGGTTGAACGCCTGCCGAAGGGCGTTCAACCCACCCGATTGGGGTCGGCCTCCCCCGGCCGCACGGCCGGGGGCGCGGGTGGCGGCGGCGCCACCACACCCATCGAGATGATGTACTTCAGGGCTTCGTCGACGCTCATCTGCAGCGTGCGGATCGCGCTGCGCGGCATCATCAGGAAGAAGCCGGACGTGGGGTTCGGCGTGGTGGGCACGTACAGGCTGACATGCTCGCCCTCCAGGTGCGCCGCGACCTCCAGGCTGGGCTTGCCGGTGACGAAGGCGATGGTCCACGAGCCCTGGTGCGGGTACTGCACCAGCACCGCCTCGCGGAAGGCATTGCCGTCGCTGGAGAACAGCGTGTCGGAGACCTGCTTGACCGAGCTGTAGATCGACTTGACCAGCGGGATGCGCGACAGCAGGCGGTCCCACTGGCGCAGCCACCACTGGCCGAAGATGTTGGTGGCGAAGACGCCGGTGCCCAGCAGGATCGCCAGCATCACGATCACGCCGAGCAGCGGGATGTGGCGCAGCCGTTCCAGCGCGGCATCGCCGCCTTCGGGCAGCACCTTCTGCAGCACCGAGAGCAGGCCGAGGAACATGCCGTCCATCGCGCCGTACAGCCAGGCCAGCACCCACAGGGTGATGGCCAGCGGCAGCCACACCAGCAGGCCGGCGATGAGGTATTTCTTCAAGTCTGTGCTCTCGGACGCGGACGCGTGCGCTCAGTGACAGGCGCAACTGCCGCCGCAAGGCGTGGAAGGAACGGCCGCTGCCGGCGCGGGTGCCGGTGCCGCGGCGTCACCCCCGGCGGCAGGCTTGGCAGCCTCTGCCGACGCGGCCGGCGCCGGGCTGGCCCCGCCCTTGAAGTCGGTGGCGTACCAGC
The DNA here is from genome assembly GCA_964641795.1 of uncultured Bordetella sp. GTDB lineage: Bacteria > Pseudomonadota > Gammaproteobacteria > Burkholderiales > Burkholderiaceae_C > Pseudaquabacterium. The sequence continues at coordinate 5,132 of CAZXLI010000340.1, read as the reverse complement.
CGGACCCCTTGAGCTGGAAGCCCGCAGCAGTGAGCTGCTTGGAGAAGGCCTCGGCACCACAGGCCGGGCAGACGGTGAGCACGGGGTCGCTGAGTTTCTGCAGCACGTCCTTCGCGTGGCCACAGGCAGCGCAGCGATAAGCGTAGATCGGCATGACTAAACCCTTGACGCAAAACAGAAAATTATAAGTGCGGCGGCACCGCGCCGACCGCCGCGCCCAAATGGGGCCGGCGCGAACTAGTTCAAGCCCGCGATGTGATGCCGGGTGTCGTGCCGGTTTTCGAGCCACTGCGGCGCCAGCGAACCCAGCACCATGCCGCCCAACGCGGCGATCAGCCCGGCCAACTGGCCGGGGAAGGCCTCGCCCAGGTGGCTGACCTGCGGGAAGAACAGGATCCACACCGCGATGCCCGCTGCCACCGAGGCGATGGCGCCCTGCGTCGTGGCACGCTTCCAGTACAGGCCCATCACCAGCGGCACGAAGGCCCCGACCAGCGTCACCTGGTAAGCCGCCGACACCAGGTCGTAGATCGGCGTGCCCTTCATCGCAATCGCGTAGGCCAGCACCAGGCCGGCAAAGGCCACGATGGTCCAGCGCATCGCCAGCAGTTGCTGCTTGTCGTTCATGTGCGGCCGCAGGTTCTTGAGGATGTTCTCGACGAAGCTGGTCGAAGGCGCCAGCAGCGTCGCCGAAGAGGTGCTCTTGATGGCCGACAGCAGCGCGCCGAAGAACAGGATCTGCATCAGCAGCGGCATCTTGGTCAGCACGAAGGTCGGCAGCAGACGCTGGTAGTCGTCCTTCGCGATGTCCAGCGCCTGCTGGCCCATCACCACCACCGCACTGGCGACGATGAACATCGGCACGAAGGCGAACAGGATGTAGCTCAGGCCGCCGATCACCGCGCCATTGCGGGCGGTGGACGCGTTCTTGGCCGACATCACGCGCTGGAACACGTCCTGCTGCGGAATGCTGCCCAGCATCATCGTCAGGCCCGCGCCAATGAAGAACGCCACGTCCTTGAAGCTCGGCTCGGGCAGGAACTTGAACAGGTCCTTCGACTGGACCATCGCCAGCACCTTGTCGGTACCGCCAGCGAGGTCGGCCGAGAACACCGCGATCACCGACAGGCCGATCACCAGCACGATCATCTGGATGAAGTCGGTCCAGGCCACGGCCAGGAAGCCGCCGATCACCACGTAGATCAGCACCGCGAGGGTGCCGACGATCATGCCGGCGGTCTCGCTCATCGCCCCTTGCGTCAGCACCGAAAAGACCAGGCCCAGCGCGGTGATCTGCGCCGCCACCCAGCCGAGGTAGCTGAGGATGATGGCCGCGCTGCAGAACACCTCGATGCCCTTGCCGAAGCGGCGGCGGTAGAAGTCGCCGATGGTCAGCAGGTTCTGCTTGTACAGCTTGGTTGCGAAGAACAGGCCCACCAGGACCAGGCAGGTGCCGGCGCCGAACGGGTCTTCGACGATCGCGTTGAGGCCGCCTTGCACGAACTTCGCCGGGATGCCCATCACCGTCTCGGCGCCGAACCAGGTGGCGAAGGTGGTCGTGACCACCATGATCAGCGGCAGGCTGCGGCCGGCGATGGCGAAGTCCGCCGTGTTCTTGATGCGGGTGCCGGCCCATACGCCGAGGGCCAGCGTGCCCAGCAGGTACAACACGACGAAGACAACGAGGGTGGTGTTCATGCGCGCACGGGGATGGGGCTGACGACGGACGCGGCGCATTATCCCCGTGCGCCACCGCGGCGCCTCGGGGCTCGCCACTACGGGACCCTCAACTTCCCCCGTGCAGCAGCAACCATGCCAGCGCCAGGCCCAGCAGCGCGCCGCCGATGCCGGCCAGCAGCAGGCCCAGCAGCCGGTTGGTGCGCCGCTGCTCGGCCAGCAGGGCCAGCAGGGCCGGGTCGGTGTCGTGCCGACGCACCAGGGCCTGGTGAACCAGGCGTGGCAGCTCCGGCAGCAGCTGGGCATAGCGCGGCGCCTCGTTCTGGAAGCGCTCGACGAGCCCCGCCCAGCCGATCTGCCTGTTCATCCACTGCTCGAGGAAGGGCTTGGCGGTGCTCCACAGGTCGAGCTCGGGGTCGAGCTGGCGCCCGAGGCCTTCGATGTTGAGCAGCGTCTTCTGCAGCAGCACCAGCTGCGGCTGGATCTCGACATTGAAGCGGCGCGAGGTCTGGAACAGCCGCATCAGCACCTGCCCGAGCGAGATGTCCTTCAGCGGTCGGTCGAAATGCGGCTCGCACACCGCGCGGATCGCGTTCTCCAGTGCGTCGACCCGGGTGTTCGGCGGCACCCAGCCGCTCTCCACGTGCAGTTCGGCCACCCGCTTGTAGTCGCGACGGAAGAAGGCGAGGAAGTTCTGCGCCAGGTATTCCTTGTCCCACTCGGTGAGCGTGCCGATGATGCCGAAGTCCAGCGCGATGTAGTGCCCGAAGGTCTTCGGATCGATGCTGACCTGGATGTTGCCCGGGTGCATGTCGGCATGGAAGAAACCGTCGCGGAACACCTGGGTGAAGAAGATCGTGACGCCATCGCGCGCGAGCTTCTTGATGTCCACCCCGGCCTCGCGCAGCCGCGCCACCTGGCCGATGGGCACGCCGTTCATGCGCTCCATCACGATCACGCCGCTGGTGCAGAAGTCCCACACCATTTCGGGCACCAGCACCAGGCCCAGGCCTTGCATGTTGCGCCGCAGCTGGGCGGCATTGGCCGCCTCGCGCACCAGGTCCAGCTCGTCATGCAGGTAGATATCGAACTCGGCCACCACCTCGCGCGGCTTCAGGCGCTTGCCATCGGTCCAGACGCGCTCGACCAACCGCGCCAGCGTGTGCATCAGCGCGAGGTCCTGCTCGATGACCTCCAGCATGCCGGGGCGCAGCACCTTCACCGCCACCTCGCGTCCGCTCTTGAGCACCGCGAAGTGCACCTGCGCAATCGAGGCGCTGGCCACCGGCTCGGCGTCGAAGCTCAGGAACACCTCGTCGATGCGGCGGCCGAACGCGCGCTCGACCAGTGCGATGGCCTGTGCACTGGGAAAGGGCGGCACGCGGTCCTGCAGGCGCGTCAGTTCGTCGGCCACGTCCAGCGGCAGCAGGTCGCGCCGCGTGCTGAGCACCTGGCCGAACTTGACGAAGATCGGACCCAGGCGTTCCAGGGCCACGCGCAGGCGTTCGCCGCGCGGCGCCTCCAATCGGCGCCCGAGCGTGGCCACCCGCACCATCGCGCGCACCCAGCGCTGCCGGAAGCCCGACAGCGCCACCTCGTCCAGCCCGAAGCGCAGGACCGTGATGCCGATGTAGACGAGCCGGAAGAAATGCCGCATCAGCGTGAGCGCATGCGGCCGGCCATCGCGGAAGCGCCGGCCATTGCCGTGCGCAGGCCCTGCGCCAGCCACGAGCCCAGGCGATGCAACTCATGCGCTGCCGCCGGGCCGAACAGCCGCTCGAGGTCGGCCTCGACATCCCAGCGCAGGTTCTTCAGCAGCCAGTCGACGTCGCCTGCCAGTTGGGCATCGCCTTCGATGGCCAGCGATGGCTGCGCGCCGGACAGCACGCCCAGCACCAGGGCAGCCGGGTTGGCCGCATCGACGCGCACGAGCAGATCGGGCGCGTCCGCCGCAGAGGCATCGGCCGCCCATTCGAACAGGCCCGCGGGCGTGACCCGGAAGGCCATGCGCGGCGGCGGCGGCAGCAGCCGTGGCCAGTTCTGCAGTTCCAGCAGCAGCAGGCGGCCGCTGTGCGGCAGCAAGCGCGCCGACGCCTGCGGCTCGCTCGCCAGCACATGGTTCACCACCAGGGTCAGGCGCTCCATCAGCGCTGGCGCGAGCAGCGCATTGAGCTTGTCGATCATCGTTCGATTGTAGGCAGCCGGACCTGCGCGCCCTTGGCCAGTGCTGCCTGTAACCCTCGGTTTCCGAGGTCGTTGCCCAGTGGAAATGACTCACAATCCCGGCCTTGAAACGACCGGCGGGCCTGCGCACGAGGGCGCGACCGCTGGCGCCGGCCTCCCCGGCTACGTCCCGATGTTCGAAAACCGACACACCCGCAACTTCTACAGCGCGCCGCAGTCGGTCACATCGCTGATCGCGGCTTTTCTCGAACCGACGATCACGGTCTCGGTCTACCTGCTGGCGTTGCTGTGGTCGGACGAGCCGGTCCTGCGCCCCGACCTGACGCTGTGCCTGCTGGTGTTCGCGCTCACCTTTCCCGGTCGCAACCGCTTCCGCGACCGCTACCTCACCGCGGCGGTCGACATCGCCAGTTCGTGGCTGATGCTGCTGCTGATCCTGGCGCTGTGCGGCTATGCCACACGCAGCCTGAACTTCTTCGAAACCGATGTGCTGCTGTTCTGGGCGCTGCTGACGCCGGTGCTGCAGATGCTGGGCATGATGATCGGCCGCCGCGTCCTGCAGTGGCAGGCCGTGCAGCCCGAGAACCGGCGCCCGGCCGTGGTGATCGGCGCCGGGGCGCTGGGCGTCAAGGTGGCCACGGCGCTGCGCGAAGGCCGTGCCCAGGGCACCGATTTCGTGGGCTTCTTCGACGACCGCAACGACAGTCGCGTGCACGACGATGCAAGTCCCTTGCGCATGGGCGGCCTGAAGGATGTCGCGCCCTACGTGCGCAGCCACGGCATCCGCGATGTCTACATCACGCTGGCACTCGGCTCGCAGCCGCGCATCATCGAGTTGCTCGAGGACATCCAGGGCACCACGGCGTCGATCTACTTCGTGCCCGACGTCTTCGGCATCAGCATCATCCAGGGCCGGCTGCAGGACATGAACGGCGTGCCGGTGGTCGGCATCTGCGAGACACCCTTCACAGGCACCAACCGACTGGTCAAGCGCGCCAGCGACATCGTGCTGGCCTCCACCATCCTGCTGCTCACCTCGCCGCTGCTGCTGGCGCTGGCCATCGGCGTGAAGCTCAGCTCGCCGGGGCCGGTGATCTTCCGCCAGCGCCGCAACGGGCTCGACGGCGAGGAGATCATCGTCTACAAGCTGCGCTCGATGCGCGCAATGGACGATGGCGAGGTCGTCAAGCAGGCCACCAAGGGCGACTCGCGCATCACGCGCTTCGGCGCCTTCCTGCGCCGCACCTCGCTGGACGAACTGCCGCAGTTCG
>CAZXLI010000339.1:0-7048 GCA_964641795.1 uncultured Bordetella sp. | reverse complement strand
GATGAGCGAGCTCTCGCCGATGAGCATCTCGTCCTTCGGCCAGCTGGCCACCGAGGCCGGCCGGCCGCCGGGCGTGCTGAACATCGTGCACGGCTACGGCGCCGAGGCCGGCGAGCCGCTGTGCACGCACCCCGATGTGCGGGCGATCTCGTTCACCGGGTCCACCGCCACCGGGCAGCGCATCGTCAAGGCCGCGGGGCTGAAGAAGTTCAGCATGGAGCTGGGCGGCAAGAGCCCGTTCGTGATCTTCGAGGACGCCGACCTCGACCGTGCGCTCGATGCCGCGGTGTTCATGATCTTCTCGAACAACGGCGAGCGCTGCACCGCCGGCTCGCGCATCTTCGTGCAGCGCAGCGTGTATGCCGAGTTCGCGCGCCGCTTCGTCGAGCGGGCGCAGCGCATCGCGGTCGGCGACCCGATGGACGAGCGCACCATCATTGGCCCGATGGTCAGCGCCGCGCACCTGGCCAAGGTGCGCAGCTACATCGAGCTGGGGCCGCAGGAAGGCGCCACGCTGCTGACTGGCGGCCTGGCGCGGCCCGAAGTGCCCGAAGGCCTGCGCGCCGGCCACTTTGTGCTGCCCACGGTGTTCGGCGACGTGAACAACCGCATGCGCATCGCGCAGGAAGAGATCTTCGGCCCGGTGGCCTGCCTGATCCCGTTCGACGACGAGGCCGACGCGATCACCCAGGCCAACGACATCGCCTACGGCCTGTCCAGCTACGTGTGGACCGAGAACGTCGGCCGCGCGCTGCGCGTGGCCGCGGCCATCGAGGCCGGCATGTGCTTCGTCAACAGCCAGAACGTGCGCGACCTGCGCCAGCCCTTCGGCGGCACCAAGGCCAGCGGCACCGGCCGCGAGGGCGGCAGCTGGAGCTACGAGGTGTTCCTGGAGCCGAAGAACGTCGCCGTCTCCATGGGCTCGCATCACATCCCGCACTGGGGAGCATGACATGGGAACACTGGCACTCGCCGCGAAGATCACGCACGTCCCGTCGATGTACCTGAGCGAGATCGACGGCCCCGGCAAAGGCAAGCGGCAGGCCGCGATCAACGGCCACATCGAGATCGGCCGGCGCTGCCGCGAGCTGGGGGTGGACACGATCGTCGTGTTCGACACGCACTGGCTGGTGAACGCGGGCTACCACATCAACTGCGCCCCGCATTTCCAGGGCCTGTACACCAGCAACGAGCTGCCGCACTTCATCAGCAACATGCCCTACGAGTACCCGGGCAACCCGGCGCTGGGCAAGCTGCTGGCGCGTGAGGCCAGCGAGCGCGGCGTGCCGACGCTGGCGCATTCGGCCACCACCTTGCCGCTGGAATACGGCACGCTGGTGCCGATGCGCTACATGAATGCCGACCAGCACTTCAAGGTGGTGTCGGTGTCCGCGTTGTGCACGGTGCACTACCTGGCCGACAGCGCCCGCCTGGGCTGGGCCTTCCGCCGCGCGGTGGAAGACCACTACGACGGCACCGTGGCGTTTTTCGCCAGCGGATCGCTGAGCCACCGGTTCGCGCAGAACGGCCTGGCCGACGAGTACCGCGACAAGATGTGGAGCCCCTTCCTGGAGCAGCTCGACCACCATGTGGTGGGCATGTGGCAGCGCGGCGAGTGGTCCACCTTCTGCGAGATGCTGCCCGAGTACGCCAGCAAGGGCCACGGCGAAGGCTTCATGCACGACACCGCCATGCTGCTCGGCGCCCTGGGCTGGCACCACTACGACCGTGGCGTCGACGTGGTGACACCGTTCTTCCCGAGCTCGGGCACGGGCCAGATCAACGCGGTGTTCCCGGTGTCGCCGATGCCGGCGGACCTGGACGACATCGGCGCGCCGCGCTCGCCGGCGCTGGCCGGTGGCCGGCTCTGACCCCCGACGAGGATGGCCGAGATGCCGCATGTCGTCGTGCTCTGCACTGCCAACCTCGACGGCCCGATCGCGCAGGGCGGGGCGGACATCGGTCCGCTGCTGGCGCCGCGGCGCGTGGGTGTCACGCTGCAGGTCGACGAGGGCGCGGAGGTGTTCGACGCCAAGCTCGGTAACCTGCATGCCCTTAACAACGCGGCGAAGAACCCCTGACATGCTGACCGACGACACCATCCAGGCCCTGGCGCGCGAGCTGTACCAGGCCCGCAAGACCCGCACCCAGGTGCGTCACTTCTCGCTGCGCCACCCGGAGATGACGGTGGACGATGGCTACGCGATCCAGCGCGCCTGGGTGGCGCTGGAAGTGGCCGACGGCCGGCGCATCCGCGGCCGCAAGATCGGCCTGACCTCGCGCGCGATGCAACTGGCCAGCCAGATCGACGAGCCCGATTTCGCACCGCTGATGGACGACATGTTCTTCGAGCAGGGCAGCGACATCCCGGCCGCGCGCTTCATCCTGCCGCGCATCGAGGTCGAGCTGGCCTTCGTGCTGGGCCGGCCGCTGAAGGGCCCGGGTGCAACGCTGTTCGAGGTGCTGGCCGCTACCGAGTACGTCTGCCCGGCGGTCGAGATCATCGATGCGCGCATCGAGCAGTTCGACCGCGAGACCAAGGTCATGCGCAAGGTCGTCGACACGATCAGCGACTTCGCGGCCAATGCCGGCATCGTGCTCGGCGGCCGGCCGGTCAAGCCCGATGCGGTGGACCTGCGCTGGGTCGGGGCGCTGCTGTACAAGAACGGCGTGATCGAGGAGACCGGCCTTGCGGCCGGCGTGCTGAACCATCCGGCCACCGGCGTGGCCTGGCTGGCCAACAAGATCGCCCGCTACGACGAGCAGCTCAACGCCGGCGACGTGGTGCTGGCCGGCTCCTTCACGCGGCCCACGCCCGCGAAGGCCGGCGACACCTTCCATGTCGACTACGGCCCGCTCGGCGCCGTGGCCTTCCGTATCACCTGAAAGGCGCGGCCATGGCGATCACGATGCCCCGCAATCATTTCCGCGACGCGCTGCGCGCCGGCCGGCCGCAGATCGGCCTGTGGCATGGCTTTGCCAGCCCCGACGTGGCCGAGGCGCTGGCCGGCTGCGGCTTCGACTGGCTGCTGCTCGATGGCGAGCATGCGCCGAACGACCCGCGCAGCATCCTCGCCCAGCTGCGCGCGATCTCGGCCTACCCGGTGCAGCCGGTGGTGCGGCCGGTGCAGGCCGATGTCGCGCTGGTCAAGCAGTACCTGGACATCGGCGCGCAGACCTTGCTGGTGCCGATGATCGACGACGCCGAGCAGGCCGCGGCGATGGTGCGCGCGATGCGCTACGCGCCCGAGGGCGTGCGCGGCATGGGCGCGGCGCTGGCGCGGGCTTCGCGGTGGGCGCAGGTCACCGACTATCTGCACATGGCCGACGAGCAGATGTGCCTGCTGGTGCAGGCCGAGACAGTGGCAGCGATGCAGAACCTGCGCGAGATCGCCGCGGCGCCCGGCGTCGATGGTGTGTTCTTCGGCCCGGCCGACCTGTCGGCGTCGATGGGCTTGCGCGGCCAGCCGGGCCATCCGGACGTGCAGCGCGCGATCCTCGACGGCATCGCCACCGTACGCGCCGCCGGCAAGGCGCCGGGCGTGTTGAGCGCGGATCCGGCGCTGGCGCGGCGCTACCTCGAGGCCGGCGCGCTGTTCGTCGCGGTCGGCGTCGACACCAGCCTGCTGGTGCGTGCGGCCAGTGAGCTGGCGCGCGGCTTCGATTCCGGCCCGGGGTCCGCGCCGCCCGGCAGCTACTAGCCTTCCTATCGTCTTAACAGCGCGGCCATGGCGGCCGCGCTGGGCAAGGCCTTGCCTGCCCGATTCCGCAGTTCACCAGGAGACGTCCCATGACCCACCGCCCCCTTGCCCTGTCCCGTCGTCACTTCACTGCGCTTGCCTTGTCGGCCGCGATGCCCGCCTTCGCGCAGGACGCCCGCAGCATCGAGTGGGTCGTCGGCTTCGCCCCGGGCGGCGGCTCGGACGTCGTGGCCCGGACAGTGGCTGATGCGATGAGCAGGCAGCTCGGCCAGACCATCGTCGTCAACAACAAGCCGGGCGCCGCCACCAACCTGGCGGCCGACTATGTGGCCAAGAGCCGCGAGATCGGCCGCGTGCTGTTGACGGCCGACTACGCCACGCTGGCCACCAACCCCTGGCTGTACCCGAAGCTGCCCTACAACGCCGACAAGGACTTGGCCGCGGTGGGCATGCTGGTGCGCTTTCCGCTGATCCTGGTGGTCGGGCCCCAGGTGCCGGCCAAGTCCTTCAAGGAGTTCGTCACCTGGGTCAAGGCGCAGCCCGGCGGCGTGAACTACGCGTCGCCCGGTGCCGGCACGCCGCACCACCTGGCCACCGAGTTGCTGCGTCAGCGCACCGGCCTGACCCTGACGCACGTGCCCTACCGCGGCGCCGCGCCGGCATTGCAGGACCTGATGGGCGGGCAGCTGCCGTTCATGCTGGTGGAATCGGCCGGCGGCATGCCCTACATCACCACGGGCAAACTGCGGCCGCTGGCGGTGGCCAGCGCCACGCGCATGAAGACGCTGCCCGAGGTGCCGACCATGATCGAGCAGGGCCTGGCCGGCTTCGAGGCCTTTGCCTGGCAGGGCGTGGCGGTGCCCGCGGCAACGCCGCCGGCGGAGATCGAGCGCCTGAACAAGGCCCTGGTCGCAGCGCTGGACAGCACCATGGTCAAGGCCCGCTTCCAGACCCTGGGCGTCGAGGCGATGCCCGGCACGCCGGCGCAGATGAACGAGTTCGCACGCCAGGAGCGCGAGCGCTGGGGCGCGGTGATCCGCGACATCGGGCTGAAGCTGGAGTGATCCAGAATGTGGCTCACGATGAGCCACACCGCCTCCATCCCCGCCGGCAGCGAGATCAGCCGCCGCCTCGCCGGCGCGCATTTCCACGATTGCTTCGAACTGCCGGTGCCGCCCGGCGGCCCGAGTGCCCTGGCGCTGTACCTCGACCTGTTGTCGCGCACGCCGCACTGGGTGAACACGCTGATGGCCGTGCGCAACCGGGTGGTCGCGCGGCTGGGGCTGAAGAACCTCGGCGCGCTGGGCCAGGTCGATCCGGACAAGCCGGCGCAGGCCTACCGCGTCGGTGATCGCGTCGGCATCTTCTCGCTGCTGTACCTGAGCGACGACGAAGTGATCCTCGGCGATTCGGACAAGCACCTGGACGTGCAGGTCTCGGTGTGCCGCCATGCCGAAGGCGGGCGGCCGCGCGTGGCCGCCACCACGGTGGTGTGGATCCACAACACGCTCGGCCGCCTGTACATGGGCGCGGTGGTGCCGGTGCACAAGCTCATCGTGCCGGCGATGCTGCGGCGGCTGTAGCCCGGCCGCGGCGACAGCCAGGCGACAGGGTTTGCCGCGGCAAATGCCCACGCATGGGGTGGGCAAGCAGGCCCCTGAACACCGATAATCCGCCTTCCTTCACTCGACGGCCTTGCCATGAACCCAGCGCCTAGTTGCTGGCCTTCGCCGTCCGATCGTTTCGCTGCCGGCCGCTAGCCGGACATGCTGACGCGCCGGGCGGTGGGGGCTTCGATCCAACCACCCGCCCCGGCACACCGGGCCGCCATGGCCCGCGCCGAGGTTCTGCGCCGTGCATGGCACGGCGACAGGAGCTTCCCATGCAACACCTCGTGCAACGTCAACCCTGGCTGAACCGCCTTCTCGCCTCGGCACGCCAATCGATTCCCGAAACCCGCGCGCTGGCCCGGCGCCTGGGCCCCGGCCTCATCACCGGCGCCGCCGACGACGACCCCAGCGGCATCGCCACCTACAGCCAGGCCGGCTCGCAGTTCCGCTTCGGCCTGGTGTGGACGCTGCTGCTGACCACGCCGCTGATGATCGGCATCCAGATGCTCTCGGCCCGCATCGGTTGGGTCACCGGCGAAGGGCTGGCCGCCAACATCGCCAAGCTCTGCCCGCGCTGGCTGACGCTGGGCCTGGTGAGCCTGCTGGTGGTGGCCAACACCATCAACATCGCGGCCGACATCGGCGCCATGGCCGAGGCCGCGCGCCTGCTGGCCGGTGGCCACCACACGCTGTACATCGTGATGTTCGGCGCGGTGTGCGTGCTGGGCCAGGTGTTCTTCTCGTACGAACGCTCGGTGCGCATCCTGAAGTGGCTGACGCTGGCGCTGTTCGCCTACTTCGCGGTGGTGATGGTGGTGCAGGTGCCGTTCCGCCAGGCGCTGGCCGAGTCGCTGGCGCCGTGGCGATACTTTCCAAAAGACGTGGCCATCGCCGACTACGCCAGCATGGTGGTGGCCGTGTTGGGCACGACGATCAGCCCCTACCTGTTCTTCTGGCAGGCCGCGCAGGAGGTGGAAGACCAGCATCGCCGGCCCGACGCCGCGGAGCTGAAGAGCGATCGGGCCTACGCCGAGGAACACCTGTTCCGCATCAAGCAGGACACCTACATCGGCATGCTGTTCTCGAACGCGATCGCGCTGTGCATCGTGATCGCCACCGCGGTCACCTTGAACCTGCACGGCATCACGCAGATCCAGACCGCCGCGCAGGCCGCCGAGGCGCTGCGCCCGGTGGCCGGCGAGTTCGCGTTCGCGATCTTCGCGCTGGGCATCATCGGCACCGGCCTGCTGGCAGTGCCGGTGCTGGCCGGCTCGGCGGCGTATGCGGTGAGCGAGGTGTTCGGCTGGAAGGCCGGGCTCTCGCACGGATTCCACGAGGCACGCGGCTTCTACGCCATCATCATCGCGGCCACGGGCATCGGCGCACTGATGAGCTATTACGAGCTCGACCCGATCAAGGCGCTGGTGTGGAGCGCCATCGTCAACGGCGTGATCTCGGTGCCGATCATGGTGGTGATGATGGGGGTGGGCCAGTCGCGTCGGTTGATGGGCGCGCTCACCATCACGCTGCGGCACAAGGTGTTCGGCTGGACCGCGACGGCGGTGATGGCGGTGGCGGCGCTGGTGATGCTGGTCAGCGCGGCGCTGTAGCCGGTGCGGTCGATCAGAGGGCCAGCCGCAGCGTGAGCCGCAGCGAGCGTGGCTCGGCGGGGTGGACATGCTTGTCGGCCACAGGCCCCGCTTCGCCGCGCAAGCGCGACTCGTAGAAGTACTCGAT
>CAZXLI010000338.1:0-7090 GCA_964641795.1 uncultured Bordetella sp. | reverse complement strand
GCGAGGAATGCCTGGCCGCCGGCATGGACGACTACCTGACCAAGCCGATCCGCGTGCAGGCACTGGTCGATGCGCTGATGCTCACCCGAGGCCGGCATGAGTGAATCGCAGGCGCTGCGCGAGCAGATCCGGGCCACGCAGTGCCAGGTGCTGCTGCGCGACGTGCGCCAGGGCCTGGCGCCTTCGCTGGTGGGCGCCACCATCTATGGCGCGGCGCTCCAGGCGATGGGCGGTGCGCGCGGGCTCTGGGCCTGGGGCGCCGCGCTGGTGCTGCTGGTGGCGACCTACTACCTGCTGGTGGCGCCCCGCCAGAGGGCGCATCTGCAGGCCGGCCGCACGGCCCGCGCGCTGCACTGGCAACTGCTGTTCGACATCGGCTACGGCCTGGTGTGGGGCCTGTCGGCGCCACTGTTCTTCGGCACCGAGCCGGCACGGCTGGCCGTGCTGGTGATCGCGGTGCTGGCCAACGTGATGGCGGTGACCATGGCCACCGCGATCTACCTGCCCAGCATGGTGGCCCTGTGCGCCGGGCTGACGCTGCCGTTCGTTGTCTGCTGCGTGGTGGCCGGCGGCCTGTTCGCCTGGGTCAGCGCCGTGGGCAGCGCGTTCTTCACGCTGAGCACCCTGCTCTACGGCCTGCGCCACCACGGCGCGCTGATGGAATCGATCCGCATGCGCTTCGAGAACCAGGGCCTGCTGCGGCAGACCGAGGCGCGCAATGCCGAGCTGGCGCTGATCAACAGCCTGCAGCAGGCGCTGGCCGGCGAGCTGAGCGTCCAGGGCATCTACGACGCCGTCGGCGACCGCCTGCGCCAGGTCTTCGCGGGCCGTGACATCGGCATTCGCGCCTTCGACACCGCACAGGGCCTGCAGCACTTTCCCTACCTGGTCGAACGCGGCCAGCGCCTGCGCATCGACGCGGTCCCGCTGCAGGCGCAGGGCAGCACCCACCACCTGATGAGCAGTGGGCAGACCCTGCTGGTGAACCGCGACGCCGAAGCGGTATTGCGGCGTCTCGGCAGCAGCCCGCCGCCGGGCAAGGCGATGCCACGCTCGCTGGTGCTGGTGCCGCTGGCCAGCGGCGGCAAGGTGCGCGGCGCCATCGAGCTCAAGGACTTCGAGCGCGAAGACACCATCAGCGACTCGGACGTGCGGCTGCTGGAGACGCTGGCCGCCAGCATGAGCGTCGCGCTGGAGAGCGCCCGCCTGTTCGACGAGACGCAGCGCCTGCTGAAGGAGACCGAAGCCCGCGCCGCCGAGCTGGCGACGATCAACGCCGTGCAGCGCGGCATCGCCGGATCGCTGCAGTTCCAGGCCATCGCCGAACTGGTGGGCCACAAGGTGCGCGACATCTTCGAGGCGCAAAGCGTCGTCATCGGCACCTTCGACCACGCGGCGGGCACCGAGCACATCGTGTTCAGCATCGAGTCCGGTGCGTTGAGCGAAGCGCTGGTGCGGCCGCTGCCGAAGTCGCGCCAGCACCTCATCGCCACGCGCGAGCCGCTGGTGGAGAACCGCGTCGACGAAGCGGTGCTCGCCAAGTGGGGCAACTCCACCCTGCCCGGCACGCGCACGCCCAAGGCCGCGGCCTTCGTGCCGATGATCGTCGGCGACACCGTCACCGGCTACCTCAGCCTGCAGCACCACGAGCGCTACGACGCCTTCGGCGCGGCCGAGGTGCGGCTGCTGCAGACGCTGGCCTCGAGCATGGGCGTGGCCTTCGAGAACGCGCGGCTGTTCGACGAGACGCAGCAGGCGCTGGCCCGGCAGACCGCCAGTGCCGACGTGCTGCGCGTGATCAGCCAATCACCCACCGACGTGATGCCGGTGTTCGAGGTCATCGTCAGCAGCGCGCGGCGCCTGCTGCGCTGCTTCCGCACGGCGTACCTGCGGCTGGACGGCGACGAGCTGGCGGCCATGCGCAGCGCCACGGTGGCAGGCGTCGGGCCCGCCACCTTCGCCAGGATTCCGCTGGACCCGGCCCTGAACTTCCCATCGCGCGCGCTGCTGTCGGGGCTGCCGCTGCACATCCCGGACTGGGGGGCCATCGAGCTGCCCCCGCACGAGCAGAACGTGCAGCGCGACACCGGCTGCCAGGCCTCGCTGCTGCTGCCGCTGCTGCGCGGCACCGAGCGCCTGGGCGTGCTGGCCTTCCAGCGCGACAAGCCCGAGGCCTTCAGCGAAGCCGACATCGCGCTGGCCCAGTCCTTTGCCGACCAGGCCATCATCGCCATCGAGAACGTGCGCCTGTTCAACGAAGCCCAGGCCGCGCGCGCCGCGGCCGAAAGCGCCAACGAGGCCAAGAGCGTGTTCCTGGCGACGATGAGCCACGAGATCCGCACGCCGATGAACGCGGTGATCGGCATGAGCGGCCTGCTGCTGGACACCGATCTCAGCGCCGAGCAGCGCGACTACGCCACCACCATCCGCGACTCCGGCGACGCGCTGCTGACCATCATCAACGACATCCTCGATTTCTCGAAGATCGAGGCCGGCCGCATGGACCTGGAGCTGCAGCCCTTCGCGCTGGCCGACTGCGTGCACTCGGCGCTGGAATTGGTGCGCCACCGCGCCGCCGACAAGCGCCTGGCGCTCGCCCTGGACATCGCGCCCGATGTGCCGCGTGGCATCGTCAGCGACATCACCCGCCTGCGCCAGGTTCTGCTGAACCTGCTGTCCAACGCGGTGAAGTTCACCGAGGCCGGCGAAGTGCGCTTGAGCGTGCAGCGCGGCGCGGGCGACGAACTGCGGTTCGAGGTGCGCGACAGCGGCATCGGCCTCACGCCCGAGGGCATTGCGCGGCTGTTCCAGCACTTCAGCCAGGCCGATGCCAGCACCACGCGCCGCTACGGCGGCACCGGCCTGGGCCTGGTCATCAGCCAGCGGCTGGCCGAACTGATGGGCGGCAACATGAGCGTCCACAGCGACGGACCGGGCCAGGGCAGCCGCTTCACGTTCAGCATCCGGGCCCCGGCGGTGGCGCTGCCCGAAGCGCCAGCGCCCCTGGCCCGGGCCGTGGCCGACCCGAAGGCGGCCGAGCGGCACCCCTTGCGCATCCTGCTGGCCGAGGACAACGTGGTGAACCAGAAGCTCGCGCTGCGCCTGCTGGGCCAGATGGGTTACCGCGCCGACCTGGCAGTCAACGGCATCGAGGCGGTCGAGTGCCTCGAGCGCCAGCGCTACGACCTGGTGCTGATGGACGTGCAGATGCCCGAGATGGACGGCCTGGAGGCCACGCGCCGCATCGTCGCGCGCTGGCCCAATGGCGAGCGGCCGCGCATCGTCGCGATGACCGCCAATGCCATGCAGGGCGACCGCGAGGACTGCCTGGCCGCCGGCATGGACGACTACCTGACCAAGCCGATCCGCGTCGATGCGCTGGTGCGGGCCCTCCAGGACAGCCCGCCGCGCGGCGGGCACTGACACGATGACACACAAGACGTCTGCCCCCACATCACCAAGGACCACCTCTGCCGGCCAGACCGCGCTGGCCCGCGTGCGCGACCTCGGCTGGACCGGCCAGCTGCAGGCCGCCGTCGAGGCCGCGACCGCGGCGCTCGAGATCGCCGGGCTCGCGGCGGCCGAATACGCCGAGCTGCTGGACTGGCGTTGCGCCAACCTGATCGACCTCGGCCACATCGACGCTGCCCGCGCGGGGGGCCTTTCGCTCGGCCAGCTGGCCGAGCGCCACGCCCGCAGCCCTGACGTGCAGGCCTGGGCCTGGCATCGCCGCTCGCTGCTGCTGGGCCGCGACGGCAATGCCGACGAATCGCTGCAGGCGGCTCGGTACGCCGTGGCACAGGCCGAGCGCAGCGGCCAGGCGCTGCTGCAAGCGATGTGCCTGCTCGCGCTGGCAGCGGCCCAGGTGCGGGCGCGCGTCGAACTGCCCGAGGCGCTGGCGCTCGCGCGCCGCGCCGCTGCCCTGGCCGAGGCCCAGGGCTGGACGGCGCTGCAGGCACGCGCGGCGGTTAACGTGGCCCACACGCTGAACGCGCTCGGCAGTGCCGCCGAGGCCGACCGCGAGGCGCGGCGCGTGCTGGAGGTGGCACGTCGCTGCGGCGACCCGGTCAGCCAGGGCCACGCGCTGAACCTGCTCACATTCAACGAGCCGGACCAGGCCGCGCAGCTGCGCCTGTACCGCCAGGCGCAGGAGGCCTTCGAGGCGGCCGCCCATGCCGGCGGCCTGGCCGTCATCGCCGGCAACCTGGGTGCAGCCTATTCCGAGCTGGGCCTGTTTCGCCGCAGCCAGCGCCTGTCGCGCCAGGCCGTCGCGGCGCAGGGCCGCATGGGCAACCTGCATGGCCAGCTGGTTTCGATGTGGAACCTGGTCGAGATCGAATGGCGCATGGGCCACAGTGAGTCGCTGCAGGCCGCCACGGAAGAGGCCCATGCCACCACCGTGCGCCTGGCCGCGCGGCGCATGGCCGGGGCCGCGGCCGCGGCCCAGGGCATGATCGACCTGCTCGCGGGCCGGCCGGCCAGCGCAGGCGCGCATTTCGCCCGCGCCCGCGCCCAGTCCGACGACCACGAGGTCGCCTTCGTGCTGAGCCATTTCGCGCGCGAGGCGCGGGCCTGGCTCGAGGCGGGCCAGCCACGCAAGGCGCTGGCGGCCACGCGCCGCGCCACCGCGCTGCACCGCGCCCATGGCCTGACCAAGCTCGACGCGATGATGCCCGACGAGCTGTGGTGGCGCCACAGCCAGGCACTGCGCGCCGCCGGCGGCCCTGCAGCCGCCAAGGAAGCGCACGACGCGCTGGTGCGGGCCTACCGCTACGTCGTGCAGGCCGTGGCCGGCCTCAGCGACGAGGGCCTGCGCCGCAACGCGCTGAACAAGGTCGACGAGCGGCGCGAGATCCTGGCCGCCTGGCTGGCCCATGCGCGCGAGCAGGACCTGCCGCCGGCCGAGCGCGAGCAGCACCTGGCCGGCAACGCCAACCTGCGCGAGCCGTTCCAGCGCCTGGTCGACACCGGCGTGCGCCTGAACGAACTGCGCAGTGCGGCCGAGATCGCCGACTTCCTGGTCGACGAAGTGACCGAGCTGCTGGGCGCCGAGCGCGTGCTGCTGGTGCTCGAGCCGGCGCAGGCCGGCGAGGCACCCCGCGTGGCCGGCTCACTGCTGCCGCGCGGCGAGTCCGAGGCCGAGCTGCTGGCCGCGGTGACGCCGTGGCTGGAGGAAGCGCGACGCACCCGTGCCGTGCGGCTGCGCCATGGCCCCGAGGGCGCCGAGCCGATCGACCAGCGCTCATGCCTGGTGGCCCCGCTGGTGGCCGGCAACCAGGTGATCGGCCACCTGTACGCCGACCTCGAAGGGGCCTACGGCCGCTTCCACGACAACGACCGCGACCTGGTCGGCATGCTGGCCGCGCAGGCCGCGGTGGCCTTGTCGAACGCGCGCTGGGGCGAGGAACTCGAAGGCAAGGTCGCCACGCGCACCGCCGAGCTCGAGGCCGCCAAGGCGCAGGCCGAGCTGCGCGCCGGTGAGCTGGCCATCATCAACGGCATCCAGCAGGGCATGGCCGGCTCGCTGGACTTCCAGGCCATCATCGACCTCGTGGGCGACCAGCTGCGCGAGGTGCTGGGCGTGCCCAACCTGGCCATCACCTGGTACGACACCGATGCGATGACCTGGGAAGGCCTGTACATGGTCGAGCAGGGCGTGCGGCTGCGCGAACACGAGCGCAGGATCAAGCCCCTGAAGCGCGGCGGGCTCGGCGAGCAGGTGATCGCGACGCGGCGGCCGGTGATCGTCGGCACGCTGGCCGAGATGCTGGCCATCGGCGGCCAGGCCATCCCGGGCACGCGGCAGGGCCTGTCGATGATGACCGTGCCGCTGGTGGCGGGCGACCGCGTGCTGGGCGACCTGACGGTCGAGAACTTCGAGCGCGAACATGCCTTCGGCGAGGCCGAGCTGCGCCTGCTGCAGACCGTGGCCGCCTCGATGGCGCAGGCGCTGCAGAGCGCGCGCCTGTTCGACCAGACCCAGCGCCTGCTGAAGGAGACCGAGCAGCGCAACGCCGAACTGGCGGTGATCAACAGCATCCAGCAGGGCATCAGCGGCAACCTCGACTTCCTGGGCATCGTCACGCTGGTGGGCGACACGCTGTGCAACGTGCTCGGGTCGCAGGACATCGGCATCCGCTGGTTCGACCCGGCGACCCGGCGCGTGCGCTACCTGTACGAGCGCGAACACGGGCAGCCGCTGCAGGTGCCCGATGGGCTGCTGAGCGAGGAGCGCTGGCGCGAACTGATGATGCGGCGCGAGCCGCGGATCCATCACACGCGGGCCGAGGTGGCGGTAGCCGGCATCGTGCCGGGCACCGACGTGGCGCTGGCATCCATCAGCGTGCCCATCGTCTCCGGCGAGCAGGTGCTGGGCGCCATCCTGATGGAGAGCTTCGAGCGCGAGCACGCGTTCGGCGAGCCCGAGGCGCGCCTGCTGCAGACGGTGGCCTCGGCCATGGGCGTGGCGATGCAGAACGCCCTGCTGTTCTCCGAGAACCAGCGCCGCACGCGCGAGAGCGCCGCCCTTGCCGAAGTGGGCCGCGACATCTCCGCCACGCTGAACCTGGCCGACGTGATGAAGCGCATCGCGCACCATGCGCGCGAGCTGCTGGGCTGCGACTCCAGCGCCATCTTCCTGCCCACCGAAGGCGACGGCAGCCGCTACCGCGCCATCGTCGCCGAGGGCGACATCGCCAAGGAGCTGATGGCCACCGAGATCCAGGCCGGCACCGGCATCATCGGCTCGCTGGTGCAGGCCGGCCGCGCCGAGTTCGTGAACGACACCAACCTCGACCCGCGTAGCATCCAGATCGCCGGCACTCCGGTGGAAGAGGAAGAAGACCGCCTCATGGTGGCGCCGCTGATGGCCGGCAGCGTCGCCAAGGGCGTGATGGCGGTGTGGCGCACCGCCGGCAAACCCTTCGACGACCACGACCTGGCCTTCTTGAACGGCCTGTCGCTGCAGGCGACGGTGGCGATCGAGAACGCGCGCCTGTTCGACGAGGCGCAGGCCGCGAAACGCCTGGCCGAGAGCGCCAACGAGGCCAAGAGCGCGTTCCTGGCGACCATGAGCCACGAGATCCGCACG
>CAZXLI010000337.1:0-7329 GCA_964641795.1 uncultured Bordetella sp. | reverse complement strand
GGCCGGCGCCGGCTTCTACAAGAAGGTCGGCAAGGACATCCTGCGCTTCGACCTGGCCAAGAAGGACTACGTCCCCGCCGGCGGCAAGGCCGAGGCCATCGTCGACCGCATCCTGAAGAAGCCCGCGGCCGAGCGGCTGAAGCTGCTGCGCGAATCGAGCAACCCGCAGGCGCAGTTCCTGTGGGCCATCCTGCGCAACAGCTTCCACTACGTGGCGGTGCACCTGGCCGACATCGCCGATTCGGCGCGCGAGGTGGACCTGGCGATGCGCTGGGGCTTCGGCATGAAGCAGGGCCCGTTCGAGCTGTGGCAGGACGCCGGCTGGCAGCAGGTGGCCCAGTGGGTCAAGGAAGACATCGAGGCCGGCAAGGCGCTGTGCAACGCACCGCTGCCGGCCTGGGTGTTCGACGGCCGCACCGGGGTGCACACGCCCGAAGGCTCGTGGAGCGCGGCGCAAGGCAAGTACGTCCCGCGCTCGACGCTGCCGGTCTACCAGCGCCAGCATTTCCCCGAGAAGCTGCTGGGCGAGGGCGCGGTGTCGCCGCTCGCTTCGGGCACCGAGGAATTCAAGAACGACGAGATCTGCCTGTGGTCGCTGGACGGTGAGGTGCTGATCGCCAGCATCACCAGCAAGATGCACCTGATCGGCCCCGGCGTGATCGAAGGGCTGCTGAAGGGCGTGGAGATCGCCGAGGCCAAGTACCAGGGCCTGGTGATCTGGTCGCCAGACGAGCCGTTCTCGGCCGGCGCCAACCTGGAAGCCATGCTGCCCACCTTCATGAAGATGGGTGCCAAGGGCATCGCGCCGGAGATCAAGCGCCTGCAGGACGCGCTGCTGCGCGTGCGTTACGCCGGCGTGCCGACGGTGGCCGCGGTGCGCGGCATGGCACTGGGCGGCGGCTGCGAGATCGCGGTGGCCTGCGCGCGCCGTGTCGCTCACATGGAAAGCTATGTCGGCCTGGTCGAAGTGGGCGTCGGCCTGCTGCCGGGCGGCGGCGGCCTGACCTACATCGCCCGCCGTGCGGCCGAGAAGGCCAAGGCGGCCGGCTCCACCGACTACCTGGCCTTCGCGAAGGACGGCTTCCAGGCCGCGGCCACGGCCACCGTGGGGACCAGCGCGCTGGAAAGCCGCAAGCTGGGCTACCTGCTCGATGACGACGTGATCGTGCCGAACAAGGACGAGCTGCTGTACGTGGCGATCGCCGAAGCCAAGGCGATGGCCGACACCGGCTGGCGCGCGCCGCTGAAGACGCTGGTGCCGGTGGCCGGCCGCAACGGCATTGCGACGATCAAGGCCCAGCTGGTCGCGATGCGCGACGGCGGCTTCATCGGCCCGCACGACTATCACATCGCCGGCCTGATCGCCGACGTGGTCTGCGGCGGCGAGGTCGATGCCGGCTCGCTGGTGACCGAGGAATACCTGATGACGCTGGAGCGCAAGCACTTCTGTTCATTGCTCGAACACCCGAAGACGCAAGAGCGGGTCATGGGCTTCCTGCAAACCGGCAAGCCCGTGCGGAATTGACCCACCCCCGTAGCGCCTTCGGCGCTTCCCCCTCGAGGGGGCGCCGCCAACGGCCCGGCCAAGCCGGTTCCGCGGCGGCCGCTCGAACCAGATTGACGATTGGCCACAGGAGAGTGCCATGAAACAGATTCAAGACGCCTACATCGTCGCCGCCGCGCGCACGCCGATCGGCCGCTCGCACCGCGGCTTCTTCCGCAACACCCGGCCCGACGACCTGCTGGTCGCCGCGATCCAGGCCGCGATGAAGCAGGTGCCTTCGCTGGACCCGAAGGCGATCGAGGATGCGATCGTCGGCTGTGCGATGCCCGAAGGCGAGCAGGGCCTGAACATGGCGCGCGTTGCCGCGCTGCTGGCGGGGCTGCCGAACTCGGTGGGCGGCATCACCGTCAACCGCTTCTGCGCCTCGGGCCTGTCGGCGGTGCAGATGGCGGCCGACCGCATCCGCGTCGGCGAGGCCGACGTGATGATCGCCGGCGGCGCCGAGAGCATGAGCCTGGTGCCGATGACCGGCAACAAGCCCTCGTTCAACCCGGCGGTGTTCGCCAAGGACGAGAACGTCGGCATCGCCTACGGCATGGGCCTGACCGCCGAGAAGGTGGCGCAGCAGTGGAAGGTCAGCCGCGAGGCGCAGGACGCGTTCGCGTTGCAGTCGCACCTGAAGGCGATCAAGGCGCAGCAGGCCGGTGAATTCACCGACGAGATCGTGCCGGTCGACGTGCTCGATCGCCTGCCGAACCTGCTGACGGGCGAAGTGAGCGTCAAGACCCGCACGGTCAACCTCGACGAAGGTCCGCGCGGCGACACCACGCTGGAAGCGCTGGCGAAGCTCAAGACCGTGTTCGCGGTGCCGAAGACGCCGGGCGGCCAGCCCACCGGCCTGGGCTCGGTGACGGCCGGCAACAGCTCGCAGACCAGCGATGGCGCCGGCGCGCTGATCCTGGCCAGCGAGCGTGCGGTCAAGCAGTTCGACCTGAAGCCGCTGGCGCGCTTCGTCAGCTTCGCCTCGCGCGGCGTGCCGCCGGAGATCATGGGCATCGGCCCGATCGAGGCGATCCCGGTCGCGCTGCGCTATGCCGGGCTGAAGCTCGACGACATCGGCTGGATCGAGCTGAACGAGGCCTTCGCGGCGCAGTCGCTGGCGGTGATCAACACCGTCGGGCTGAATCCTGCGGTGGTGAACCCGATGGGCGGCGCGATCGCGCTGGGCCACCCGCTCGGCGCCACCGGCGCCATCCGCTCGGCCACCGTGGTGCATGCGCTGCGCCGCCACAAGCTGAAGTACGGCATGGTGACGATGTGCGTCGGCACCGGCCAGGGTGCCGCCGGCATCTTCGAAGCGCTGTGAGCATGCAGCGCCGCACCGTGCTGCTGGCCGCGGCCACCGCACCGCTGGCCGGTTGCGGCACCGGTGCGCTGCAGGGTTTTGCGAGCTTCGACGACGCCCGGCGTGCGCTGGCCGCGCTGCCCGCGCAGCATGCCAAGACCACCAGTGGCTGGGGTCTGCCGCAGGTGCTGCAGCATGCGGCGCAGAGCGTCGACTACTCGATCGACGGCTACCCGCAGTTGAAGTCCGGCCTGTTCCGCGGCACCGTGGGCGCCGCGGCATGGAGCGTGTTCGATGCGCGTGGCGCGATGCGCCATTCGTTGGATGAACCGATCCCCGGCGCGCCGGCGCTCGATGCGACGCTGACGCTGGAGCAGGGCATCGCGAAGCTGCTGGCCGCGATGCAACGCTTCGAAGCCCACACCGGCGCGCTGCAGCCGCACTTCGCCTACGGTCCGCTCGACAAGCCGGCCTACACCCGTGCGCACCTGATGCACCTGGCCAACCACTGGTCGCTGGTGCAGGCCGGCGCGACGGCCTGACATCCCAACGGAGACATTGCATGGATCACATCCGCACCGCCACCTTGAACGGCGTGGCCACGATCGAGATCGCCCGGCCCGAGAAGAAGAACGCGCTGACGATGGCCATGTACCAGGCGATGGCCGATGCCATTGCCGCCGCGGTCGCCGACCCGGCGGTGCGCGCGCTGCTCATCACCGGCCAGCCCGGCATCTTCACCTCGGGCAACGACCTCGAGGACTTCATGCAGCGGCCGCCGCAGGGCAGTGATTCGCCGGTGGCGCGCTTCATGCGCGCGCTGCTGGAGTGCGAGAAGCCGGTGGTGGCCGCGGTGACCGGCGGCGCGGTGGGCATCGGCACGACGATGCTGCTGCATTGCGACCTGGTCTACGTCAGTGACGAGGCCCGGCTGGCGATGCCCTTCGTCAGCCTCGGCCTGGTGCCCGAGTACGCCTCCAGCCTGCTGCTGCCGCGCCTGCTGGGCCATGTGAAGGCGGCCGAGAAGCTGATGCTCGGCGAACCCTTCACCGGCAGCGACGCGGTCGACGCCGGGATCGCCAATGCCGTGCTGCCCGCGGCTGAGGTGGTGAACCATGCGCGCCGCATGGCCGAGCGCTTCAACGGCCTTCCGCCGGGTGCGGTGCGCGACACCAAGCGCCTGATGCGCGCCGCGGTGCGCGAGCGCGTGCCGCAGGCGATGGCGGCCGAGGCCGAGATCTTCGGCGCGCGCTTGCGCAGCCCGGAGGCGATGGAAGCCTTCCAGGCCTTCTTCCAGAAGCGCCGGCCGGACTTCTCGAAGTTCTGAGATCGTTCTCGCCGGACGGGGCGGCGCGATGTCCGCGGCGCTGAAGCTCGCCATGGCGCCGCTGCTGCTGGCGCAGGCGCTGCACACGCGATGGCGGCTGCCGCGGCTGCCCGAGGCCGAGGGCGAACGCGCCGGGGAGGTCGGCCACGGCGCGCCGCTGTCGCTGCTGATCCTGGGCGATTCGTCAGCCGCGGGCGTCGGCGCGGCGACGCAGGACGAGGCGCTGGCGGGCCAGCTCAGTCGGGCGCTGGCGCGCCACAGCGGCCGGCGCGTGCGCTGGCAGTTGCGGGCTCGCTCGGGCGTCAATTCCGAGCAGGCGCTGGACCTGCTGCACGAGGCGGCGCTCGAGCCGGCCGAGGTGGCGGTGGTGGTCACCGGGGTCAACGATGTCGTCGACCAGTTGCGGCCTGCGCGCGCGCTCGCCGCCCGCGCGGTGCTGCTGCAGGCGCTGCACGACCAAGTCGGCGCGCGCCATGTGGTGCTGACGCCGGTGCCGCCGATGCAGCGCTTCGCCGGCCTGCCGCAGCCGCTGCGCTGGGTGGCGGGCCGCGAGGCCGCCGCGCACGACCGCGCGCTGCGGCATTGGGTGGTCGATCGGGCGGGGGTCTCCTGGCTGCCCTTCGACCTGCCGCTGGCACCGCAGCTGCTGGCGCGCGACGGTTTCCACCCCGGTCCGGCGCTGTACCGGCACTGGGGTGAGACCCTGGCCGCTCACATCACGCGTCAGGTCCTGCCCGGCCTATGATTGGGCGCAGATCGTTCGACGGGTGGAGCGCAACATGAGGGTGTTGATGCGGCTGGTGGGCAGTGTCGCCATCGGGGCCCTGCTGCTGATGGCGGGCTGTGCCTCGCTGTCGGACAAGGAGTGCCGCACCGGCAACTGGCAGGCCATCGGCCAGCGCGACGGCGCTGATGGCTGGCCCGCGACCCGCATCAACGACCATGCGCAGGCCTGTGGCGAGTACAAGATCGTGCCCGATGCGCTGGCCTACGAGCGCGGCCGGGTGCAGGGCCTGCAGTCGTATTGCCTGCCGCTGGTGGGGCGCGCCAAGGGCATCGACGGTGCGAGCTACCGCCATGTCTGCACCGGCATTGCCGAGACGCGCTTCCTGCGCGGCTACGAGGTGGGCAAGCAGATCCGCGAGCTGAAGTCGCTGCAGGACAGCAACCGCAAGCGACGCAAGGAGCTGACCGACCAGCTGGCGAAGAAGGAGACGTCTGCCGACGAGGCCAAGCGCATCAAGCGCGATCTCGAACGGCTGGATGACGACGACCGTCGACTGCAGCGGCTGATCGACCAGGCCTTCCAGATTCCGATCTGAGCCGGGTGCCTTCGGTCAGCCGCGGGGCACGGGCCGCGGCCGGCCCTGGTGGTCGATCGCGACATAGGTCAGGTTGGCCTCGGTGACCTTCACCACCTGCAGGTTGGCTGGATCGCGCTCGGCGTACACGCTGACGTGCACCGTGATCGAGGTGTTGCCGATGCGCTCGACCCGCGCATAGAAGCTCACCAGGTCGCCCACCGACACCGGCTGCTTGAACACGAACTGGTTCACTGCCACGGTGGCGATGCGGCCCTTGGCAATGCGCGCCGGCAACACGGCGCCGGCCAGGTCGACCTGCGCCATCAGCCAGCCGCCGAAGATGTCGCCATTGCCATTGACGTCGGCGGGCAAGGGCATCACCCGCAGCACCAGTTCGCCGCCGTCGGGCAAACTGGTGGGTCCGGTCAGGGTGGCTGGTGGATTCGGGGCGGGTGCCGGGCTTGTGGTGTCGGTCATCGCCTTCACTTGGGCTGCTGTTGCGGAACCGACCCATTGTCCATGCCCTGCTGCTGCTTTCGACACCGCTGATGCGACGCTCCTCGACCACCCTGCCACTGCCCGCCAGCACCGCCCCTGCCGCGCGCCGTTCGGATCGCCAGACGCTGGCCCGCCTGCTGCCCTACCTGTGGCAGTACCGCGGCCGCGTCGCGCTGGCACTGCTGTTCCTGCTGGCCGCCAAGGGGGCCAATGTCGGGGTGCCGGTGCTGCTGAAACATCTGGTGGATGTGCTGGACCTGAAGCCCGGCGACCCCCGGGCCGTGCTGGTAGTGCCGGCAGGCCTGCTGCTGGCCTATGCCGGGCTGCGGCTGTCGACCTCGGTGTTCACCGAGCTGCGCGAACTGGTGTTCGCCAAGGCCTCGTTCGGCGCTTCGCGCCAGATCGCGCTGCAGGTCTTCCGGCACCTGCACGAGCTGAGCCTGCGCTTCCACCTCGAACGGCAGACCGGCGGCCTGTCGCGCGACATCGAGCGCGGCACGCGCGCGCTGCAGTCGCTGGTGTCGTACTCGCTCTACAGCATTCTGCCGACCTTCGTCGAGGTGCTGCTGGTGCTGGGCGTGCTGGGCTGGCGCTTCGACCTGGGCTATGTCTGGATCACGCTGTCGGCATTGGCCGCCTACATCGCCTTCACCGTCACGATCACCGAGTGGCGCAGCCGCTTCCGGCGCGAGATGAACGAGCTCGATTCCCGGGCCCACACGCGGGCCGTCGATGCGCTGCTGAACTTCGAGACCGTCAAGTACTTCAACAACGAGGCGCTGGAGGCGCAGCGCTACGACCAGGGGCTGGAGGCCTTCCGGCGCGCGCAGGTGCGCTCGCAGACCACGCTGTCGATGCTGAACACGGGGCAGCAGCTGATCATTGCGTTGAGCCTGGTGGCGATGCTGTGGCGTGCGACGCAGGGCGTGGTCGATGGGCGGCTGTCGCTGGGCGACCTGGTGATGATCAATGCCTTCCTGATCCAGCTGTATGTGCCGCTGAATTTCCTGGGCGTGCTCTACCGCGAGATCAAGCAGAGCCTGACGGACCTGGACCGCATGTTCGAGCTGCTGGAGCGCGAGCGCGAGGTGGCCGATGCCCCCGATGCGCAGCCCCTGGCGGTGCGCGAAGGGGTCGTGCGATTCGAGCAGGTGAGCTTTGCCTACGACCCGGCCCGGCCGATCCTGCAGGACGTGAGCTTCGAGATCCAGCCGGGACAGCGCGTAGCCGAGTTGTTCGCAGCGCTTCTGCACGGCATGGCGGCCCGAATGTTTTCCGAGAACGAGCGTCGTTCGCTGCCCGCCAACATCTTCGGGCCGCATGATCTCGTAGGTCCGCCGGTCCTTCAACA
>CAZXLI010000336.1:0-7364 GCA_964641795.1 uncultured Bordetella sp. | reverse complement strand
CGCGGGCGAGCAGGCCGCAGCGCGCGACGCAGGCGGTCGGCCCTGCGGGCCGACTGCCCGTCCTGTCACGGCCCGGGGGGCGCGCGGTCTACTTTGCTCCGTCCGCTGCGCGGACTGCGCACGGATCCCGCGAGTCAGTTCACGAAGCGTGCCCTGCGGGCACGCCGCCCCCCGAACCGCGCCAGGCCGGCGCCCGCCACGCGCGCCGCAGCCTGCCCGCCCGCGCCTTTGCGAACCCGTGGTGCCAGGGCACGAGCCGCATGCCACGACCGCTGCAGGAGAGCGGCTTGGTCTGCGGGCGCGGCGGGCCGTGGGAGGCGGCGAGGATCGCAGACCTGGGGGCGGCGCGCACGCAGTGCGCGCTTCGTAGACTGACTCGCCGGCGCTGTGCGCAGTCCGCGCAGCGGACGAAGCTAAATGGACGGCGCGCCCCCAGGTCGAGAACCGCAGTGCAGTCAGCCCGCAGGGCTGACCGCCGGAGTCGGCCCGCTGCGCCCGCAGACCAAGACGCTCGGGCGCGCCGATCTCAGCACGCAACAGCATCGCCAACGGCTGCAACGAGCCGATACCGGCCACTCGACGGACACACATCCCCGCGCCAGCTCAAACCGGATCCCAGCTGAACACATCAGCCGAGCGGTCCATCGGCACGAACGATGCCCGCAGCGCCGGCATCGCATGCTCGGCAATCTGCTGCGGCGTCCAGCCCTCGCCGCGCTGCACCGAGCGCAGTGGTCGTGGCTGGCTCATCAGGAAGATCTCGTTGTTGCGCACCGCGAAGACCTGCGCGTTCACCGTGGTGGCCGCGTCACTCACGAGGTAGACCGCCAGCGGTGCGATCTTGTTCGGCGTCATCTGCTTGATCTTGTCGACGCGGGCCTGCTGCTCCGGCGTGTCGGTCGGGATCGAGCCGATCATGCGGCTCCACGCGAAGGGCGCGATGCAGTTCGAGCGCACGTTGAACTTCTGCATGTCCAGCGCAATGCTCTTGCTCAGCGCCACCAACCCCAGCTTCGCGGCCGAGTAGTTGGCCTGGCCGAAATTGCCCACCAGCCCCGAGGTGCTGGTCATGTGCACATAGGCGCCGCTGCCCTGTTCCTTGAAGTGGGTGGCCGCCGCGCGGCTGACGTGGTAGCTGCCGTACAGGTGCACCTTGATCACCGCGTCGAACTCGTCGTCGCTCATCTTGTGGAAGAAGCGGTCGCGCAGGATGCCGGCGTTGTTGACCACGCCGTCGATGCGGCCGAAATGATCCAGCGCGCACTGGACGATGCGGTTGGCCGCCACGCTCTCGGCCACGCTGTCGGTGCTGGCAGCGGCCTCACCGCCCGCGGCGCGGATCTCCTGCACCACGCGCTGCGCCGGCCCGTCGTCGTGCCCCTCGCCGCTGGTGGAGGTGCCGATGTCGTTGACCACCACCTTCGCGCCCTCGGCCGCCAGCGCCAGCGCGATCTCGCGCCCGATGCCACCGCCCGCGCCGGTCACCACCACCACCTTGCCGTCGACCATGCCTGCGCCACCTGCCATGATCTGCCGCCTTTCGCCTTGTCTCCACAATGGCCGCGAGCATGCCCGCAAGGCCCGCGCCGCGCCATTCGGCATTGGCAAGGGAAGCCTTCCGCAATGCCAAAGCGGCGAGCCCGCGCCCTGGTTAGCATGGCCGCCAGACGGGTCGCTCGCAGGCCCGCATTGGAGACCGCCCGATGAGCATCCCGCAGCCCACGCCCCCGTGGATGAGCGAAGACCTGCAACTCCTGGCCGACACCGCCGCGCGCTTCTTCGAGCGCGAATGCGTGCCGCACGAGGCACGCTGGCGCGCCCAGCACCATGGCGACCGCGAGATCTGGCACAAGGCCGGTGCGGCCGGGCTGCTGTGCGTCAGCATCCCGGAGCAATACGGCGGCGGCGGCGGCCACTTCGGCCACGAGGTGGTGATCACCCAGGCGCATGCCCGCTCGCTGACCGGCGGCTTCTCCAACGGCGTGCACTCGGGCATCGTCGCGCACTACCTCCTGCGCTACGGTACCGAGGCGCAGAAGCAGCGCTGGCTGCCGAAGATGGCCAGCGGCGAGATGGTGGCCGCCATCGCGATGACCGAGCCCGGCGCCGGCACCGACCTGCAAGCGGTGCGGACGAAGGCCGTGCGCGATGGCGACCACTACGTCATCAACGGCGCCAAAACCTTCATCACCAACGGCTGGCACGCCGACCTGGTGTGCGTGGTGGCGCGCACCGGGCCCGAGGCCGGCGGCAAGGGCCTGTCGCTGATCATGGTCGAGACGCAAGGCCAGCCCGGCTTCCGCCGCGGCCGGCTGCTCGACAAGGTGGGCCAGCACAGCATCGACACCGCTGAACTCTTCTTCGACGACATGCGCGTGCCCGCGCACCAGCTACTGGGCAGCGAGGAAGGCCAGGGCTTCCGCCAGATGATGGAGCAGCTGCCGCGCGAGCGGCTGATCATCGCGGTGGGCGGCGTGGCCACGCTGCAGCGCGCGATCGACGAGACGCTGGCCTACGTCCGCCAGCGCCAGCTCTTCGGCCAGCCGCTGCTGGCGATGCAGAACACCCGCTTCAAGCTCGCCGAGTGCCAGACCAAGGCGACCATCGCGAAGAGCTTCGTCGACGACCTGGTCGGCCGTGCCCTGCGCAACGAGTTGGACCTGGCCACCGCCGCGATGGCCAAGCTGTGGGTCACCGAGGCGGTGGGCCAGGTGGTCGACGAATGCGTGCAGCTGCACGGCGGCTACGGCTACATGACGGAATACCCGATCGCGCGGATGTATGCCGATGCCCGCGTCGGCCGCATCTACGGCGGCAGCAACGAGGTGATGAAGGAGCTGATCGCGCGATCAATGGAACGCTGAATGGATGGGGCACCCGGCCCCGCGGGTACGCGGGTACGCGGGTCCACCCGCCAGGCGGGTGCTCAGTCAGCTTGGGGCGGCCCGGCGCTGACTGAGCCGAGTGAGGGCGCTAAGCTCGCGCCCGTGAGCCGTTCCCCTGCCCCACCGCCGAAGCCCGCCGACGCGCGCCAGCTGGCCGCGCTGCTGAAATCCACCGACCTGACCGCAGCCGAGGCGCAGGCCCGCGCCTTCACCGAGCGCCACCCTAAGCAGGCCGCCGGCTGGGCCGTGCTGGCCACGCTGCTGCAGCGCCAGGGTCGGCACGACGAGGCACTGGCGCCGCTGAAGCGCGCCGCCGAGCTGGCGCCCGCCGACGTGGGCCTGCAGCACAACCTGGGCAATGCGCTGCGCCGCGCCGGCCGGCCCGACGAAGCCGCCACCCACTACCGGCGGGCGCTGGCGCTGCAGCCCGGCCATGCCAAGACCCACTACAGCCTGGCCAACGTGCTGCGCGACACCGGCCGGCTCGACGAAGCGCTGCGCGGCTACCGGCTGGCGCTGCGCCTGGACCCCGCGCATGCCGATGCCTGCCTGAACCTGGGCAACACCTGCCTCGAGCTGGGCCTGCTGGCCGACGCCGAGGCCGCCTACCGCCGCGCCGCGCAGATCCGCCCCGAGTGGGCCACGCCGCACTTCAACCTGCATGCGCTGCACCTGGCCGCCGGCCGCACCGAAGCCGCGATCGACGCTTTGCAGGCGGCCCATGCGCGCGAGCCGCAGGAGCCGCGCCACGCCTTCTTCCTGGGCCTGCTGCTGGACCATGCCGGCCGCGGCACCGATGCGCTGCCGCTGTTCGACCAGCTGCGCCACGGCCCGCCGCTGGGCCTGGCCTGGCTGGATGCCTGGCAGACCCTGCGCGAGGCGCTGCACCACCGGCCGCTCACCTTGTGCGGTAGCGCGATCCAGACCTTCCAGCTGGCGCTGGCCGCGGCCCGGCCCGACGGCCTGGTGCTGGAGTTCGGCGTGCGCTGGGGCAAGTCGATCCGCCAGATCGCGTCGCTGGTGCCCGGCCCGGTGCACGGCTTCGACAGCTTCGAGGGCCTGCCCGAGGCCTGGCACCACGAACCGCGCGGCAGCTACTCCACCGGCGGCCAGCTGCCCGAGGTGCCGCCGAACGTGACGCTGCACCGCGGCTGGTTCAACGACTCGCTGCCGCCCTTCCTGCTGTCGCAGCCCGGCCCGCTGCGGCTGGCCAACATCGACTGCGACCTCTACAGCTCCACCGCCACCGTGCTGGCCCTGCTGGCCGGCCGCATCGGGCCCGGCACGGTGCTGGTGTTCGACGAGTACATCGGCAACGCCCACTGGCGCGACGACGAGTACAAGGCCTTCCAGGAGGCCGTGGCGCGCGAGGGCTGGGCCTACGAATACCTGTGCGCCAGCTTCGCCACCAAGCAGGTGGCGGTGCGCATCGTCGGGCGCTGAGTCGGGCGCTGAATCAGCCCGCTTCGCGCAGGATCGCTTCCGCGCGCTTGAGCACCGGCAGGTCCACCATCCTGCCGTCCACCACCACGGCCGCGCCGCCCGAGGCCTGCACCGCCGCGACGATGCGCTGGGCCCACGCCCGCTCGGCCTCGCTGGGCGCGAAGCCCGCGTTCACCGACGCCACCTGCCGCGGGTGGATGCACAGCTTGCCGCCGAAGCCCAGGCGGCGCGCGCGCTGCACGTCGGCGGCCAGCGTGGCCGCATCGTCGATCGCGGTGCTGACGCCGTCGATCGGCGCGCCGATGCCGGCCAGCCGCGAGGCCAGCACGAGGCGCTGGCGGAAGTACAGCAGATCGTCCTCCTGCGCGTCGCGCATGCCGAGGTCGACCTGGAAGTCGATCGAGCCGAAGGCCAGGGCCTGCACGCCGGGCGCGCGGGCGATGTCGTCCAGCGCCGCGAAGCCGGCGGCCGATTCGATCAGCGGCAGCACCGCCGGCGCGCCGCACTGCTGCAGCCGCGCCACGGTGTCCGCGCCTTCCGCCTTGGGCAGCATCACCGCGGCGACGCCGGGCTGGCCGCACAGCGCCAGGTCCTCGTCGAACCACGGCGTGCCGGCGGCATTGATGCGCACGATCACCGGCCGCTGCGGCGACAGCCAGGCCTGCAGCGCCGCGCGCGCGGCGGGCTTGTCGGCCGGCGCGACGGCATCTTCCAGGTCGACGATCACCGCATCGGCGCCGGCGGCCAGCGCCTTGTCGAAGCGGTCGGCCCGGTGGCCGGGCACGAACAGCAGCGAACGCAGCCGCATGGGTGATCAGCCCAGGAACGGCGGCAAGGTCTCGGCATCGGCCAGCGACCACACGCGCGCGATCACCGCCCGCATCTCCGCTTCGCTGGCCCCTCCGGCATAACGCGCCAGACGCACGGCCTTGTCTTCCAGTTCGGGCCGGCTCAGCGTGTTGCCGGGGTCGCCCTTCGGCTCGTCGATGCGGGCGCTGAAGCGGCGGCCGTCGGTGGTCTGCACCTGCACCTTGCCGATCCAGCGCGCCGGGTAGGCGGCGTCGACCTCGGGGTCGAGCACCATCTCCACCTTGTCGCGGAAGGCCTGCACCGCGCTGGCGCGGTAGTCGGCATCGAACTCGCCCAGCCCCGCGTGGCCGCGGGTGGCGATCAGGCCGAGCACCGTGCCCATCGAGAACTTGGCCTGGTGCACGGTCTGCGGGTCGGTGACCGGCCCCAGCACGTCGATCGCGCCCTGGTGCACCTGGGCCACCACGCGCTGCACCGCGTCGGCCGCCAGGTGGTGCTCGCGCATCAGGGCCTGCAGCGCATCAGCCGCCGGATGGGTGTGGCGGCACGAGGCGTGGTACTTGAACGAGGTCTCGGCCAGCGTCCAGCGCGTGCCCAGGCCATCAGCCAGGCGCGCCGGGTCGGCATCGGTAGACATGCCGGCGGCCATGCCGCGCGGGCCGTCGAAGATGCGCTGCGCGCCGGTGAAGCCGTCGCGCGCGAGGTAGGCCGCGGTCAGGCCGGTGGCCGCGGCATGCGCGGTGTGCAACTGCTTGGAGTCGGCCGCGTCGCGCAGGAATTCCCACAGCCCCGCGGCCTGCGTGCCGGCCGAGCCGAAGGCATGCAGCATCTGGTGGGGCGTCAGCCCGAGCAGGCTGCCCACCGCCGCCGCGGCCGCCGCGCCGCCGGCGGTGCCGGTGGTGTGGAATACCTTGTAATGCGAGCGTCCCAGGAACTCGCCGACGCGGATGCCGACCTCGTAGCCCACCACGCTGGCACACAGCAGTGCGCGGCCGCCCAGGCCCAGCGCCTGCGCCACCGCCAGCGCCGGCGGAAACACCACCGCCGCGGGATGGAACACCGAGCCGTTGTGCACATCGTCCTGCTCGGCGAAATGCGACGCGGCGGCATTGATCGCCGCGGCCACCAGCGGGCTCGAGCCGCGACGGTGGATCAGGATCTCGCTCGGGCCCTCGGCCGGCCCCATGCTGGCCATGAAGCGCGCGATGGTCTCCACCGGCCGCGCGCCCTTGCCGGCCAGCGCCGAGCCGAACCAGTCGAGGAACAGGTCTTCGGCACGGCGCAGCACCGGTGCCGGAATGTCCTCGAAGCGCAGCATGGCCGCGAACGTGGCCAGTGCGCGGCCGGGGTCGTCGGGGGGGGCGATGTTCATGATGCGGCTTCCTGCAGCGCGCCGATCTGCTCGGCGCTGTAACCCAGTTCGGCCAGGATCGCGGCGGTGTGCTGGCCCAGCGCGGGCACCGCGTCCATTCGCGCATTTTGTGCGTTAGGAATGCCTGGCGGCAGCGTGGCCGGCACCGGGCCGGCCGGCGTGGCCACCTGCACCCAGCGCTCGCGCGCCCGCAGCTGCGCATGGGCCCAGACCTGGGCCATGTCGTTGACCTGGGCGTTGGCGATGCCGGCTTCGTCCAGCCGCTGCGCCACCTGTCCGGCCGTGAGGCCGGCGAAGGTCTCGACGATGATGGCGCGCAGCTCGGCGCGCGCGGCGCTGCGCTTGGCATTGCGGTCGTAGCGCGGGTCGGTGGCCAGCGCCGGGCGTTCGAGCACGCGCTCGCAGAAGGTGCGCCATTCGCGCTCGTTCTGCAGGCCCAGCATGATCGTGCGGCCGTCGCCGGTGGGGAACGGGCCGTAGGGGTAGATGGTGGCGTGCGCGGCACCGGCGCGCGGCGGCGGCGTGGCACCGTCGTAGGCGTAGTACAGCGGGTAGCTCATCCACTCGACCATCGCCTCCAGCATCGACACGTCGATGCGCTTGCCACGGCCGGTGCGGCCGCGCTCGATCAGCGCCGCGAGGATGTTGGTGTAGGCGTACATGCCGGCGGCGATGTCGGCGATCGAGCAGCCGGCCTTGGCCGGTTCGTCCGGGCTGCCGGTGATCGAGACGAAGCCCGATTCGCTCTGGATCAGCAGGTCGTAGGCCTTCTTGTCGCGGTACGGGCCGGGGCGCGCGGGGTCGTCGCCGTAGCCCGAGATGTCGCAGACGATCAGGTCCGGGCGCCGTTCCTT
>CAZXLI010000335.1:0-7364 GCA_964641795.1 uncultured Bordetella sp. | reverse complement strand
CGGCGCTGCATCGCCGAGTTCGAGCGGCTGCGCAACCCGAACGCGCTGTTCGGCATCGTGCAGGGCGGCATGTTCGAGGCGCTGCGCGAGGAATCACTGGCGCGGCTGGTCGAGATGGACCTGCCGGGCTACGCGATCGGCGGCGTCTCGGTCGGCGAGCCGAAGGAGGACATGCTGCGCATCATGGCGCACACGCCGCATCGGCTGCCCGCTCACAAACCGCGTTATCTGATGGGCGTCGGCACGCCCGAAGACCTGGTCGAGGGCGTGGCCTGCGGCGTCGACATGTTCGACTGCGTGATGCCCACCCGCAATGCCCGCAACGGCCACCTGTTCACGCGCCACGGCGACCTGCGCATCCGCAACGCGCGCTACAAGAACGACCCGAAGCCGATCGACGAGACCTGCGCCTGCCACGCCTGCAGCAGCGGCGTGAGCCGCGCCTACCTGCATCACCTGGACCGCTGCGGCGAGATGCTCGGGCCGATGCTCACCACGATCCACAACCTGCACTACTACCTGAACCTGATGCGCGAAGTCCGCGCCGCCCTCGACGAGCAGCGCTTCGCGGCCTTCCGCACCACCTTCCGGACCGACCGCGCCCGCGGCGTCTGACACCCCGGCGGGCCCCGCGGCCTGCTCCATCGAACACCACCCCACCGCCCCATGGCGACCACACGAACCCCCCGCAAGCCAAGCCGCAAGGCGGCCGCCGAAGCCGCCGCGCCCGAGACCCCGGCGCCGGCCGCCAAGATCCCCGCGCCCGCGAAGAAGGCGCCAGCCAGGAAGACCGCCGTGGCGAAGCAAGCCACGGCCGCCAAGAAGACCCCGGCCGCCAAGAAGGCGTCACCGG
Source organism: uncultured Bordetella sp. (assembly GCA_964641795.1). Taxonomy (GTDB): domain Bacteria; phylum Pseudomonadota; class Gammaproteobacteria; order Burkholderiales; family Burkholderiaceae_C; genus Pseudaquabacterium. The sequence goes on along the minus strand of CAZXLI010000335.1, from coordinate 6,511 downwards.
CGACCACGAAGCTTGCCGCTGAACCGGACGCCCCGCCGGCGAAGAAGACCACTGCGCCCCGGAAGACCGGCGCGGCGACGCGGAAGCCGGCTGCCGCCGCCGCGGACAAGGCGCCCTCGCGGGCGAGCCCACCGGCCCGCAAGGCCGCCGTGGGCAAGGCGCAGGTCGAACCGCAGGCGCTGACCGAGCAGCAAGCGCCGACCCATGCGCCGAGAGCGAAGCAGGTGCCGACAGCGAAGCAGGTGCCGCCTGAACAGAAGGCCCCGCCCGAGCAGAAGGCCCCGGCCAGGAAGAAGGCCCCGGCTGCCAGCAAGGCCCCGGCGCGCAAGTCCGGCGGCCGCGGCAAGGCGACGCCCGAAGCCGCGCCCGCCGCCGCGGACCTGCCCGTTGCGCCAGCGCCCGCCCCGGAACCTGACCTGCCGCCGTACAGCGCGCTGGCGTTGGTGAGCGCCGATCAGCGCCACCGCATCGTCTGGCAACCCGGCCGCGACTGCCCGCCGGCGCTGGCGGCCGCCGCCGCGGCGCACGCCGATGCCCAGGGCTGGATCTCGGCGGACGACGACGCCTTGCTGCCGCAACTGCTGGCCCTGGCGGCCGAGGCCGGCCATCCGCTGCAGGTGCCGCCCGCGGTGTGGCTGCAGTTCGCGGCCAACCGCGATGCGCGCCACCGGCTGCTGGCGCTCGAAGCCGCCTATCCCGGCGCGCCTGCCGATCCCGCGCTGCAATCGCTGCTGCGCTGCACCTTGCCGGGCTTCCAGGTCGAAGGGGCGCTGTTTGCGGTGGTGGCCGGCCGCGCGCTGATGGCCGACGAGCGCGGCCTGGGCAAGCGCGTGCAGGCGATCGCCGCGGCCATGCTGTGGCGCCGGCACTTCGGCCTGCGCCGCGTGCTGGTGCTGTGCACGCCGGCCCAGCGCACGGCCTGGCTGAGGGCCTGGCACCGCTGGTCGCCCGAGGCGGCCGAGGCGCCGGCGCAGATCGTCGAAGGACCGCTGCATCAACGCCAGGCGCTGTGGTCGGCCGAGGCCGAGCTGCGCATCCTCTCGCCCGAGGCGCTGGAGAGCGATGCCGCTCATATTGCGCGTTGGCAGCCCGAACTGGTGATCGTCGACGAGCCGCAGCAATTGCCTGGCTGGCGCGCGCTGCAGGCGCCGCACGCGCTGGTGCTCTGCGGTGCACCGCTGGCCGACCCGCCCGCGCTGCTGCACGAGATCATCGACTGGCTGGACCCGCTGCGCGAGGGCGCGCTGCAGGCCGTCGAACGCATCCAGGCCGCACGCGCCGGCGCGCTGGCGCTGGCTGACGATGAGCTCGAAGCACTCGACGCCGCGCTGTCGCGCGTGATGCTGCAGCGCCTGCGCAGCGAGGTGATCGACCAGCTGCCGCCGCGCGTGCACAGCGAACGCCTGGTGCCGCTGGCGCCGCCGCAGCGCGAGGCCCATGACCGCCTGCGCGCGCAGGTCGAACGGTTGCTGGCTGGCTGGCAGCGCAGCGGCTACCTGGCCGACGCCGACCAGTGGCGCCTGCGCGAGGCACTGGCCGCATTGCCGTGTGCCTGCCATCGCAACGACCCGGCCGACGCCGGCAGCGCACTGGCCGAAGGCACCATCGCCGCGCTGCAGGCGCAGCTGGACGACTGGGCCGCGACCGGCACCGAGCGCATCGCGCTGGTCTGTGCGCAGGGCGCCGACCGCGCACGGCTGGCCGAGCGCCTGCGCGGTGCCGAGCGCATCCATTGGCTGGCGCCGGGCGAAAGGCCGCCAAGCGCGATCGACGTGGTGCTGCAGGTCGGCGTTCCATGGCAGGCGCCGGACGACGAAGCCAGCGCGCCCGGCCAGCAATGGGTGTACCTCGTGGCCGAGGACAGCCTGGAGCTCGGGCTCTTCGAGACCCTGGCCGCGCGCCAGCACCTGCCGCCCATGGGCCCGGGCTTCCTGCACGGCCACGCCCTCGGCGCCTGGCTGCGGGCCTGTGCCCAGGCCTGCGCCGCCACGGCCTAGCGTTCGCCGGGCGGTCGCCATGCGCCGGCCCGGCCCCGGCGCGCTTTGGTGACCGTCTGTCGCAGCCGCCTTGACAGATGGCCGCGCCGCGCCAATATGCCGCGCATGCTGATGTCCTTGCTGCGCGGTCTTGGCCGCCTGGTGCGCGGGCTGTTCACCGGCCTGCTGGCGCTGCTGATCCTGTTCGAGGAATGGGGTTGGGAGCCGCTGCAGCGCGCGATGGCCTGGATTGGCCGGCTGCCGGTGCTGCGCCACATCGAGGCGCTGATCCGCCGGCTGCCGCCCCGCCTGGCCCTGCTGGTGTTCCTGCTGCCCTCGCTGCTGCTGCTGCCCGTCAAACTGCTCGCGCTGTGGCTGGTGGCGCATGGCCAGAAGCTGCTGGGCTTGAGCGTGATCGTGCTGGCCAAGGTCGGTGGCACGGCCATCGTCGCGCGGCTGTTCGCGCTGACCAAGCCGGCGCTGATGCGCATGGCCTGGTTCGCGCGCGGCTACGAGCGCTGGACGGTGTGGAAGGAAGCGCTGCTGGCACGCGTGCGCGCCTCGTTCGCATGGCGCTGGTCGCGCGCGTTCAAGCGCCAGGTGAAGCGCCGCTGGGCCCGCTGGCGCGCGGCCTTCGGCTGAATCGGCCCGTCACCAGAAGACCCAGCGGCCGGTGCTGACGACGTAGATGCCGAGCGCGCCATTGGTCACCGCATGCGCAATGACCGCCGGCCACAGCTTGCCGCTGAAGCGGTACAGCAGCGCGTAGGCCAGCCCCGCGATCAGCGCGCCCAGCCACAGCGTGTGCACCAGCACGAACACGAAGGTCGACAGCAGCACGGCCTTGACGCCGACGCGCCGCGGATCCACGCCTTCGAACACCGGGCGCTCGATCCAGCGCATCAGGAAGGAGCGCCAGAACAGCTCTTCCATCACCGGCACCAGCAGGCTCGCGCCGAGCCAGCGCACCGCGATCAGGGGCCAGTCGAGCCGACCCTGCGCATCGACCGGCACGAAGCTGGCCGTGGGCTCGCCGATCTGCATCCATGGCGCGGTCAGCGTGACCCACAGGCCGAACACCACCAGCCCGACGACGGTGGCCAGCGCGGCCTCCGGCAGCGTCGGCCGGTTCGGCCAGGCCAGCTCGCCGTACTCGCGCCGCCAGGCCAGCAGCAGGCCACCCACGACCAGCAGGTTCAGTGCATACAGCCAGCGGGTGTCGAAGCCCCAGCGGCCGTCGGCCGGCGCAAAGCCGCGCAACGCGAGGATCGCCATGAAGGCGGCAAACGGGAGGATGCGCCGCAGCGCCGCTGACGACAGGTTCATGAAGCACGCACCGGAATGACCTGCCGCCGCGGCGCATGGAAGGCGTCGAGCTCGGCGCGCAGGCGCGCCAGCGTGGCCGCTCGTTCGTCGCGATAGAACAGGTTGTGGCTCTCGAACGGGATCAGCGTGCCATCGGGCCGCGCGAAGTGGATGCAGCTCTTCTTCAGCGCGCGGATGTCCAGCGACAGTGCATCCATGAACTGCACGATCAGCACGCGGAAGACATGCCGGTAGTCGAGCCCGGCCGGCGCGGCCACCTGCGGCAGGCAGCACATCAGCTCGCTCAGGCAGCCGGCCTGCGATTCGGGCGAGTGGTTGGTCGAGAAGAGCTTGAAGACCTGCTGCTTCAGGCCCTCGTCGCGCTCGAACACGATGGTGTTGCGGCTGCCCTCGACCAGCGTGCGCGGGTCGAGGTAGCGCGTCAGCGGCTGCAGCCCGGCCGCTGACTTCAGCGCATAGGCCATCGCCAGGCTGTCGGGGTTGCAGGGCACCGGCACCACGTCCTCGGGCTGGAACAGCTGCGTCTGCTCGACGATGCGGCGGCGCAGCTCGCTCACCGTCAGCCGGTGCAGGCGCGCGTCGTAGGCCTCGACACGGCCGGCATCCTGCACCGGTTGCAGCGTGACGCCGCGCACGCAGGGCTGCGCGGCGGCATGGCGGATCACGTCGCCGATCTCGTGGTCGTTCAGGCCGCGCTTGACGGTCATCACCAGCGTGGTCGAAATGTCCAGCGCGTTCAGGCGCTCGAGCGCCTGCTCGCGGATGCGGCGCAGGTCGGCGCCGCGCAGGCCCATCAGCGGCGCGCGCTCGAGCGAATCGAATTGCAGGTAGACCTCGAAGCCGCGCGTGCCCGCCACCTCAACCAAGCGCTCGGCGAAGCCCGGCTCCTGCGCAATGCGGATGCCGTTGGTGTTGAGCATCAGGTGGCGGATCGGCCGCGAGCGCGCTTCGGCCAGGATCTCGAAGAACTGCGGGTGCAGCGTCGGCTCGCCGCCGGAGAGCTGCACCACGTCGGCCTCGCCCTCGCTGCGGATCACCGCATCGAGCATCGCACGCACCTCGTCCATCGAGCGGTGCGTCAGCCGCTCGGGGCCGCTGGCCGCGTAACATGTGGGGCAGCGCAGGTTGCAGTGGTCGGTGATCTCGACGATGGCCAGGCAGGCATGCTGCATGTGGTCGGGGCACAGGCCGCAATCGTAGGGGCAGCCGTGGCGCATGGTCGTCGCGAAGTGACGAGGCAGCTCGGGCGGCTTGACGAAGACCTCGCGCCCCAGGCGGTAGTAGGCCTCGTCGTCGCTGACCAGCACGCGCTCGGTGCCATGCACCGGGCACCACTTGTCCATGAACACCTGACCGTCCTTGAACAGGATCTTGGCCTCCACCTGGCGCAGGCAGGTGGTGCACACCGATTGCGTGGTGTCGTAGAACAGGTAGGGGCGGGTCTTGCGCTCGGCCATCGTCAGGCTCCGGCGGGGCGGATCGAAGCATCGGCGCGGCGCCAGGCGCGCTGCACCAGCGGCAGGTACACCAGCAGGGCCAGCGCGCAGACCCACTGGATGCCACTCAGGCCGCCGGCGTAGGGCATGCGCACCGGCTTCAGCCCGTCGACGAGCAGGCGCCAGACCAGGTAGGCGGCGAGGAAGAGCTTGAAGCGCAGGCCCGGCATGGCGGCGAGCCGCTCGCGCGATCGGTGCAGGCCGGAGGCCAGTGCGATGACGAACAGCATCTCGTACAACTGCGTGGGATGGCGGCGCACGCCATCGCCGAAGTCCAGGCCCCAGGGCAGCGCGGTCGGCAGGCCGTAGGTGTCGTCGTGCAGGCCGGCGAGGAAGCAGCCGATGCGGCCGATCACCAACCCCAGCGCCAGCGGCCAGACCATCGCGTCACCGGTGGAGCGGGTCTGGCCGGTCAGGCGCTTGGCCAGTTCGACACCGATCAGGCCGCCTAGCAGCCCGCCGACGATCGACTGCCCGGGCCACACCGCATCGCCCGCCAGCAGCCGCTGCCAGACGTCAGGCCGCTCGATCAGGAACACCAGCTTGTTGCCGATGCCCGCCCCCGCCAGCAGGCCGACGATGATGGCGAAGGTGCCGGGCTGCGTCAGCCCGCCCTCGCCACTGCGGCTGCGCCCCTGCCGATAGGCCGCGGCACCGACCGCGATGCCGGCATATTCGAACAGCGCATGCACGGTCGCCGCGAGTGCGGGGTCGGCGATCATGCCTCGGGCGGCGCGGGTGGTGCGGGTGGCAGCCCGGCAGGCTTTTGCGTCGGCGCATCCGCCGGCTTGACCATGCGCCGGTGCACCTTGCGCACGCCCACCCAGCACAGCACGGTGAGCACCGCGGTCAGCAGCGAGAGCCCGAGGAACTCGCGCGCACTCTTGTTCGACAGTCCGTAGATGCCACTGCACAGCGAGCACAGGCCGAAGCCCGCGACGCCCATGCCGAGCACGATGATGAGCAATGCACGCCAGACCATCTTGCCCTCCTGTGTCGCTTCAAGCCTGCAGCAGCGCGGCGACGCGGCTGCGCAAGTGCTCGGGGCTGACCTTCGCCGGTGGCACCGCCTCGCCGGCCACCAGGCCGACCGGGCTGAACAAGCCGCGGCGGAAGGGCCGGACCATCGCGGTGCCGTTCTCGATGCGCGAGAAGTACGAACCCCACAGGTTCTGCAACGCCACCGGCACCACCGGCACCGGGCGGCGCTCGAGGATCTTCATGATGCCGCCCTTGAACTCCTGCAGCTGCCCGTCGCGCGTGATGCCGCCTTCGGGAAAGATGCACAGCAGGTCGCCTTCGGCCAGCACCTGGTCGGCCGCGGCGAAGGCGCGCGCATAGGCCTGCGGGTCTTCCTTCTGAGAGGCGATCGGGATCGCCTTGGCCAGCCGGAACAGCGTGCCCAGCACCGGCAGCTTGAAGATGCGGTGGTCCATGATGAAGCGGATCGGCCGCGGGCTGGCGGCCATCAGCACGATGGCATCGACGAAGCTGACGTGGTTGCACACCAGGATCGCCGCGCCTTCGGCCGGGATGTTCTCGTCGCCCCGCACGCGGAAGCGGTAGATGCAGCGCGTGGTGATGAAGGCGATGAAGCGCAGCAGGTATTCCGGCACCAGCAGGAAGATGTAGCCGGCCACCAGGGCATTGGCAATGCCGGTGGCAAGGAACACCTCGGGCACGCTGAAGCCGGCGCTCAGCATCGCGCCGGCG
>CAZXLI010000334.1:0-7425 GCA_964641795.1 uncultured Bordetella sp. | reverse complement strand
GACCTGCTGCCGATCTTCGTGGCCCTGGGCGTGCGCGCGCAGGGCTCGGTGATGTTCTGGAACAAGGTCTACGAAGGTGCCCTGGGCTGGAGCTCGGAGCTCAGCAAGTTCGGCGCCCACGCGGTGCTGTGCGATCCGCACCGGCTGATCATCTACGGCGGCAAGCCGCTGGTGCCGGCACGGGTCGAGAGCCAGTACATCATCCGCGTCGCGATCGCGCTGTTCATGCTGGCCGCCAGCATCGAGGGCCGCTCGACGATCCTGAACGCGTTGCCGATCCGGCGCGCACACCCGCGCTTCGTCGAGAACCTCAACACCCTCGGCGCCGCGGTGCAGTGGGAAGCGGGGGACTGATGGCTCAGCGGCAGTCTTTGGACGGCTTGAGGGTCAGTTCGCCCAGGCGCGCGTAGCCGGCGTTCACGGGCCGCGCGGGGCCCCAGGCCTGCACGCAGGCGCCGACCGCGAAGTCGTCGGTGGACGCGACGGACCAGCGCGCGCCGTCGGCGGCCTTGACGGTGTAGACCTGGTGCGCACCGGCATGCCGCACCTCCTGCACCGCCATCGCCACCGGGCTCAGCGCCAGCTTCGATTGCGAGGTGTCCGGGGTGCTGCTGGCAGCCTGGCGGGCCTCGACCCGGCCGAGCAGCTGCGGCTTGTCGGCCGGCGGGGGGGCGGAGGCACAGGCCTGCAGCAGCAGCACGGGCGTGAACCAGGCCAGGACATCGGTCTTCATCGTTCGTTCTCCAGGAGGCATTCAGCGCAGGGCGCAGCCGCGCGCATGGGCCAGGCCCTTCAGGTAGGCCCGGCGCACGGTGCCGGCGGCAATCGCCGCGGCGACTTCCTTCGAGTAGCGCTCGGCGCCGGTGAGCTTGCGCACCCAGCCGCGGAAAGGCACCACGCCCTCGGCCGCACTGCGCAGGGCGCCGGCCGCGGCATCGCCCACCGCATTGCCGCCGCGCTCGATCAGGCCGGCATCGCTGGCAGCGGCCGGCGCGTCCAGGTCGGCGCCGAGCACCTCGTCGAGGCCGCGTACTTCGGACGTCAGCGCCACGCAACGCTGGTCGGCTGGCACCAGGTACGGCGCCTGCTGCGCGCGCTGCAGTGCCGGCGGGATCGGCGCCTGCACGAGGTTCAGGTCGTTCAGCGGCGTCGCGGCGGCCTGGCCGACGGTCTTGTCGGCACTGGCGCAGGCCGCCAGGCCGGCCAGGACCAGCAGCGGCATCCATCGCATCGTCTTCAGGGGCATGCAGCGGGCTCCGGGGAGGTTGATTCAACGTGGCGCGTACAACGCGGACAGCCGATCGGGGCTGCCTGGAATGCGCTCGAGCCGAGGGTAACGCAAGCCACCGCGCCAATCGATGCGCACCTGCCGGAAGCGGGTCCCTTCCCGGACCAGCAGCTCGATCGGCGCCTGGCCGCCCTGGTTGGCCACGATGGCCGCCTTCAGCACCTCGGGCGTGTAGGCCCGCATGTTCACCGCCACCAGCGTGCTGGCCATGGTCAAGCCGGCCTGGAAGGCGGGGCTGTCCCACAGCACTTCGGCCAGCCGGCCCTCGGGCCCGATGCGCAGGCCCAGTGAATCGGCAAAGTCGTTCAGCTTGGCGCGGGCCTCGCCGGCGCGGAAGTTCTCGCTCGGCGTGTCGCTGTAGGCAAGCCGCCAGCCGGCGCGCGCCAGGCCCTCCAGCGGCGCGCCGGGGCCGTGGCTGTCGAGCCGTTCGCGCAGCAGCGAGGCCCAGTCGTGCGGCTGCACCGCATGGAGTGCGGCCACCACGTCGTCGAAGGTGTAGGGCCGCGGGCCGAGCTGGCCCTCGTCGCCGCCGAAGAACAGGCGCGCGAAGTCGTCCAGCGAGCGCCGGCTGCCCGAGGCCTCGCGGATCAGCGCATCGACCTCCAGCCACACCAGCAGCGACTCGACGTAGTAGTCGTTGCTGCCACGCTGCCAGCTGGCCCAGTCCTTGGGGCGGCCGCGCGCGCCCATCAGGTTGTCCTGCGTGGTGTCCTGCAGGTTGCGCCAGGCCCGGCCGGCGCGGCGCTCCATCGCGGCGGCGTGCTGGGCGAGGCGGTCGCGTGCCAGTTCGGGCGTCGTCAAGCCGCTGCGGGCGGCCAGCACATGGCCCCAGAACTCGGTCTGCCCTTCGTACACCCAGAGCAGCGAATTGCGCATCGGGACGTTGAAATCGGGCGTTAGCAGATCGGCCGGCCGGCGGTACTTGCCGTTCCACGAATGCACGTACTCGTGCGCCAGCAGCTCGCGCGAGCCGACCGCCTTGTCCCAGCCTTCGAAGTAGCGCGGGTCGACGCCGTTCTCGCTGCTCTGGTGGTGCTCCAGGCCGATGGGGCCGAGCTCCTCGCTCAGCGCCAGCAGGAAGTCGTAGTGGGCGAAATGCCGGGTGCCGAACAGCCGGTCGGCCTGGCGCAGCAGCTGGCGGTGGGCCTCGATCTGCGCTTCGCTGGCCCTCAGGCCCTCGTCGCTGTCGGCCACCAGGTTCAGCACCACCGGCCGCGGCGCGGTGTCAGGCTCCAGCGCCACGCGGCGGAAATGCCGACCGGCGAACAGCGGCGAGTCGACCAGCATCTCCAGCGACACCGGCGCGAAGGTGGTGGTGTCGCCCTCGCGCCGCTCGCTGCGCAGCGCACTGCCGAACTGCCAGCCGGCCGGCAGCGTGACGCTGGCCTCGACCGGCAGCTCGCGCGCGGGAGTGCCGGCCGGGTACAGCAGCAGGCCCTGCCACTGCAGGTTGAGCATGGCCGGGGTCATGACCACGCGGCCCAGCGCCGGCAGGGTCGGGCTCAGGTGCTGGAACGTGAGCGTGAGCTCGCGCACGCCTGCGGGCACCTCGAGCTTGAACGCGAACGGATCCAGCGCGTCGCGCTGCCAGGCCAGCAACCGCCCGGCGGCCAGCACCTGCAGGCCGGCCAGGCGGCTGGCATCGGCCGAGGCCGAGTGCGTGCCGGGCAACCAGCGCGGCAGCCACAGGGTCAGCGGCCCCGGCTGCACTGCCAGCTGCTGGCGCACGCTGAAGAGGCGGTGCTGCCAGTCGGTGGCATCGACGGCCACGCGCATCGGCGCGGGTTCGGCCCAGGCCGTCGCCGTCGCCAGCCAGGTGCCGAGCAGCAGTGCCTGGCGCCACCGCCATCGGAAGCGCACGCGCATGGGCAAGGCGGGCGCCGCTCAGGCCTTCTTCTTCTTGCTGCGATCCGGCACGACCGTGGTGACGGTCGGCATCACCGGGCTCGGTGACAACGGCTTGGCGCCGCCGGCGTCCTTCTTCGGCTTCTTGGCTTCCTTGTTGCTGCGCTGCTGGCCCTTGGGCATGGTGGTTTCCTCCGAACAGGGATGGTGCCGCGGCCAACGCTGCGGCTGTCCTGCATTGTGCGAGGCATTTGTCGGCCGCCGGCCGGCGATCGCCACAATCGCGCCCGATGACCGCCGCTGACGACCCGTTGCAGCCCCGGCTGATCCTGCAGACGCTTACCCGCGGCGACGGCCTGCTCGGCCTGCGCCCCTGCGGCCCGGTGGTGGCGCCGGCACGCGTGCCGCTGTTCGGCGCCCGCGGGCCGCAGGTGAGCGTGGTGCGCCTGCATTGGCAGGATGCCCGCGGGCAGCGCCGGCAGCCTGCTGCCGATGCCCCGGCGCTGATGGCCGCGTCGCAGCGCCTGCATCGGGCCGGGCTGCGCCCGTTGCCGCCTGCGGGATTGCAATGGCGTGGGCCGTCGCCGCTGCCGCCGGACGAGCCGCTGTGGACCCTGGTGCAGGAGTCGCAGTTCGGCGACTTCTGGGCCGACGAGTTGCCGCAGCTGCAAGCCGAGGGCTGGCAGGTGGTGGTGCTGCCCGGCTTCGCGCACCACAGCACGCCGGTGGAGGCCTGGCGCCTGGTGCTCGACCCGGTGCACGGCGAAGGCAGCGCGCTGCTGCTCGATGCGCCGCTGCAGCGCCGCGCCGCGAAGCTGCAGGCGCTGGCCGGCCCGCCCGGCATGGGCTCGTGGCTGCTGAGCCTGGGGCTGGTGGTCGACGGCGAGACGCTCGACCTCGTGCCGCTGTTTGCCGCGCTGCTCAAGCGCGACCGGCGCTGGCTCAGCCGCGAGCAGATCGACGCCATCGCGGACGACGCACTGATCCGCCTGCGCACGCCGCTGGGCCGCCACATCGACGCGCCGGCGGCGCCGCTGAAGGCGATGGCCAGCACCCTGCTCGACCTGGTGACCGACCCACGCCAGCACCAGGGCCCGCTGCTGCTGGCGCGCTGGGAGGCGCGACGGCTCGAGGCGCTGCGCCTGGCGCTGCACGCGCGCAGCGAGGCGCCGCCCGGCAGTGCCGGCGCGTGGGCCCTGCAGGGCGAGGCCGGCCTGCAGCAGCTGGCGGCACGGTTGCGCGAGGCCGGCCCGGAAGCGGCGGTGCCGGCACCCGCCGGTATGGGCATCACATTGCGCGACTACCAGCGCCAGGGCCTGGCCTGGCTGCAGCACCTGCGCGCGAACGGCCTGGGCGGCATCCTGGCCGACGAGATGGGACTGGGCAAGACGGCGCAGGCGCTGGCCCACCTGCTGCTGGAGCAACAGGCCGGCCGGCTCGACCGGCCCGCACTGGTGGTGGCGCCGGCCTCGCTGCTGTTCAACTGGCAGGCCGAGGCGCAGCGCATGGCACCGGCGCTGAAGCTGCTGGTCTGGCAGGGTCCCCAACGGCCAAAAGACGCGGCCATGCTCGCCGGCCACGACCTGGTGCTGACCAGCTACCCGCTGCTGTGGCGCGACGGCGGCGGCGCCTTGCGGCGCCAGCCCTGGCATCTGGTGATCCTGGACGAGGCGCAGGTGGTCAAGAACGCCGGCAGCCGCACCGCCACCGCGGCGCGCCGGCTGCAGGCGCGGCATCGCCTCTGCCTCACCGGCACGCCGATGGAGAACCACCTCGGCGAGCTGTGGGCCCAGTTCCACTTCCTGATGCCCGGCTACCTGGGCGACGCGCGCGACTTCCAGCGCCGCTGGCGCACGCCGATCGAGCGCAATGGCGAGACGCTGCGCGCGCAATTGCTGGCCGAGCGCGTGCGCCCGTTCATCCTGCGCCGCCGCAAGCACGAGGTGGCGCGCGAACTGCCGCCGCTGACCGAGCAATGGCAGCGCGTGCGACTCGAAGGCGCGCAGCGCCAGCTGTACGAGAGCCTGCGCTTCGCCGCCGACGAGCAGGTGCGCCGGCTGCTCGACCGCATCGGCTTCCAGGGTGCGCGGGTGGCGATCCTCGATGCACTGCTGAAGCTGCGCCAGGTCTGCTGCGACCCGCGGCTGGTGCGCGACGACGCGCCGGCCGCGGCGGTCGACAACGCCAAGCTGCAGTGGCTGCGCGAGATGCTGCCGCTGCTGGTGGCCGAGGGCCGGCGCGTGCTGCTGTTCTCGCAGTTCACGCGCTGGCTGGACCTGCTGCGCCCGGAGCTGGACGCGCTGAAGCTGCCGCACCTGCTGCTGACCGGCGCCACGCCGCCCGCACGTCGCGGCGCCCTGGTGCAACGCTTCCAGGCCGGCGAGGTGCCGCTGCTGCTGGCCAGCCTGAAGGCCGGCGGCGTGGGCCTGAACCTCACCGCCGCCGATACCGTGGTGCTGCTCGACCCCTGGTGGAATCCGGCGGTCGAACAGCAGGCCAGTGCCCGCGCACACCGCATCGGCCAGCACCGGCCGGTGCTGGTGCTGCGGCTGCTGGCCGAGGGCAGCATCGAGGAGCGCATGCTGGCACTGCAGCAGCGCAAGACCGTGCTGGCCGACCAGGTGCTCGGCGAAGACGACGCGCTGGCGAGCAAGTTCAACGCAGACGACCTGCCCGGCTTGCTGGCTCCGCTGGCGTGATCGCGGGTCAAGTCCGCACACAGGCTGTCGATAACACCCTACGCGGTTTGCGCTCGTCGGGGTGCGGCCCGCCTTCGCGCTGTTCTTCCGTCACTGCCGCCCCAGGACGACCGATGTCTGAATCCCGCAGCAGCCCTGTGCATCACCGCTTGACCGTCGCCTGGCTGAGCGCCCGCCTGGGCCAATGGGCCGGCTGGCTGCTGGTGTTGCTGGGCTGCGCGGCCTTCGCCCATGGCGTGCTGTCGGTGGCGCGCCTGTCACCGGCCGCGGCCGGTCAGGTCATGTCCGGGGTGCTGCTGGCACTGCTGGCCAGCCAGTTTCCGGTGCGCATCGCACGTAGCGAGCAGAGTTTCTCGGCGGCCAGCATCTTCACCGTGCTGCTGCTGTTGCTGCACGGCCCGGCCGCCGCCGGCCTGGCCGCGGCGGCCGAGACCTGGGGCAGCCGCTGGCGCGGAGCGCCACGGCGGGCCACGCCGATCATCGAGGCCTGCGTTGCGGCGCTGGCGATGGTCAGCTGCGGCGGCGTGCTGCAGGCCGTGCTGCCGGTGCTGTCCACCGGCACCGCCGGCATGATGGCCACCCTGCTGATGGCCGCGATGCTCTTTGGCAGCCTGTACCACGCAGCCTGCGCCGCGCTGATGGCCGCGCTGCGCCCGCTGCTGCACGGCCGACCGGCCAGCCCGGAAGACTTCGGCGGCGGCATCGGCTGGGCCGGCATTGCGCACGCCGCCACCGCGGCCATTGCGGCGCTGCTGTTCATCGAGCAGCAGCGCTCGGGCCTGACGGTGATGCTGGCCATGGCGCTGATCGTCGGCCTGCTGTTCACCACGCTGCACTTCTTCACGCTCCAGCAGCAGGCCGACGATGCGGTGCGCCAGGCCGCGGCCGATGCGGTGGAGCGCGAGGCCGAACTCGCCGCCAGCCTGGCGCGCGAACGCGCCGCAGCGCTGAAGGCCCAGCATGTGCGTGAGCTGGCGCTGAGCGAACGACGCTTCCACAACGCCTTCACGCACGCGCCGATCGGCATGGCCCTGATGTCCTTCGACGGCCACATTCGCCAGGCCAATCCGGCATTGCATGCGCTGCTCGGTTTCGAGGGCGGTGACCTCGAGACGCGGCTGTTCACCGAGGTGCTCAACCCGCTGGACGCGGCCTCGCTGCAGCGCGAGATGGCACGCGTGATGCGGCGCGAGTCCGAGTCGCTGAGCCTCGAGCTGTGCTGCCGCCACAGCGACGGCAGCGAGGTCTGGGCCATCGCCAACGCCAGCCTGTTCTCCGAGCCCGGCGCCCACGAGCCCTGCTTCATCCTGCAGATCCAGGACATCAGCGCCCGCCGCCGGGCCGAGCACGAGCTGCGCCATCGCGCCTTCCACGACAACCTCACCGGCCTGCCGAACCGCGACCGCTTCAACGACCTGCTGTCGCGCGCGCTCGATGCCGCGCAGGCCGATGCGAACCGCCGCTTCGCGGTGCTGTTCCTCGACTTCGACCGCTTCAAGCTGATCAACGACAGCCAGGGCCATGCGGTGGGCGACGAGTTCCTGATCCGCGCCTCGCGCCGGCTGCAGCGCTGCCTGCGCCACCGCGACACCC
>CAZXLI010000333.1:0-7444 GCA_964641795.1 uncultured Bordetella sp. | reverse complement strand
AGGAACGGTCGTAGCTCACGTACATGCCCTGCACGCTGCGCAATGCGTCGGCCACCGCGCGCAGGATGGCGTCGCCCACCAGGTGGCCATGGCGGTCGTTGATGGCCTTGAACAGGTCGAGGTCGGCGATCAGCAGCGCACCCGGCTGCCCGCGCGCCAGCTGCAGCTGCAGCGCGTCCAGCACGGCGCGGCGGTTGCGCAGCTGGGTCAGCTCGTCGGTCATCGCCAGCGTGTGCATGCGGCGGCCAACCCGGCGGTGGCGCAGCAGCAGCACCGAGAGCACCGCCACCAGCAGGCTGGCCAGCAGCAGCGAGACGGTGCGCAGCCGGTTCGCGCGCTGCTCCTCGGCCAGCGCGCGCTGGGTGGCCGCGTTCTCGCGCTGCGCTGCGGCGGTCTCGGTCTCGTTGCGCAGGATCGCGAAGCGTTCGTCGATCTGGCGCTTGAGCAGCTGGTCCGACGCGGCCTTGAAGACCTGGGCCTGCTCGAACGCGGCCTTGTAGTCGCCCAGCGCCGCCTGCGTGGCGGCCAGCTCGCCGCGGGTGGCGGTGGCCTCGGCCGGCGAATCGGCCTTCTCGAACATGCCCAGCGCCTGGCCCAGCACCTGCAGGCTCTCGGCCGGCCGCTGCAGCAGGCGCAGCGCGATGCCCTGCTGCAGCGCGATCTGCGCCTGCAGCCGCTGGTCGGGGGCCTGGTCCAGCAGCGCGGCCGCGGCCCGGGCCTGCTGCAGGGCCGTGGCGCCATCGCCCTCGCGGTTGGCCACGCTGGCCAGGCCGCGCAAGGCATAGGCGCGGCCACGGGGGTAGCCGAGCTTCTCGTTCAGCGCCAGCGAGGCCCTGAACGATTCGCGGGCTGCCGCATGGTCGCCCAGGTTCTCCAGCGCGCGGCCCAGGTTGTGCAGCGTCACCGCCTGCTCGCGCTGCAGGCCGGCGCTGCGTTGCACCGCCAGCGCCTGCTCGAAGTAGCGGCGCGCCTGGGCCGGATCGCCCATGCGGTCGTACAGCAGGGCCGCGGCCAGCAGCGTGTTCAGGCCTTCCTCGATCTTCTTCAGGCGGTCGAACAGGTCGCCGGCGCGCTTCAGGTCGGCCAGGCCGCTGGCCAGCTCGCCGCGCACACCGCGCAGGTAGCCGCGCTGGTACAGCGCGTTGGCCAGCACCTCGTCGTCACGCGCCTGCTCGGCGCTGGCCACGGCTTGTTCGTACAGGCGCACGGCCTGGGTGCTGTCGCCGGCCAGCTCGCGCAGCTCGCCGGCACAGCCCAGCAGCTGGGCTGCCAGTGCCGGCTTCGTGGTGCGTGGCAGCAGCGCCTGGCCGGCCTGCAGGTGCTGCTCGGCCTGCACGCGGTCGCGCTCGCTGAAGTGGTCGCACAGCTGCACGTGCGCCAGCACCTCCAGGTCGACGTCGGGCTCGCGCGCCAGCTCGCCCAGCGCCTGCTGCGCAAGCGCTCGGCTGCGCTCGGGGTCGTCGCGCATCGCCGCGCGGCTCTGCTCGAGCAGCGCACGCGCAGGAGATTCACCGGCAGCGGCGGCGCCGTGCAGCCAGGCCAGGCCCAGCGACAGCAGCAGCGCGCGCGCTCCGGTGGTCATCATCATTTCGGTGGCTTGACGCTCGTCTGGCGCGTTATCGCGCCCGCCACGCGGCGCAGCAGCCACTTCGGCGTTGCCCGCGCGCCGACGGTGGCCGCCAGGTTCGCGATCCCGGGCACCTTGATCACCTGGCCGCTGCGGCAGGCGCGCCAGCCTTCGCGCGCCACGTGATCGACGTCGCCGACCAGGAACTTCGGCAGCTTCGCCAGGGCCGGGTTGGACTCGGCTGCGCCGGCCAGCATGCCGGTGGCGGTGATGCCCGGGCACAGCGCGGTGATGCTGACGCCGCTGCCCTGGAGTTCCTCGGCCAGCGATTCGGTGAGCGACAGCACGTAGGCCTTGGTCGCGGCATAGGTGGCCAGGCTGGGCACCGGCTGGAACGCGGCGATCGAGGCGACGTTCAGCACCTGGCCGCGGCCGCGCGCCACCATGCCCGGCAGCAGCGCGGCCAGCAGGCCGGTGAGGGCGCTGATGTTCAGGTCGATCAGCGCCTGGTGGCGAGCCGCGGGCATGTCGACGAAGGCCGCGTTCTCCAGGATGCCGGCGTTGTTGACCAGCACGTCCACCGTGATGCGACGCCGCTTCAGCGTGGCGGCCAGCGCGGCGGCGGCGCCCGGTGCGCCCAGGTCGAAGGGCAGCGCGCGGGCGGGCACGCCGTGCGCGGCCTTCAGCTCGGCGGCCAGCGCCTGCAGCTTGTCGGCGCTGCGCGCCACCAGCACCAGTGCGCAGCCCTCGGCCGCCGCGCAGCGCGCAATCGCTTCGCCGATGCCGCCCGAGGCACCGGTCACCAGTACCGTGTCCATGCGCGTCGTGTCCGTTTCTCGTGGGTCATCGGGTCAGGGCAGGCGCAGCGCCTGGATGGCGAGCCAACGGTCCAGGACGGGCTGCGGCGACATGCGAGGCTTCTGCGCGACAACAAGGGCGACGCTGTTTGTACACCATCGGCTGGCGGCACCGCCGCCGGCCGCGATGACGAAATGCTCATGGATTCCCGGCGCCTGCTGCCTCGCAGGCCACGCGGGGCAGGCGCAAGGTGAACACCGCGCCGCCGCCGGGCGCATTGCCGGCTTCCAGCGCGCCGCCGTGGCGCTCGACGATGCCGTAGCTGATCGACAAGCCCAGCCCGGTGCCGCGGCCCACCGGCTTGGTGGTGAAGAAGGGGTCGAACACGCGGCCCAGGTTCTCGGGCGCGATGCCGGGACCGTTATCACGCAAGGTGAGCGTCATCGTGCCAGGCCCGGCCTGCAGTTCGATCCACAGGCTGGGCTGGCGCGTGAACTCGGCCGCCGCGTCGTAGGCGTTCTGGATCAGGTTCATCAGCACCTGCAGCAGCTGGCCGGCACTGCCGTGCACGCAGCAGGGTTCGCCGGCCTGCCAGTGCACCGTGAAGCTCGGCGCGGTGCCCTTGCAGACCCAGTGGATCGCGCGCTCGATCACGCCGTTGAGGTCGACCTGGGCACGCTCCTCGCGGTCGACCGCCGAGAAGCGGCGCAGGCCCTGCACGATGTCGGCCGTGCGCTGCGCGCCTTCGAGCGTGCCCTCCATCAGCGAGGGCAGGTCGGCCAGCAGGGCGTCGATGCGCAGCTGGCGGCGCAGCGCGGCCAGGGCCTCCGGCGCCACGCCGCCGTGCACGGCATCGAGGTACTGGCTCAGGCGTTCGCTGTAGCGCTGCAGCGCATGCACGTTGCCGAGCACGAAGCTGATCGGGTTGTTCAGCTCGTGCGCTACGCCGGCCACCAGCCGGCCCAGCGAGGCCATCTTCTCCGAATGCAGCAGCTGCTGCTGGGTGCGCTTCAAGGCCTCGTGCGCCTCGCGCAGCGCGTGGTAGGCGCGCTTGAGTTCGCCCATCGGCCGGCCCACCAGCACATGGCCCACCAGGCGGCCGGCGGCGTCGCGCCGCGGCGTGATGTTGAAGTCCACCGGCACCGGCGTACCCGCCGCGCCGCGCAGCGAGAGTTCCACCACGGTGGCCGATGCGGCATGGCCCGGTTGCACCAGCGCCTGCGCCAGGTGCAGCGCGGCGGCCTCGTCGGCCATCCACGCGGCCAGTGGCGTGCCCCGCAGCGCGGCATCGGCCGCGCCCACCAGGCTGCACAGCGCGGCATTGGTCTCCTCGATCTGGCCGGCGCGGTTGATGGCCACCAGCACGTCGCTCATCGCGGTGAGCAGGCTGAAGATGAACTGCTGGCTCTGCTCCAGCTCGGCGTTCTTGGCCTCGAGCGCGATCTCGTCGGCGACGAGCTGCGAGTACACCTCGTCCATCTTGTGGATCACGTCCAGCCAGGCCGATTCGTCCAGGCCCTCGGGGGCATCGGGGGCCGGCGGCAACCGTGGCGGAACAGCGCTCATCGCTTCATTCTGCGCCAGCCGTCTGCGGACGCAGCAGCGGCGCATCGTGTGCCACCAGCAGTGATTCGCCGCGCTCGATCAGGAAGTAGCGGAAGGCCTCGGCCGCGGGCGAGAGCACCTTGCTCTGCAGGTGCACCACCTGCCAGGTGCGCATCACCGGCGTGCCTTCCACGTCCAGCAGCTTCAGCAGGCCGGTCTTCAGCTCCAGCCCCACGGTGTGCAGCGACAGGAAGCTCACGCCCATGCCGGCCATCACTGCCTGCTTGATGGTCTCGTTGCTGCCCATCTCCATCGTGATGTGGGGCTCGAAGCGGTGCTCGGCGAAGAACTGCGCCATCGCGTTGCGCGTGCCCGAGCCCTGCTCGCGCACGATGAATGGGAAGGGCGCCAGCGCCGACACCGGCGGATGCCCGATGCGCAGCAGCTCGTGCCCCGGCGGGCAGACGAACACCAGCGGGTGCGCGGCAAAGGCCTCGGATCGCGCGGCCAGCTCGCGCGGCGGGCGGCCCATCACCGCCAGGTCGCAGTCGCCCGACTGCAGGCGCGCGACCAGCGCCTCGCGGTTGGCGGTGACGACGAGCTTGACCTCCACCCCGGGATGCTCCTGGCGGAACAGCGCCAGCAGCCGCGGCACGAAGTACTTGGCGGTGCTGACCATGCCCACGGTGAGCAGCCCGTGCTCCAGGCGCTTGAAGCGGTTCATCGCGTTCTCGGTGTCGCGCAGCGCGGCCAGCATGCGCTTGGCATGCACGACGAAGTATTCGCCCGCGGTGGACAGGCTCAGCGTGCGGCCGATGCGGTCGAACAGCGGCAGGCCGACCTGGTTCTCGATCTCCTTGATCTGCATCGACACCGCCGGCGGCGTGAGGTGCAGCGCCTCGGCCGCGCGCGTCACGCTGCCCTGCTGGGCGACTTCCAGGAACACGCGGAGCTGGCGGAAGCTGAAGTTCATTGTTAAGCCGAAGCTTAATCGAACACGAAGAAAGTCTGACTGGTATTTATTGGTCGCCGCCGGGAACATGCGCCCATCGCCCCCGGAGACACCTTGATGAATGCCCCGATCGACGCAGGCCTGAAGGCCGAAGCCACCCAGATCACCAACGCGAAGCAGCGCTACAGCGCCGGCGTGCTGAAGTACCGGCAGATGGGCTACTGGCAGCCCGGCTACCAGCCCCGCGCCACCGACACGGTGTGCCTGTTCCGCATCACGCCGCAGGAGGGCGTGGACCCGGTCGAGGCCGGTGCCGCGGTGGCCGGCGAATCGAGCACCGCCACCTGGACGGTGGTGTGGACCGACCGCCTGACCGCCTGCGAGAACTACCGCGCCAAGTGCCACCGCGTGGAGCCCGTGCCGGGCCGCCCCGGCGAGTACTTCGCGTGGGTGGCCTATGACCTGATCCTGTTCGAGGAAGGCTCGATCGCCAACATGACGGCCAGCCTGATCGGCAACGTCTTCAGCTTCAAGCCCCTGAAGGCGGCGCGGCTCGAGGACATCCAGATCCCGGTGGCCTACGTCAAGACCTTCCAGGGTCCGCCGACCGGCCTGGTGGTCGAGCGCGAACGGCTCGACAAGTTCGGCCGCCCGCTGCCGGGCGCCACCACCAAGCCCAAGCTGGGCCTGAGTGGCCGCAACTATGGCCGCGTCATTTACGAGGGATTGAAGGGCGGCCTCGACTTCATGAAGGACGACGAGAACATCAACTCGCAGCCCTTCATGCACTGGCGCGACCGCTTCCTGTACGTGATGGACGGCGTCAACAAGGCCAGCGCGGCCACCGGCGAGGTGAAGGGCTCGTACCTCAACGTCACCGCCGGCACGATGGAGGGCATCTACGAACGCGCCGAGTTCGCCAAGAGCCTGGGCAGCGTGGTGATCATGGTCGACCTGATCGTCGGCTGGCCCTGCATCCAGAGCCTGGCCGCCTGGTGCCGGCGCAACGACATGATCCTGCACATGCACCGCGCCGGGCACGGCACCTACACGCGGCAGAAGAACCATGGCGTGAGCTTCCGCGTCATCGCCAAGTGGCTGCGGCTGGCCGGCGTGGACCACCTGCACGCCGGCACCGCGGTGGGCAAGCTCGAAGGCGACCCGCTCACGGTGCAGGGCTACTACAACGTGTGCCGCGATGCGTACACCAAGCAGGACCTGCCGCGCGGCCTGCACTTCGACCAGGACTGGTGCGACCTGAAGAAGGTGATGCCGGTGGCCTCCGGCGGCATCCATGCCGGCCAGATGCACCAGCTGATCGACCTGTTCGGCGACGACGTGGTGCTGCAGTTCGGCGGCGGCACCATCGGCCATCCGGCCGGCATCCAGGCCGGTGCGGTGGCCAACCGCGTCGCGCTCGAAGCGATGGTCAAGGCCCGCAACGAAGGCCGCGACATCCTGCACGAAGGCCCCGAGATCCTGCAGGCCGCCGCGCGCTTCTGCACGCCGCTGAAGCAGGCGCTCGACACCTGGAAGGACGTGTCCTTCAACTACGCGTCCACCGACACCAGCGACTACCTGACGACCCCCACGCTTGGGCGCTGATGCGCCCGCGCTGCCCCCCGAGGGGGCCCATGCGACGGACCGGCAGAGCCGGATCCGTGCATGACCTTGACCCAACACCCAATCACGGAGCACTGCCCATGATGACGAACCCCACCGGCCGCCTGACCCAGGGCCAGTTCAGCTTCCTGCCCGATTTGAGCGACGACGAGATCCGCGCGCAGATCGCCTACGGCCTGGGCCGCGGCTATGCCTGGAGCGTGGAGTACACCGACGACCCGCATCCGCGCAACACCTACTGGGAGATGTTCGGCATGCCGATGTTCGATCTCCAGGATGCCGCCGGCGTGATGCTGGAGCTGAACCAGTGCCGCCAGACCTTTCCGCAGGCCTACGTGCGCCTGATGGCCTTCGATTCGACGCGCGGCGTCGAGTCCATCGCGATGAGCTTCATCGTGCAGCGGCCCGCCAATGAACCGGGCTTCGGCCTGGAGCGGCAGGAGGTCGAGGGCCGCTCGATGCGGTACACGGTGCACAGCTACGCCACGGACAAGCCCGAAGGCCAGCGCGCTTGACACGGAGCGACGGCATGAGCACCTTCAGCATCGCCCCGTCGATCCTCTCGGCCGACTTCGCGCGTCTGGGCGAGGAGGTGCGCGCCGTCATCGCCGCCGGCGCCGACTGGATCCACTTCGACGTGATGGACAACCATTACGTGCCCAACCTCACCATCGGCCCGGCGTTGGCGCAGGCGCTCAAGCGCCACACCCGCCGCGCCGACGGCACGCAGGCGCCGATGGACGTGCACCTGATGGTGCGGCCGGTCGATGCGCTGGCCACCGCCTTCGCCGAGGCGGGCGCGGACCTGATCAGCTTCCATCCCGATGCCAGCCCGCATGTGGACCGCACGCTGCAGCTGATCCGCGCGGCCGGCTGCAAGGCGGGCCTGGCCTTCAACCCGGCCACGCCGCTGGACGTGCTGGAGTGGACGATCGACAAGCTCGACCTGGTGCTGATCA
>CAZXLI010000332.1:0-7478 GCA_964641795.1 uncultured Bordetella sp. | reverse complement strand
ATGGCGCAGCCGAGCAGGAACTCGGTGGCGCGGCCGCCACGGCCGCCCTTGCTCTTGACGGTGACGGTGGTCTCGCCGCCGGAGAGGATGACGCAGGGCCGCGCGAAGGGGGCGCCGCGCCGTGCGACGGCGCGGGCCAGCGCCGCATGCAC
Source organism: uncultured Bordetella sp. (assembly GCA_964641795.1). Classification (GTDB taxonomy): domain Bacteria; phylum Pseudomonadota; class Gammaproteobacteria; order Burkholderiales; family Burkholderiaceae_C; genus Pseudaquabacterium. The sequence continues at coordinate 7,326 of CAZXLI010000332.1, read as the reverse complement.
CTTGCCGACCTCGCGCGATTCGCCTTCGATCTCGTCGCTGAGGATGTGCGCCTCGATGCCGGCACTGCGGGCCAGCGCGGCCGCCGCTTCCAGGCTCTGCTGCGGCGTGGCGATCATCGCGACCTGATGACCCGCAAAGGACGCGTCACCGGGCTTCGGTGTCTCGAACGCACCGCTCTCGAGGCCGGCGCGGGCGGCCGGCGGAATGTCGATGCCATAGCGCTGCAGGATGCGCAGCGCATCGGCGCAGGTGCTGGCATCAGGCACGGTCGGGCCGCTGGCGATGATCGAGGGCTCGTCGCCCGGCACGTCGCTGATCAGCAGCGTCACCACCCGCGCCGGCGCACAGGCGGCGGCCAGGCGCCCGCCCTTGATGGCGGACAGGTGCTTGCGCACCGTGTTCATCTCGTCGATGGCGGCGCCGCTCTTGAGCAGCGCCTTGTTGATGGCCTGCTTGTCCTCGAAGCTCACGCCCGGCGCCGGCATCGCCAGCAGGGCCGAGCCGCCGCCGGAAATCAGGCACAGCACCAGGTCGTCTGCCGTCAGGCCCCGGGTCAGTTCGAGGATGCGCTGCGCGGCGCGGCGACCGGCCTCGTCGGGCACCGGGTGCGCGGCCTGCACGACCTCGATGCGGCCGCCGTTCTGGGCATAGGCCGGCGGCACATGGTCGTAGCGGGTGACGACCAGGCCGCTCATCGGCGCTTCCTGCGGCCACAGCGCGTCGACCGCCGCGGCCATCGCGCCACCGGCCTTGCCGGCCCCCAGCACCAGGGTGCGACCGCGCGGCGGCGGCGGCAGGAAGCCGCCGATCACCTGGTTCGGCAGCGCACGCGCCACGGCGGTGTCGTAGAGGGCGCGCAGGAACTCGCGCGGCTGGTCTTGGGGCGAAGGCAGCGTGCTCACGCCGCCATTATTAGGCGTGTAACCCGTTGGTACCGCGTCACGCCCGGCGCGGGCCGCAGCGCCGCCACAACACCGGCGCGAGCAGGCAGCCCAGCAACAGCAGGCCGGCACTCGATTCGCAGGGCGGCGCCAGATCGGCGGCCGCATGCAGCGACGTGGCGCTGGGCAGGGCCGAGCCACCATCGGCCGCCGGCCCGAGCAGCAGCGCGAAGGCAGCCATCGGCGGATTCATCGCCTGCGCCATCGAATGCCAGGCCAGGTCCGGCGCGACGGAGGCCATGCGGACGCCCGGGCTGCCGCGCAGTTCGAGCGCAAGATCGTCGTCGGCGCCGGCGGCAAAACCCGACAGCGCCAGCAGCAGCATCAGCAGCTTCAGGCTCCAGCGCGTCCATGTGCCCATGCGGCATTGCTCCTCGTCGGTTCTGATCGGCAGCCCGGCCGCCGACCCAAGCGCTCAGTGGCAATCGGAATGCCCACGGTTCCGGCCGCAACGTGACGTTTGCCCACAACCCCGGGTTCGCGGGCCTGCAGATTTGCCTGGAGCGGCCGAAACCCACCGTAACGGCGGGGCGGCATGTCCGGACTGCTGCGCGTGCTCAAGAGATCGCCATGACCCAATACACAGGCACCCCCGGCCTCGACACGCTGACCGGCTCGGCTGGCAACGACTTCCTCGATGGCGGCGCTGGCGCCGACAGCCTCAGCGGGCTGGCCGGCGACGACGTGTACCAGGTCGACGACCCAGCCGACCTCGTCATCGAACTGCCCGGCGAGGGCACCGACCGCATCAACGCGCTGATCAGCTTCACGCTGCCGGCCCATGTCGAGGACCTGTGGCTGGTGGGCAGCGCGGACACCAACGGCACCGGCAACGGCGTGGGCAACACGCTGTGGGGCAATGCCGGCCTCAACACACTCAGCGGCCTGGGCGGTGACGACTACCTCGACGGCGGTGCCGGCGCCGACACGCTCATCGGCGGCAGCGGCAACGACCAGTACTGGGTCGACGATGCCGGCGACCTGGTGGTCGAGCAGCCCGGCGAGGGCAACGACACGGTGAACGCGGCGATCAGCTACACGCTGCCCGCCAACGTCGAGAACCTCGTGCTCAAGCCCGGCGCCGGCAACCTGGCCGGACACGGCAACGGCCTGGACAACCAGCTCACCGGCAACGAAGGCCAGAACACGCTGGATGGCGGCGCGGGCAACGACACGCTGGACGGCGGCAGCGGCGCCGACACGATGATCGGCGGCCCGGGCAACGACAGCTACCGCATCGACGACGCGGGCGACCTGGTGGTCGAGAGCCCCGGCGAGGGCACCGACACGGTGACCAGTGCACTGCCCGCCTACACGCTGCCGGCCGATGTCGAGAACCTGACGCTGGGACCCACCTACGCCAGCACCGGCAACCTGGCCGGCACCGGCAACGGCCAGGACAACACGCTGCGCGGCAACAGCGGCGCCAATGCGCTCGACGGCGCTGGTGGCGACGACACGCTGATCGGCGGCGACGGCAACGACACGCTGACCGGCGGCAGCGGCCACGACAGCTTTGTCGTCAGCACCGGCGACAGCGGCACCGACACGATCACCGACTTCGCCACCGGCGACGTGCTGCAGGTCTGGGGTGCGAACTTCACCAGCAGCGGCGCGAGCAGCGGCGATGGCGCCACCGTGCTGGCCGGCGAACTGCAGGTGGCCACCGGTGGTGGCCAGACCACGCTGTCCATCGGCCTCGACGCGAACCCCGGCGCCGATGTGCAGATCGTGCTGGCCGGCAGCTATGCCGCGGCCAACTTCCAGCTCAGCGGCTTCGAGATCCGCTACGACCCCAACCATGCGCCGACGCTCGACGCCAGCCTGCCCGCGCAGCAGGCCAGTGCCGGGCAGGCCTTCAGCTACCAGTTGCCGGCCGCAGCCTTCAGCGATGCCGATGGCGACACGCTGAGCTACAGCGGCGCGCTGTTCGACATCGACTGGGGCATCGTGCCGCTGCCGGCCTGGCTGCAGTTCGATGCCGCCACGCGGCGCTTCAGCGGCACGCCGGCGGCCGGCGATGTCGGCGACCTGATGCTGCTGGTGACGGCCGACGACGGCAACGGCGGCAGCGCCTCGGGCCTGATCGACCTGCACGTGGCTGCGGCCGGCACGCCGGGCACGCCCGGGCCGGCCCCGACACCGTCGGACACCACGCCGCCCGGCGCGAGCCTCTCCGACGATTGCAGCGGCACGGCCACCGGCACGCTGCACTACGGGGTCGTGCCGGTCACCGGCCTGGCGAGCGACGACTTTCTCGTCAGCGGCGGCCACGTCACCGCGCTCAGCGGCAGCGGCGCGAGCTACAGCCTCACGGTCGAGCCCGATGCGCAGGCCGAGGGCACGCTGAGCCTGAGCCTCAAGGCCGGCGCGGTGACCGATGCGGCGGGCAACCCGAACCTCGCCACCACCGCCGAGGCGCAGGCCATCGACACCCGCGCGCCGCGCCTGCTGGACTTTGCGCCAGGCCAGGCCGCGCACGGCATCGCCACCGATAGCCCGCTGGTCTTCACCTTCGCCGAGCCGCTGCAGCGCGGCATCGGCGTCCTGCAGCTGAAAGACGCGGCCAACCAGACGGTGGCCAGCTTCGACGCGGCCAGCAGCGTGCACCTGGCGATCAGCGGCAGCACCCTGACCCTCATGCCCGGCACCGGCGTGCTGCAGCCCGGCAGCAGCTACACGCTGGTGTTGCCCGGCGGCGCGGTGCGCGACCTGGCGGGCAACGACGGCGGCGGCGGCGCCTACGGCTTTGCCACCGCCGAGCAGCCGAACCAGGCGCCCACCGGCGGCCTGGCGATCGTCGGCCGGCCCGAGCAGGGCCAGACCTTGACCGTGCAATCGACCCTTGCCGATGCCGATGGCCTGGGCCCGCTGCACTACCAGTGGCTGGCCAACGGCAGCGCGCTGGCCGGCGCCACCGGCACGCAGCTGCTGCTGACGCAGGCGCTGGTCGGCCAGGCGATCAGCGTCCAGGTGCGCTACACCGACGGCCGCCAGCACGACGAAATGGCCAGCGCGACGGCCACCGCCACGGTGGCCAACGTCAACGATGCGCCGGTCGCGCAGCCGCTGTCGGCCCAAGGTGCGGAGGACGCCGCGGCCATCACGCTGCAGCCGCGGGCCAGCGACGCCGATCCCGGCGACAGCCTGCACTTCAGCATCGCCGGCGGGCCGTCGCACGGGCAGCTGAGCTTCGATGCGGCCAGCGGCCTCTTCGTCTACCGACCCGACGCCAACTTCAACGGCAGCGACAGCTTCTCCTATCGCGCAACCGACGCGTCCGGCGCCAGCAGCACGGCGAGCGCAACGATCACGCTCACCGCGGTGAACGATGCACCCGACGGCCATGTGCATTTGCTTGGCATCGCCCACACCGGCCAGACCCTGCGGGCCGATGCCCTGCTGGCCGATGCCGATGGCCTGGGCACGCTGCACTACCAATGGCAGGCCGGTGGTCACGACATCGCCGGGGCCACCGCCAGCCAGTACACCCTGGCGCAGGCCGATGCCGGCCAGCCCATCCGCGTGCTGGTGCGCTACACCGATGGCGGCGGCACGGCCGAGCAGGTCGCATCCGACGCAGTGACAGCCAGCGCGGACGCCCAGCTGGTCGGCTCCAGCGGTGTCGACACGGCGACGATCGGCGTGCCGCCTGCCAGCCTCACCAGCTACCGATTCGACAACGGCGTGCTGACGATCACCACCACCGGGACCGGCGCGCAGACCTTCACCGGCATCGAACGCGTGCAGTTCGACCACCAGCTGTACGCGCTGGACACCCAGGCCCCGACAGCCGGCAGTGCCGGTGGCCATGCCTGGCAGGCCGCCGCGCTGTGGCATGCCGCCTTCGGCCACCTGCCCGACACCGCGGCGCTGAGCCAGTGGACCGCCGCCGCCGACCACTGCGCCACGATGGGCGAGCTGGCCCAGCGCATGATCGACCACTACGCGCCCGGCATCGATACGGCCTCGCTGGTGGCCTTCCTGTACCAGCAGCTGGTGCACCAGGCGCCGAGCGCCGCGCAGGTGCAGGCCTTCGCCGACCAGGTCGGCCCGGGCCACACCTTCGCCACGCAGGGCGATCTGTTCGCCTATGCCGCGCAGCTGGCACTCAACACCGTCGAGCTGAGCGGCTTCAGCAGCAGCCCGCAGCTGCTGGACGGGGCCTGGTTCTGACGGTCGGCCCGCGCGATCAGTCGCGCTCGCGCCCCCACACCGCGGCCAGGGCCTTGACCTTGGTCCAGGACGACAGCCGCTCGTCCGACAGCGCATCGAGGAAGTCCGACAGGCGCTTGGACTTGGCCATCGTGTAGACCGTCAGCGCGGTGGTCAGCACGAAGACGATGCCGAACAGCCCGATGCGGCGCGACATCGGCGCATCGGCCTCGGCCAGCAGGTTCATGCCGAGGAAGCCGGTGGTCACCGTGCCGATCAGGCCGAAGATCGTCACCACCGTCAGCCGCACCACGGTGTTGGCCTGGCGGCGCAGGCTGTCGGCATCGAGGTAGGCGTTCATGTCGGCGATGCGCTCCTTCACCTCCACATACAGCGGCTCCAGCTGCAGGTGGGCCGAGGCCATGCGGAACAGCGCACGCGTCTGCGCCTGGTCGGAGATCTCGCGGAACCAGTAGCGGTGCGTGAAGCGCAGGAAGCCCTCGAAGCTGTGGCGGATGGCGCGCTTGAAGCGCTTGACGCTGGCGGCGCTGCGCACGTTCAGGCCCTTCAGCGCCTCGACCAGCCGGTCGCTGAACATCAGCAGCGCGGCCTTCTGCAGGTGCACGATCAGGAACACCATGAAGTGCTGGTGGCGGAACTGCGCCAGCACGCCGCGTTCGCCGCAGCGGAAGAACTGCGCGTCGGCCCGGCCCACCACCACCAGCGAATGACCGCTGCACAGATAACGCGTATCCGGTGCGGCCCCAGCCGAGGTCCAGAAGCGGTCGTAGCAGTAGCGGGCCTCGAAGTCGTCGAGGTGGCGCTGCGCATACGGCAGGTCGGCCGAGGCGCTGTCGCTGGCGCCGGTCACCAGGCCCAGCCGCACGAAGTCGTTGCGGCTCAAGGCGCCGGGATCGTCCAGCGCCAGGTAGGCCATCATCGGCATGCGGTGGTATTCGATCTGGCGGTAGCGCAGCGGCGCGGGGTCGCTCGAATGGTCCGGCACCAGCGGCTGCAGCAGCCAGGCCCAGTGCGCGGCAATGCGCGGCGCGCGGTGCTCGGCCACGTGGGCCAGGAAGGTGTCGCGCTGGCGGGCGTCCGACGCCGCGAGCACCTGGCCCTGGGCATCCAGGAACTCGGCGCCGGCCAGGCAGTGCATCGGCTCGCCAGACGCGTCCCAGCCGGGCGGGTAGGCGCGGCCCAGGCGGTACATCAGGTCCTGCGCGATCGCCAGCGGCAGCTCGTCGATCTCGAGCTCGACGTTCAGCAGCACCACGTCGACGTCGAAGAAGAAGTACAGGTCGACATGCACCAGCTTCAGCGTCAGCGGGGCGGTGCCGGCGCGGGTGACGACGCGCGCGGCCGCCACGTCGCGGCGGCGGAACACGCGCATCGGCGCACCGCCGGAACCATCGTCGCAGTCGCGGCCGGCACGGCCTTCACCGAACAGGAAGCGCTGCACGAAGGGCAGGAAGGTGACGAACTCGTTGTAGTGCCGCTCGTGAAAGCTGTCGGGGTCGCCGGTGTACTCGTCCACCACTTCCTGCCAGGGGCAGGCCGCGCCCATCTCGCGCAGCACCTGCCAGGGCGGTCCGGCCTCGCTGCCGGCCTGGCGCAGCAGCCGCAAGGGCCACAGCAAGACCTGGCGCAGGTGGCGCACCGGGTTGGCGCGAAGATCGGCAGGGGGTGCAACGCTCACGATGGGCGAGTGTAGGCATCCCCCGGCCGGCCCCACCCTGCGGCATCCCCGGATGCGGGAGACCCCACCGAGCACGAAACTTGCAAAAGTAGACTTCACAGCACAACAAGGAGCCTTCTCCCATGCCTTCGCCGACCTTCGCCCGCCGCGCGCTGCTGGCCGCCGCCGCTGCCAGCGCCCTCCTGACCACGCTGCCCGCGCAGGCACAGGAGTCGCCGATCAAGTTCCAGCTCGACTGGCGATTCGAGGGCCCGGCCGCCTTGTTCCTGGTGCCCGCCGCCAAGGGCTACTTCAAGGCCGAGAAGCTCAACGTCACGATCGACGCCGGCAACGGCTCGGGCAATGCGGTGAACCGCGTGGCCTCGGGCACCTACGACATGGGCTTTGCCGACCTCGCCGCGCTGATGGAGTTCCACGCCAACAACCCCACCGCGCCGAACAAGCCGGTGGCGGTGATGATGGTCTACAACAACACGCCGGCCGCGGTGTTCTCGCTGAAGAAGAGCGGCATCAAGACCCCGGCCGACCTG
>CAZXLI010000331.1:0-7489 GCA_964641795.1 uncultured Bordetella sp. | reverse complement strand
CCTCGACGAGCACTCGCCCGGCACGGTCTTCTGGCACCCCAAGGGCTGGACCATCTGGCAGCAGGTCGAGCAGTACATGCGCCGCGTCTACCGCGACAACGGCTACCTCGAGGTGAAGGGCCCGCAGATCCTGGACAAGTCGCTCTGGGAGAAGACGGGGCACTGGCAGAAGTACCGCGAGAACATGTTCACGACGGAGTCGGAGAAGCGCGACTACGCGCTCAAGCCGATGAACTGCCCGGGGCACATCCTGATCTTCAAGCAGGGCATCAAGAGCTACCGCGACCTGCCGCTGCGCTTTGGCGAGTTCGGCCAGTGCCACCGCAATGAGCCCACGGGCGGCCTGCACGGCATCATGCGGGTGCGCGGCTTCACGCAGGACGACGGCCACATCTTCTGCACGGAGGACATGATCCTCGACGAGTGCGTGGCCTACACGGCGCTGCTGCAGAAGGTGTACGCCGACTTCGGCTTCCACAGCATCCTGTACAAGGTGGCGACGCGGCCCGAGGCCCGCATCGGCAGCGACGACAGCTGGGACAAGGCCGAGCATGCGCTGATGGAGAGCCTGCGCCGCTCGGGCTGCGAGTTTGTGATCTCCCCGGGCGATGGCGCCTTCTACGGCCCGAAGATTGAATACACGCTGAAGGACGCGCTGGGCCGCGAATGGCAGTGCGGCACGATGCAGGTCGATTTCTTCATGGCCGAGCGTCTGGGCGCCGAATACGTGGCCGAGTCGGGCGAGCGCAAGACGCCGGTGATGCTGCACCGCGCCATCGTCGGCAGCCTGGAGCGTTTCATTGGCATCCTGATCGAGCAGCATGCCGGCGCCTTGCCTGCCTGGCTGGCGCCAACGCAGGTGGTCATCGCCAATATCACCGATGGCCAAGCGGATTACGCCGCCCAAGTCGCGAAAACGCTGCAAAAACAAGGAGTTAGAGTCGCAACGGATTTGCGGAACGAAAAAATCACGTATAAAATCCGCGAGCATTCATTGCAAAAGGTCCCGTACATCCTCGTCGCTGGCGACAAGGAGAAGGCAAGCGGGGCCGTTGCCGTGCGCGCTCGGGGCAACCGTGACCTGGGTGTGATGGCCCTCGACGACTTCGCCCGCAAGCTCGCCGACGACATCGCCACCAAGGTCTGAAGGTGCGGCCCCTCGGCGCGCGCATTGCTTTTGTATGGCCTGTTGCTTGCCTTGGGGTCGTTGAGGGGTTTGCACCATCGCTACGTTTCTTGATCGTCGGATGCCCAATGTCGAGCGCAAGCATCGGCTTAACCGCGAGATCCTGGCGCCGACCGTGCGTCTGAATGGGGTCAACAACGAGCCCTTGGGCATCGTCAGCATCCAGGAGGCCCTGCGGCTGTCCGGCGAGGCCGATGTCGATCTGGTCGAGATTGCGGCCACCGCCGATCCGCCGGTCTGCCGGTTGATGGACTACGGCAAGTTCAAGTACCTGGAGCAAAAGAAGGCCGCAGAAGCCAAGTCGAAGCAGAAGGTCATCGAAGTCAAGGAAGTCAAGTTCCGCCCCGGTACCGACGAGGGCGACTACAACATCAAGATGCGCAACCTGCGGCGATTCATCGCCGAAGATGGCGACAAGGGCAAGGTCACGCTGCGCTTCCGCGGTCGCGAGATCACCCACCAGGACATCGGCATGCGGCTGCTGGAGCGCATCCGCGATGAATTGGCCGATGTGGCCGTGGTGGAGCACATGCCCAAGCTTGAGGGCCGGCAGATGATCATGGTGCTGGCCCCGAAGAAGAAGCAGTGAGCTGGTTGAGAATTTGAAGTTTCCGCGGCGTGGTTTGGTCACCGCGCCGAGTGGAAGAGAAGCCGATGCACGGCAGTTCAAGTGCCGGGGTACCTGCCCCGGCCGCCTGCAGATGGCAATTTAGAAGGAGCAGTCATGCCCAAGATGAAGACCAAGAAGAGCGCGGCCAAGCGGTTCCGCGTCCGTCCGGGTGGTACCGTCAAGCGCGGTCAGGCGTTCAAGCGCCACATCCTCACGAAGAAGTCCACCACGCGCAAGCGCCATCTCCGTGGCGCCGCCAACGTGCACGAGACCAACATGGGCCACATGGCGCAAATGCTGCCATTCGCCGGCCTGTGATCTGAAGACGGATAGAAGGAGCTACTCATGCCTCGCGTCAAACGTGGTGTAACCGCACGCGCCCGCCACAAGAAGATCCTGGCCCTGGCCAAGGGTTACCGTGGTCGCCGCAAGAATGTCTTCCGCGTCGCCAAGCAGGCGGTGATGAAGGCAGGCCAATACGCCTACCGTGACCGCCGCACCCGCAAGCGCGTCTTCCGCCAGTTGTGGATTGCCCGTATCAACGCCGCCGCGCGGGGTCTGGGCATCACCTACAGCAAGTTCATGGCCGGCCTGAAGAAGGCCTCGATCGACATCGACCGCAAGGTCCTGGCCGATCTGGCCGTCAACGATCCGGCTGCTTTTGGCAGCATCGTCGACAAGGTGAAGGCCCAACTCGCTTGATGTCCGCCGAGCCGACCCTTGAAGGTCGGCCCGGCAGCAAGCTTTCAAGGCCGTCACCTTCGGGGCGGCCTTTTTCTTTTCTCCGATTGACGATGAACGATCTCGATCAACTGGTGGCCGGTGCAAGCGAGGCCTTTGCCGCGGCGCCGACTCCGGCCGAGCTGGAAAACGCCAAGGCGCGCTACCTTGGCAAGTCCGGGCACGTGACCGAGCTGTTGAAGTCGCTGGCCGCACTGGCGCCCGACGTGAAGAAGGCGCGTGGCGCCGAGATCAACCAGGCCAAGCAGCGCATCGAAGCCGCACTGAATGCGCGCCGCCAGGCATTGGCCGAGGCTGAACTGGAAGCCCAGTTGAAGGCCGAAGCGCTGGACGTCACGCTGCCCGGACGCCAGCGCGGCGTGGGCGGGCTGCACCCGGTGTCTCGCACGATGGAGCGCATCGAGGCGATCTTCGGCTCGATGGGCTTCGACGTGGCCGAAGGCCCCGAGATCGAAACCGACTGGATGAGCTTCACTGCCCTGAACAACCCGGAGAACCATCCGGCGCGTTCGATGCAGGACACCTTCTACGTCGACATGAAGGACGAGGAGGGTCGCTGGCTCAACCTGCGACCGCACACCTCACCGATGCAGGTGCGTTACGCACGCGCTCATGCGGCGCGTTATGCCGACAAGCTGGCGCGCGGCGAGGCGATGCCTGAGATCCGCGTGATTGCGCCGGGTCGCACCTACCGCGTCGACAGCGATGCGACGCATTCCCCGATGTTCCACCAGTGCGAAGGCCTGTGGATCGGCGAAAACGTCAGCTTCAAGGACCTGAAGGCGGTCTTCACCGACTTCTGCCGGCGCTTCTTCGAGAGCGACGACCTGCAATTGCGATTCCGGCCGTCCTTCTTTCCGTTCACCGAGCCTTCGGCCGAGATCGACATTGCCTTTTCCAGCGGGCCGTTGAAGGGCAAGTGGCTGGAAGTGGCGGGCTCCGGCCAGGTGCACCCAACCGTTGTCCGCAACTTCGGGCTGGACCCCGAGCGCTACATCGGCTTTGCATTCGGCATGGGGCCGGATCGGCTCACGATGCTGCGTTACGGCGTGAACGACCTGCGCCTGTTCTTCGACGGTGACCTGCGCTTCCTGTCGCAATTCCGCTGAGTCACCCCCGAATCACGAGAGACCATGCAATTCCCTGAGTCCTGGTTGCGCGAATTCTGCAACCCACCGCTCGATACACAGGCGCTGGCCGACCTGCTGACCATGTCCGGCATGGAGGTCGAGGAACTGCGACCCGTGGCGCCGCCCTTCAGCGGCGTCGTGGTGGCCGAGATCGTCGAGGCCGAGCAGCACCCTAACGCCGATCGGTTGCGGGTATGCCGCGTCGATGCCGGTGCCTTCTCGAAAGACGGACCGCTGCAGATCGTCTGCGGAGCGCCCAACGCGCGCGTGGGCATTCGCGTGCCGCTGGCCGTGGTCGGCGCGGTGCTGCCGCCGGCCGAGGAGGGCGGTGCTGCGTTCGAAATCAAGACCGGCAAGCTGCGCGGCGTCGAGAGCTTCGGCATGCTGTGCTCGGCGCGCGAGCTGAAGCTCAGCGACGACCACGGTGGTCTGCTCGAACTGGCGGCCGATGCACCGGTGGGCGTCGATGTGCGCGAGGTGCTCAAGCTTGACGACACGCTGTTCACACTCAAGCTCACACCGAACCTGGGCCATTGCCTGTCGGTCTACGGCATCGCGCGCGAAGTCTCGGCGCTGACCGGATCGCCGCTGAAGACGCCGAGCTTTGCGCCCGTGGTCCCGAAGCACGACGCGCGCCTGCCGGTGCGCATCGAGGCCAGCGACCTCTGTGGCCGCTTCTCGGGCCGGATCGTGCGGGGCGTCAACCCCGGCGCGAAGACGCCGCAATGGATGGTCGATCGGCTGGCGCGTTGCGGCCAGCGCTCGGTGACCGCGTTGGTCGACATCTCGAACTACGTGATGTTCGAGTATGGCCGGCCCTCGCACATCTTCGACCTCGACAAGATCCACGATGAACTGGTCGTTCGCTGGGCGCGCTCCGGCGAGACGCTGAAGCTGCTGAACGGCAATACCATCGAACTCGACGAGAAGGTGGGGGTCATCGCGGACGCTCAGGCGGTCGAATCTCTTGCCGGCATCATGGGGGGCGATGCCACGGCGGTCTCTGACGACACCCGCAACGTGTATGTCGAGGCGGCGTTCTGGTGGCCCGAATCGGTGGCAGGCCGTTCGCGCCGCTACAACTTCTCTACCGATGCCGGCCACAGGTTCGAGCGCGGCGTCGATCCGGCGCAGACCGTCGAGCATGTTGAGCACATCACGCGGCTGATCATCGAGGTCTGTGGTGGTGAGGCGGGGCCGATGGACGACCAGCGGGTCAAGGTCCCGAGCCCCAAGCCGGTGTCGCTGCGAGTGGACCGGGCCGCCAAGGTGATCGGCATGCCGCTGACCCAGGCGCAGTGCGCCGAGGTCTTCCGGCGCCTCGGGCTGCCGTTCACTGAAGCGGCGGGCACGCTGACCGTCACGCCGCCGAGCTGGCGCTTTGATCTGTCGATCGAGGAAGACCTGATCGAGGAAGTCGTGCGGGTGATCGGCTACGACAAGCTGCCGCCGACACCGCCCTTGGCGCCCGTGACGGCGCGCGAGATTGTCGAGGCCCGGCGCAGCGGCAACAGCGTGCGCCATGCACTGGCCGCGCTGGACTACCAGGAAACGATCAATTTCAGCTTTGTCGAAGCGCGCTGGGAGAGCGATCTGGCCGGCAACGATGACCCGATCCGTGTGCTGAACCCGATCGCTGCACCCTTGGCGGTGATGCGGTCCAGCCTGATCGGCAGCCTCGTGCAGGTGCTGCGGCACAACCTGGCGCGCAAGACCACCCGTGTGCGCGTGTTCGAGCTGGGCCGGGTGTCGCGACGCGATGCCGCCGTCGCGGCCGGACCTGACACCGTGGCGGGCATCGACCAGCCGATGAGGCTGGGCGGCTTGGCCTATGGCCCGGTATTGCCAACGCAATGGGGCAGCAAGGAAAAGGCGGTCGACTTCTTTGATGTGAAAGGGGATCTCGAAGCCCTCCTGGCACCGGCGACGCTGCGTTTCGAGCCGGCGACCCACCCGGCACTCCATCCTGGCCGTAGCGCGCGCGTACTGCTGGGCGACAAGGCCGTCGGCGTGATCGGGGAGATGCATCCACGCTGGCGTCAGGCCTATGAACTGCCGCATGCGCCGATCGTGTTCGAGTTGGATCTGGCGGCCGTGCTGGTGCGTCGATTGCCACAGGCAGAAGCCATCCCGCGCCATCAACCGGCATGGCGAGACGTGGCATTGCTGGTGCCGGACGACGCGACGCATGATGCGCTGATCACGGCGCTGAAGGCCGACCCTGCGGGCCATGTGCGCGGCGCGACGTTGTTCGATGTCTACAAGCCCCAGGTGGGGGCTACCGCAACTGGCCCGACCGAGCGCAGCATGGCAGTGCGACTGGAGTTGCTGGACACCGATTCCACGTGGACCGACGAGCGGATCGACGCGGTGGTTCAAGCGGCCGTGGCGCGCGCCGGACAGGCTGTTGGGGCCCGTCTACGCACTTGACTCGATCCAACCTCACTGCATCAGAAAAGTTCCGACAACATCGCATGAGCCCCGAGGATCCGACCCCCGAGCGTGTGATCCTGCCGTCGCTGGAGACGCCGACATTGACCAAGGCCGAGCTCGCCGAACTGCTGTTCGAGCGGCTGGGCCTGAACAAGCGTGAATCGAAGGACATGATTGAAGCGTTCTTCGAATTGGTGCACCAGACGCTGGTCAACGGTGACGATGTCAAGCTTTCCGGGTTTGGCAACTTCAACATCCGGCGCAAGGCGCCACGGCCTGGCCGCAATCCGCGAACCGGCGAAGCCATTCCGATCAAGGCGCGCAACGTGGTGACGTTTCATGCAAGTCACAAGCTCAAGGCCATCGTGCAGGGAGACACGCCGATTGGCGAGGAGTTCGAGTAAAGTCTAAGTTTCCCCGCACACCTCGTTGATTTCAATGGAGAAACCGCTTCCCGCCATCCCGGCCAAGCGTTACTTCACGATCGGTGAGGTGAGCGACTTGTGCGGCGTGAAGCCCTACGTGCTGCGCTATTGGGAACAGGAGTTCACCCAGCTCAAGCCAATGAAGCGGCGGGGCAACCGTCGCTACTACCAGCACCACGAAGTGCTGCTGATCCGGCGTATTCGCGAGCTGCTCTACGACCAGGGCTTCACGATCAGCGGCGCGCGCAATCAGCTGACCGACCTGCAGCTCAGCGGCCGCGGCGCCGACGGCCACAGCGTTCCAAGCGGCGACGTCGCGATGATGCTCGACGACGACATGGAGCTCGATTCCGTGGCGGAAGCGGTGGCGGCCTTGCCGGTCCCCGAAGTGCTGGAACTGGCGCCTTCACAGCTGCGAGCCGAGTTGCTGTCGATCCGTGAGCTGCTGTTGTCCGATGGCTGAAAACCCAGGGTATACTGCGCGGCTTCGTCGGGGTGTAGCGCAGCCTGGTAGCGCACTTGCATGGGGTGCAAGGGGTCGCGAGTTCGAATCCCGCCACCCCGACCATTGATTCCGATTTCGTCCTGGCCGCTTCAGACTTCTGGAGGCCAGGGATTACCAGCGAAATCGAGCGTTTGGCAAAGGCCCGCACGGGAAACCGCTGCGGGCCTTCTTGCTGGACCTGCGGCGTCGGCCTGAGCCGCCAGTTGGTCAGCAGGCCTGACTACTGCGACAGGATCCAACGAACGACGTTCGCGATTTCCTCCGGACTCTTGGCCTTGATGATCCGGTGGGACTCCAAATGCCCGTCGGGATCTACCGGCCCCTGGCCGCTGGTCAGGTGCTCGTAAAGGATGGTTTCGGCGTTCGGCTTGCCCCGATACTTCGCGGCGATTTCCGCATACGGCGTAAGCGTGGCCCCAAGGCCCTCTTGACGGCGATCAGAGTTTGATCTCAGCCAGG
>CAZXLI010000330.1:0-7500 GCA_964641795.1 uncultured Bordetella sp. | reverse complement strand
GCGCGGCGCAGCGCCACCTTGTCGGGCGTGTAGCCGCCGACGATGGGGTCTTCCATGTTGAACAGCGTCACGCCGGAATCGGCATTGATGTTCATCGTGCCCTGGATGCCACGCTTCTTCAGGTTCGGTGCCAGCTTGCCGCCGGGCATCGCGACATTGACGAACTCAGAGGGCACTGAGTTGGCGGTGGTGGCCAGCGAGTCGATCTGGCCGTTCAGGAAGGCCAGCCAGCGTGGCTGGTTCTCGCTGATGATGCTGATCCGCACCTCGTCGACCATCGGCAGGCGCCTGCCCTTGAGCTTCGCCAGGATGGCCTGGCCCTCGGCATCGTCGGCGGCGGGCTCGGCCTCGTAGTGGACCTCGCGGTAGTCGGGGTTGCGTTCCAGCACGATCAGCGAGGCACGGCGCCATTGCTTGAGCTTGAACGGGCCGGTGCCCACCGGGTGCGCGTCGATCTGGTCGCCGTAGAACTCCGCCACCTCGCGCGCCACGGCGCCGAGCAGGTCGGACTGCGCCATGACTTCCAAAAGGCGCGGCCGCGGTTCCTCGAGCGAGATGCGCAGCGTGTAGCGGTCCAGTGCCTTGATGCCTTCGACCTCGCGGTCGTAGTCGAAGGGTTTCTGGCTCTTCACCGTCTCGCGGTACTGCGCCATCAGGCCGACGAAGCCCACCGAGCTCATCTCGCCCAGGCCCGAGCTCTTGAGCGCCGGGTCGAACACCCGCTTGTAGCTGTAGACGAAGTCCTGCGCCACCAGCTCGCGCTTCCTGCCCTTGAAGGCCGGGTCGTCGGCGAAGTAGATGCCGGGCCTGATCTTGATGGTCCAGACCTTGAAGTCCGGCGAGACCTCGGGCATGCCGGCGGCCACCAGCGGGCGGATCTTCACCGGGCGCGCCAGCGGGTCGTACTGGTACAAGGCCTCGAAGATGTGCGGCGTGACGGCGCGCGAATACAGGTCGCTGATCTTGGCCGGGTCGAAGCTCGTCTCGGGGCTGCTGAAGGCGACGTGCAGCACCTTCTTCGGCGCGTCGGCGGCGGTGGCCAGGGCCGGCGCCAGGGCGGTCAGGCAGATCAGGATCAGGCGAAGCAAGGCGTTCATGCGTGTCGGGGCGCGGGTTGCTGCGCGGTGTCGATGTCGATCAGGTGCCACCACTGGTTCCAGAAGACCGTGCGGCGATAGCCGATGACCCAGGGGTGGGCCAGGTCCACCTCGATGCGGTGCACATGGAACTTCCACGGCATGTAGGCCACCGCGATGCGCTTGGCCTCGAGGTACAGCGCCTCGCGCTCGGGGCCGTCGGGCAGGGCCTTCATGCGGTCGTAGAGCCGGTCGAAGGCCTCGAGCTTGAAGCGCGCCATGTTCTGGCTGCCGATCTCCGGGCCGTACAGGCGGGCCAGGCTGCCCTGGCCGTCGGGCACGTCGGCCGACGAGCCCAGCGACCACATCATCAGCTTGCCGGCGCGCGCGGCCTTCAGGTTCTCGGGCCACTGGCCGGTGACGAAGCGCACCCGCAGGCCCACCGCGTCGAGGCACTTCTTCCACAGCGCGTCGAAGTCGCGGCTGCGCTGCTCGGGCTGGGTGGCCATCGCCAGCAGCAGCGGCGAGCCGTCGGGTTGCTCGCGATACCCGTCACCGTCGCGGTCGAGGTAGCCGTACAGGTCCAGCAGCGCCTTCGCGCGCGCCGGGTCGTAGTCGCTCATCTCGCTCTTGAACGCCGGGTCGTAGCCGCTGGTGTGCGGCACGATCGGCGATTGCGCCGGCACCGCGCCGCCGCGGCGCACCAGGCGGATCTCGCGCCCGGTGTCGTAGCTCAGTGAAATCGCCCGGCGCAGCGCCACCTTCTCGGCGGTGTAGCCGCCGACCACCGGGTCGTCCATGTTGAAGAAGGTCAGGCCGGTGTCCGGGTTGACGATGCGCCAGCCCTGGATGCCGCGCTTGGCGAGGTTGGGCGCGAGCTTGCCGTTGGGCATGGCGCTGGCGAAGTAGTCGGTCGGCACCGCATTGGCCTTCGACGCGATGACATCGTTCTCGGCATTCAGGAAGGCCAGCCAGCGCGGCTGGCTTTCGTCGATGATCGAGACGCGCACCTCGTCGATGATCGGAAGCCGCTTGCCCTTCAGTTTCGCCAGGATGGCCTGGCCTTCGGTGTCGTCGGGCGCGGGCTGGGCATCGTAGAAGGCCTCGCGGAATTGCGGGTTGCGCTCCAGCACGATCAAGGACGAGCGGCGCCACTGCTTCAGCCGGAACGGGCCGGTGCCCACCGGGTGCGCGTCGATCTTGTCACCGTAGAACTCGACCACCTCGCGCGCCACCGCGCCGAGCTGGTCGGACCAGGTCAGGATGTCCAGCAGGCGCGGACGCGGCTGCTCCATCGCGAAGCGCACGGTGTAGCGGTCCGGCGTCTGCAGGCCTTCGACCGGGCGGTCGTAATCGAAGCGCTTGTTGTCGCGCAGCGCCTCCTCGCGCAGCGCGTTGAGCCCGACGAAGCCTTGGGCCACCAGGCCGCCGACGAAGGGGCTCTTGTTGGCCGGATCGAAGGCGCGCTTGATCGCGTAGACGAAGTCCTGCGCCACCAGCTCGCGACGCTTGCCCTGGAAGGCCGGGTCGTCCGCAAAGTAGATGCCGCGCTTGACACGCACGGTCCAGACCTTGAAGTCCGGCGAGACCTCCGGCATGCCATCGGCCAGCAGCGGCACCACCTTCACCGGCCGCGCGAGGTGATCGAAACCGTACAGCGCCTCGAAGATGTGCGGCGTGATCGTGCGCGAATAGACGTCGTTGATCTTGACCGGATCGAGGCTGGTCTCGGCCGCCGCGAACGCGATGTTCAGCACCTTCTTGCGGCCGGGCTCGGCCGCGCGCGCGGGCAGCAGCGGCGTGGCGAGCATCGCCGCGGCCAGGTGGGACAGCGTGCGGCGCTTCATTTCGCGCTCCTGCGCTGCAGTTCGGCGAGGTCGATGTCCACGTACTTCCAGGCGTTGCGGGCGAACACGTTGCGGTGGTAGCCCTGCACCCAGGGCTGCGTCAGGTCGGTGAACACGCGGTGCACGTGGGCCTTGTAGGGCATGTAGGCCACCATCAGCTTCTTCTGCTGCTCGATCAGCGCGGCACGCTCGGGGCCGTCGGGCAGCGCGCGCTGCCGCTCATGCAAGCTGTTATAGGCCGGCAGGTCGAAGCGGGCATGGTTGGCCTGGCCCTTGTTCGGGCCGTAGCCGAGCTCGAGGAAGGCGTCGGCATCGGGCACCGTGGCCGACCAGCCCACGCCCCACATCATCAGCTTGCCGGCGCGCGAGGCCTTCAGCTGCTCGGGCCACTTGGCCAGCTTGAACACGATGCGCAGGCCGATCGCATCCATGTTGGCCTTCCAGTGCTCGGCCAGCTGCTTGCGTTCCTGGTCGGGCTGCGAGGCGTATTCCAGCAGCAGCGGCGAGCCGTCGGGCTGCTCGCGCCAGCCGTCGCCGTCGCGGTCGAGGTAGCCGTGCATGTCCAGCAGCGCACGCGCCTTGGCACGGTCGAACTCGCTCATCTCGCTCTTGAACGCGGGGTCGAAGCCCCAGGTGTTGGGACCGACGGTGGATTGCGCGGGAATGGCCTGGCCGCGCCGCACCAGGCGGATCTCGCGGTCGACATCCACCGCCAGCGCGATGGCGCGGCGCAGCGCCACCTTGTCCGGCGTGTAGCCGCCCACCACCGGATGCTCCATCGCGAAGTAGGAGGCCGAGATGTCGGCGCGCAGGTAGCGCTCCATGCCGATGCCGCGCCTGGCCAGGTGCGGCGCGAGGTGGTTGTTGGGCAGCACCTGCGGCGCGAAGTCGACCGGCACCTCTTCGAGCAGGTCGTGCTCGGCGTTCAGGAAGGCCAGCCAGCGCGGCTGGTTCTCCTCGATGATCGAGACCTCGACGCGGTCGTTCAGCGGCAGGCGCCGGCCCTTGAAGCGCTGCGCGACGGCCTGCAGCCGCGCATCGCCCTCCGGTGGCTGTTCGTCGTACAGCACCTCGCGGTAGCCGGGGTTGCGGTCGAGCACGATCTTCGAAGAGCGCACCCAGCGCGCCAGCTTGTACGGTCCCGTGCCCACCGGGTGGTCGCCGATCTTGTCGCCATAGGCTTCGACCACCTCGCGTGCCATCGCCGGGAACAGCGCGCTGTCGCCCAGCTGGTACAGGAAGCGCGGCTGCGGCCCGGCGAAGCGCAGCTGCAGCGTGTAGCGATCGAGCGCCTTCAGGCCTTCGACCTCGGTGTCGTAGTCGAAGGGCTTGTTCTCGGCGATGAGCCTGCGGCGCAGCTCGGACAGGCCGAGGATGCCGGCGTTCTCCATCACGTAGAGGTTGCCGCTCTTCCAGCGCGGGTCGTAGTGGCGCTTGATGCTGTAGACGTAGTCGGCCGCGGTCAGCTCGCGCCGCTGGCCCTTGAACGCGGGGTCGTCGGCGAAGTAGATGCCGGGCTTGAGCCGGATCGTGATGGTCTTGAAGTCGGCCGCGACCTCGGGCATGGCGGCCGCGGTGTTGGGTCGCACCTGGAAGGGCCGCGCCATCAGCGCGAACTCGAGCGGCGCCTCGAAGATGTTGCCGACCACGGTGCGCGAATACAGGTCGGTGACCTGGATCGGGTCGAACGACGACTCGGCAATGCGGAAGGCATAGCGCAGCGTCTTCACGCCGCCGGCCGCGGGCGGGGCGGCGGCCGGCGCGTTGGCCTGCGCCGGCTGCAGGCGCAGCGGCAGGCACAGCAGCAGACTTGTGGTCAGCGCCAGGAGCAGGGGTCGGCTCATCAGGGCTATCGGGCAGCGCCGGCTCGGGGTGGTGGCCGGGTGCACCAGGAACAACAGTTGGCGAAGTGCCGAGTCTAAGGGCCGCTCCCCCACGCTTCGCAGTACCCCCGGCACGGGGTTTGCGATAGGGGAGCGTGCCAGTGTGGGGGTCCTACACTCGCGCATCCCGAAATTGGGGCGGCCCCGCCACGAGCGAGCGCTGCCCGTGCATGGAGTTCCGCGCGTCATGGTGGCCTACCTGATACGACGCCTGTGGCAAATGATTCCCACGCTGATCGGCGTGGTGCTGCTGGTGTTCGTGCTCTTCCATTTCTTCGGCGGCGATCCGGCCGAAATCCTCGGCGGCCTGAATGCCACCGCAGAGCAGGTCAATGCGATCCGGCAGCAGCTGGGGCTGAACGAGCCCTGGTACGTGCAGCTGGGCATCTTCCTGAAGCAGATCGCCACCTTCGACTGGGGCAAGAGCTGGGCCACCAACGAAGCGGTGAGCCACATGTTCGCCACGCGGCTGCCGGCCACGCTGACGGTGATGATCCCGATCCTGCTGCTGGACACGCTGCTGTCGATCCCGATCGCGCTGGGCGTGGCCTACGTGCGCGGCTCGCTGACCGACCGCACGCTGATGATCGTCACCACCGTCGCGCTGTCGATCAGCTTCCTGGTCTACATCATCATCGGCCAGTACGTGTTCGGCTTCCAGCTCGGCTGGTTCCCGGTGCAGGGCTGGAGCGATTCGACCTGGACCAACCTGACCACCTACACGCCGCTGCCGGTGCTGCTGGCGGTGCTGGTGGGCATCTCGCCGCAGACGCGGCTGTACCGCAGCTTCTTCCTCGACGAACTGGGCCACGACTACGTGCGCACCGCGCGCGCCAAGGGCCTGCAGGAAGGCACCGTGCTGTTCAAGCACGTGCTGCGCAACGCGATGATCCCGATCCTCACCAACGTCGGCCTGGCGCTGCCGGGCATCTTCGTCGGCTCGTTCCTGATCGAGGTCTTCTTCTCGATCCCGGGCCTGGGCCGCGAGGTGCTGCTGGCAGTGAACCGCAGCGACTATCCCGTCATCCAGGCCACCACCGTGTACCTGGCGGTGCTGACGATGTTCATCAACCTGGGCACCGACATCCTCTACAAGGTCGTTGATCCTCGGGTGGTTCTGAAATGACCTGCCCCCGGAGCGCCTTCGGCGCCTCCCCCTCAAGGGGGCACCGCCAGCGGCCCGGCCAAGCCGGTTCCGCGGCGTTCGCTTGGTTGCATCGTGCCATGCGGTGTATCAGCCGCATCGGCTGCGTGGAAAGCTGACATGAGTGCTGTGTTGAATCCCGCGCTGGCCGCGCCCGTCGCCGTCGTGCATTCCGAGGGCGTGTGGCATGCCGCGTGGCGCCGCTTCAAGGGCGACCGCGTGGCCCTGACGTCGATGTTCATCGTGCTGGCCTTCCTGCTGCTGATCCTGGCCTCGGGCCTGGGCCTGGTGGCCAAGGACTGGGGCCGCGAGGTCGGCGTGGCCAATGCGCCGCCGCACTTCATCGGCCCGAAGCCGCCCGAGGCCACTGGCGCGATCGCCACGCCCAAGGGTCCGAACGTCGACCTGAGCTCGATCGACCCGCTGGCGCCGCGCTACAAGGAATGGGAAGAGCGTGCCGCCAAGCTCAAGACCACCGACACGGTGAAGGCCGAGACCTTGCCCTTCGGCGGCGACCGGCTGGGCCGCGACGTGCTGTCCAAGGCCATCAAGGGCACCCAGGTGTCGGTGGCGGTAGGCCTGATGGCCGCCCTGTTGGCGGCCTTCGTCGGCACCCTGCTGGGTGCGCTGGCCGGATTCATCGGTGGCAAGGTGGGGGACTTCCTCGAGTGGCTCTACACCGTTTTCACATCGATCCCCGACATCTTGCTGATCTTCACGTTGGCGGCGGTGCTCAAGCGCGCGGACTCGGCTCTCCAGGAGCTCTTGGTGTGGTTCGGGCTGGACAAGGGCGGTGCGGGCGTGTTCAGCGTGGTGGTGATCCTCAGCCTGGTCGGCTGGACCTCTGTGTACCGCCAGGTGCGGGCCGAGTTCCTGAAGCACTCGACGCGCGAATACGTGCGCGCGGCCGAGGCCATCGGCGCCTCGGCTGGCTCGCGCATGTTCCGCCACATCCTGCCCAACGTCAGCCACGTGATCCTGGTGCGCATGAGCCTGCTGGTGGTGGGCTTCATCAAGAGCGAGGTGATCCTGTCCTACCTGGGCCTGGGCGTGCCGATCGACCAGGTCAGCTGGGGCACGATGCTGGCCGAATCGCAGGCCGAGCTGATCCTCGGTTACTGGTGGCAGCTGGCCGCGGCCACCGCGTTCATGGCGGTGTTCGTCACCGCGTTCTCGTTGATGGCCGATGGGTGGCGCGATGCCCTCGACCCCAAACTGCGGGGCGCGGAATGAGACACCCTGCAGCAACGGCGTGGCGGGCCGCTCCGAAGCCGGCCCGCATCGCCTCGGGGGGTCGGCCGACGCACTCGTCGGACGAGGGGCTGGGATGAAGCATCGATCGTTGCGCACTGCGAGGCCTGGTGGGCGACAGTGCCGATCGCTGATGGCGGCTGTTGGCCCGTTGCGGTCGTTCGATACAGGTCTTGCGGATGTTGGCGCGACAAAGCCGCGGGCGAGCAGGCCGCAGCGCGCGACGCAGGCGGTCGGCCTTGCAGGCCGACTTCCCGTCCTGTCACGGCCCGGGGGGCGCGCGGTCTACTTTGCTCCGT
>CAZXLI010000329.1:0-7503 GCA_964641795.1 uncultured Bordetella sp. | reverse complement strand
CGGTGTGGTTGAGGTCTTCACGCTTCAGGTGGATCTGGGCACCACCGATTTCGCGTGACAGGCGCACGGCATGGTAGATGGGGCTCGGCCGCCCGACGAAGTGCTTCAGCTCGTTGCGAAACTCGGTCTGGAACGAGGGGTCGACACGGTACTTCTCGTAGGCGGCTTTCAGCTCGTCGAGTGCATGCACCAGCGTCTCGGCGACGAAAGTGCCGCCATAGGGCCCGAAATGCCCGCGGGCATCGGGTTGGTGGTAGTCGAACATCGGAGTCTTCCTGCAGAACCCGGCGCGATGGGCACGCCAGGCGGGGATCAATCGGCAGCGTCGGCGATGCGCGCATCGGCTTCGCGCACCGCCTCGCAGAACCGGCGCATCAGCACGGCATCCTTGATGCCCTTGGCTGCCTCGACGCCGGAACTCACGTCAACGGCCCAGGGCCGGACGTGCAGGACTCCATCGATCACGTTTGCAGGATTCAACCCACCAGACAAAACGACCGGAAGGGGCACGTGAGGGGGCACGAGTGACCAATCGAACGCCTTTCCACCACCGCCGTAGCCTTCGACATGGCTGTCGAGCAACAGGCCGGCGGCACTCGTGTACGAGGAGGCGAAGTCTAGCAAAGCGAAGCCCGGCGCCATTCGTGCAGCCCGCAAATAGGGGCGTTCATAGCGGGCGCAATCGGCGGGCTGCTCGTCACCATGAAACTGCAGCAGCGCGTTGGGCACGGCCTGCAGCAGCGCCTGCACCTGCTCGGCCGCAGCGTTGACGAACAAGGCCACCGGCTGCACGAAGGGCGGCAGGCGCCGCGCCAATTCGGCCGCCCGCGCGACGCTCACGGCGCGCGGGCTGCGTTCGTAAAGCACGAATCCGATCGCGTCGGCGCCGCATTCGACGGCGGTGTCGAGGTCGGCCTCACGCGTCAGGCCGCAGATCTTGATGCGGGTGCGGGTGGTCATGGCGGTCGTCACCCGAACCAGTCCATGGCTGGGGTGTGCTGCGGAATGCAATGGTGGGCATCGTACTGCGGACCAACGAAGTACAGGCCGTCGGCCATGAAGGTCGGTGCAGCTGCTTCGCGACTGCGGGCCTGCAAGACCTCGGCCATCCAGCCGGCCGGCCGACGGCCACTGCCGACTGCCACCAGGCAACCCATGATGTTGCGGATCATGTGGTGCAGGAACGCGTTGCCATGGAAGTCGAAGCACCAGTAGGCACCGCGGCGCCCGACTCTGATGGCGTACAGCGTCTTCACGGGGCTGGCCGCCTGGCACTCTGAGGCGCGAAAGGAACTGAAGTCATGCTCGCCGATCAGCAGGTGCGCCGCCGCTTCCATCGGCTCGGCCTGCAAGGGGCGGAACACCCAGCCCACCTGCCCAGCCTCGATCGCCGGGCGCACGGGCGATTCGAGCAGCAGGTACCGGTAGCGCCGGCTGCGCGCGCTGTTGCGGGCATGGAAGTCGTCCGCCACGGGCTGGGCCCATTGCACCGCCACATCGGATGGCAGATAGCGATTCGTACCACGCACCCAGCTGAACGGATCGCGCTCGACCGGGCTGTCCAGGTGCACCACCTGGTTCAGGCCGTGCACACCGGTATCCGTACGGCCCGCGCAGAGGGTGGCAATGGGCTGCGCAGCGAAGGCGCTCAGCGCGTGTTCAAGCTGGTCCTGCACGGTGCGACCACCTGGCTGGCTTTGCCAGCCCTGGTAGCCGCTGCCGCGGTAGGCAATGCCCAGGGCGATGCGCTGACGGCTCACCCGAGTTGTTCGAGCATCCCCTGGGCCTTGGCCTTCAGTGCGCCGCTGCTCTTGTTGATGACTTCCTCGAGCAGGTCCCGCGCACCTTCCATGTCGCCGATCTGGCGGAATTCCTCGGCGAGTTCGAGCTTGCGGGCGATCGGATCGGCATCGTCGTTCGGCAGTTCGCTCGGGTCATGGGTCGACGGCGGCCCAGCATCGGACAACGCGGCCGGCTGCGACAGCGCGAACTCGCCGAAGTCCAGCGAAGGCTCGCTGCGTGCCGCCTTCAGGGGCATCGTGGCATCACCGGGGGGAGAAACCGGCAGCGTGGCATCGGAATCCAGCGACAGGTCGTCGAGGTTGAAGTCCATCGACACGGCCGAAGGCGGCGGCACCGCGGCGGCCTTCTTCGAGATCGTCGGCGGCTCGGGCGAGAAGTCGAACTCGAGGTCGTTCGGCGCCGGCACCGCACTGGTGGCCAGCGGCCGCGTCATCTCCATCGGGCTGGGAGCCGGATCGAGGTCGAGGTCCAGATCGAGGTCGACACCCGTCGGCTCGGCCGGCAGGGTCGGCGCGCCGCCGTCGGTCGGGAACATCGACTGGGCCGGCATCACCGATTGCGGCAAGGTCGTCGCACCGATCGGGTCAGCGATCACCTGCCCATCGCGCACCACCTCTTCGGGCTTGCCGCCCGGCTTGTACAGCGGGTTCTCCGGGTCGATCTGGCGGCCCATTTCCTGGGCCTTTTCCCAGTCGGCGCCGGCACCCTGGGTGATGGCGTACAACTGTGTGGCGAGCAGCTCGAACCCCTTGGTGTCGCGGCGCTTGGCGTACACCTCGAGCAGCTTGGTGCGGATCGCCAGCCGGTCCGGCGTGGTGCGCATCGCCTCCTTGAGGATTTCCTCGGCCTGCAGGTCGCGGCCGTAAGCCAGGTAGACATCGGCCTCGGCCACCGGGTCGACATCGCCGATGGCGTCGAGCTGACTCAGCGAGAAGCCCATCGACGAGGTGCCGGCCGACTGGTCGCTGGTGTCGACACGCTGGCCGCCGCTGGCACCGAAGAACGAATCGGGCTGCACGCGGCTCTCGAGGAACGAGGTCTCGGCGCGCTCCTTCTTCGGCCCGCGGCCACGGAACTTGTAGTAGCCCAGACCGGCGAGCACGACGGCCAGGATCCCGGCCCCAGGCAAGGCCAGCGGGCTTTCAAGGATCGAATCCAGGAAACCAGGCTCCGGAACCGGCGCAGGAGCAGCTGGCTTCGACGCGGCCAGACGAGGCGCAGACGCGGCCGCCACCGGCGCAGGCGCTGGTGCAGCACTGGCTTGCGGCGCAGGCGCGGGCTTCGACGCCACGGCGGCTGGCGCCGGGGTCGGCGCGGGCGGCGGCGGTGCCACGGGCGGTGCAGCGGGCACGGCCGCGGCAGGCGCCGCAGCGGGCGCGGGAGAAGGTGCCTGCGCGGCAGCAGCCCCGGCCTGCAACTTCTTCAAGTCTTCGACATTGCGCGTGAGCTCAGCCACCCGGGTGGCGTTGTCCTTGCGCTCGGCAGACTTCGAGATCTGCGCTTCCGGCGCAGAGGCTGTAGCGCCCGACAGCTTGAGCTTGTCGGCGGAGGTATTGCCGGCCTGCTTCTTGTCCTCGACGGCGGCCTGCACCTTGCCTTTGTCCTGGCGGGCGGGCGCCGCGCTGCCGACTTGCGGCGCGCCTTCGGCCAGCTTGCTGCGATAGGCGCCGAAGTCGGCGCTTTGCGCGGCGATCACCTCACGAGCCTCCGCCGGCGCGATGGCCTTCACCGCATCGGCCGACGGCACCGACAACACGACACCGGACTTCAAGCGGTTCATGTTGTTGCCGAGGAACGCGTCCGGATTGGCGCGGAACAGCCCGACCAGCATTTGGTCAAGCGCAACGCCGGGTCGCTGGGTGCGACCGGCGATGCGCGACAGCGTGTCCCCGTTCCGTACGCGGTACTGATCGGCTCCGGACGCATCCGCCGCCGGCTTCGGCGCCGGCGTGGGCTTCGGAGCAGGCGCCGCCGGGGCGGCGGGAACAGGCGCCGGCGTTGCCCGCGGTGCGACTGCCACGACCGGCGGGGCGGCGGGCGCCGCCGGCACCGGTGCCGGCGTGATCACCGAGGGCACGGGCGCAGCCGCCTGGGCGGGGGGTGCCACGCGCGTCGGCGGATCGAACAACAGAGTGAACTCGCGCACCAGCCTGCCAGACGACCAGGACAACTCGAGGATCACGTCGACGAACGGTTCCTGGATCGCACGGCTGCTCGTCAGGCGCAGGTAGGGGCGACCATCGTCCCGGCGCAACAGCACCGCCTGCGCCGCCGACAGCGCGCTGTTGTAGTCGACCCCCGCGGCCCGGTAGGACTCCGGCGACGCCACGCGCACCTGCAGCGACGAGGCCTCGTCCGGGGTCAGGCTGGTGATGTCGATCTCGGCCTTCAGGCTCTCGCCAAGAGCCGACTGCACGTTGAGCCGGCCCAGGCCCAGCGCCGAGGCATCGAGGGTGGTAGCGCCCAGAGCGGCGGCTGCAGCCAGCGCCAGGGTTGTGCGGGCAGAGAGGAACGTGCGGTTATTCAAGGCGTCTCCACAACGGCGTCGGCAGGCCTCATCGGGCCCGCCGCCTAGGGGCAAAACTCAGAATCTGGCATCCCACCCAGCTTGCAGCCTAAATGCCCGAAACCACAATAACATCAAGCATATACGCTGACAAGCTCATCCAAAGCCTGACATTCGGCCCCTCACGGGTCGTACTGTAGCGACTGGTTGCCAATTGTTGCCGCACGGCAACGAGATCACTGCTCCAGCAGGATCCTCAACATGCGGCGCAACGGCTCCGCGGCCCCCCACAGCAATTGGTCGCCGATGGTAAACGCGCCGAGGTAGTCCGGGCCCATCGCCAGCTTGCGCAGGCGGCCGACCGGGATCGTCATCGTGCCCGTCACCGCCACCGGCGTCAGGTCGCGCAGCGTCGCTTCCTTCTCGTTCGGGACGACCTTCACCCAGGCGTTGTCAGCCGCGATCATGGCCTCGATGTCGGCCAGCGGCACGTCCTTCTTCAGCTTGAAGGTCAGGGCCTGGCTATGGCAGCGCATTGCACCGACACGCACGCAGAAGCCATCGACCGGCACCGCGGCCGTGCCGAAGCCCTCCCCCTGGCCGAGGATCTTGTTGGTCTCGGCCATGCCCTTCCACTCTTCCTTGGACTGGCCGTTGCCCAGGTCCTTGTCGATCCAGGGGATCAACGAGCCGCCGAGCGGAACGCCGAAATGCTGGGTCTCCTGGGCCGACAGGCTGCGCTGCTTGGCGATGACCAGGCGGTCGATCTCGAGAATGGCGCTCTTCGGATCGTCGAGCAGGGACTTGACCGAAGCATTCAGCGTGCCGTACTGCGTCAGCAGCTCGCGCATGTGCTGCGCGCCGCCGCCCGAAGCCGCCTGGTAGGTCTGCGTGCTCATCCACTCGACCAGACCGGCCTTGTACAGCGCGCCTACCCCCATCAGCATGCAGCTGACGGTGCAATTGCCGCCGATCCAGTTGCGGCCGCCCTTGGCCAGCGCGTTCTTGATCACCGGCATGTTGACCGGGTCGAGGACGATGACCGCGTCGTCCTTCATGCGCAGCGTCGACGCCGCGTCGATCCAGTGCCCGCTCCAGACCGCCGCACGCAGCTTCGGGAAGACCTCGGTTGTGTAGTCGCCACCCTGCGCGGTGATGACGATGTCGCAGCGCTTCAGTGCGTCGACATCGAATGCGTCGTACAGCTTGGTTTCGTTCTTCGCCATCGGGGGCGCGGCGCCCCCGGCATTGCTGGTGGAAAAGAACATCGGCTCGATGAGCGCGAAGTCGTTCTCGGCCTGCATGCGCTCCATCAGCACGGAACCGACCATTCCGCGCCAGCCGACCAATCCTACGAGTGCCATTTCAATACGCCTTTCCAGTTGTCTGGACCCCTGGTGTCCCCGGCTCGTTCGCCGGGGTCCAGGTGTGGGGCGAGACGATTCCGGTGCTAGCTAGCTCTTGGTAATCGTCTTGGTGGTGGACGTGCCGGCCACGAGGGCGGCCACGACTGCATCGCCCATCTCGCGCGTGCCCACCTTCTTCGTGCCCTCGGACCAGATGTCGCCGGTGCGAAGACCGGCAGACAGCACCGAGCGCACCGCGGATTCGATCCGGTCGGCGGCTTCGGGCTGGTTGAGGGAGAAGCGGAGCATCATGGCAGCGGACAGGATTGTAGCCAAAGGATTGGCGATGCCCTTGCCGGCGATGTCTGGCGCACTGCCGTGGCTGGGTTCGTACAGGCCCTTGTTGTGCTTGTCCAACGAGGCCGAAGGCAGCATGCCGATCGAGCCGGTCAGCATCGCGGCCTCGTCGGACAGGATGTCACCGAACATGTTGCCGGTGACGACCACGTCGAACTTCTTGGGTGCCTTGACCAGCTGCATCGCGGCGTTGTCGACGTACATGTGCTCGAGCTCGACATCCGGGTACTGCGCATGGACCTCCGTCACCACATCCTTCCAGAACTGGAAGGTTTCCAGCACGTTGGCCTTGTCGACCGAAGTGACCTTCCTGCCGCGCTTGCGCGCTGCCTGGAACGCGACATGGGCGATGCGTTCGATCTCGGGCTTCGAGTAGCGCATCGTGTCGAAGGCTTCCTCGGCGCCGGGGAAGTGGCCGTCGACCGCCGTGCGGCGGCCGCGCGGCTGGCCGAAGTAGATGTCGCCGGTGAGCTCGCGGATGATCAGGATGTCCAGGCCCGCCACCAACTCGGGCTTCAGCGACGAGGCATGCGTCAGCTGCTCGTAGCAGATGGCCGGGCGGAAATTCGCGAACAGGCCGAGGTGCTTGCGCAGCCCGAGGATGGCCTGCTCGGGTCGGAACTGGCGCTCGAGCTTGTCGTACTTCCAGTCGCCAACGGCACCGAACAGCACCGCATCCGCGGCCTTGGCCAAGTTCAGCGTGCTGTCGGGCAGCGGGTGGCCATGGGCTTCGTAGGCGGCGCCGCCGACCAGCGCTTGCTCCATCTCCAGGCCCAGGTCCAGGACGTTCAGGACCTTGACCGCCTCGGCCATGATCTCGGTGCCAATGCCGTCGCCCGGCAGGACTGCAATCTTCATGATGCGCAACTCGTGGGTTCTCAGTGGGAATCGGATTTGTCGATCAGCCAGTGCACCAGGCGGTACTCACAGGCCTTGAACACAAGGTAAGCGGCCATGCCGACCAGGCCGCTGATCAGCAGCTCCGCCAATTGCGCCGCGCCGCCATCCATCACGGCCTGCCAGCCGTGCTCGAGCAGCAGGTTGCCGTTGGCGCGCAGCAGGTAGAACAGGTTCAGCGTGCCGATGCCGAAGGCGAAGAAGCTGAGCACCATCACCAGGAAGGTCAGCCAGCGGCGACCCAGCACGACACGATGGAACCAGCGCTTCAGCATGGCCGCGATTACAACAGGCGCTGGTTCAGCCAGGGCATCCTGGCCAGCCGCTCGGCTTCGAAGCTGCGGATCTTGTCGGCGTGACGCAGCGTCAGGCCGATGTCGTCGAAGCCGTTGACCAGGCAGTGCTTGCGGAAGGGCTGGACCTCGAACGGCAATTCGCTGCCATCGGGCTTGACCACGACCTGCCGCGGCAAGTCGATCGTCAGCCTGTAGCCGGGGAAGGCGCTCACCTCGTCGAACAGTTGCGCCACCTGCGCCTCGCTCAGCACGATCGGCAGCAGGCCGTTCTTGAAGCAGTTGTTGAAGAAGATGTCGG
>CAZXLI010000328.1:0-7553 GCA_964641795.1 uncultured Bordetella sp. | reverse complement strand
CATGCTGGAGCCCCCGCTTGGAGGGGGCGCGGGGGAGCGGTGCATACAGGGCCTCGTGGCCCAGAGCGGCCAAAGGCCGCTCTGGGCCGACAGCCGCCATCATCGACGGGCACCGTCGCTCACACGGCCTCGCAGTACGCAACGATTCACGTTTCATCCTAGTACCGCCCGGCCGTTCCGAAGATGTTGACAGCCCCCTCGGGGGGCAGCGAACGAAGTGAGCGTGGGGATTTCATTTCAGCTCAACCCCTTGGGCTTGTCGCCACGCATGGAGGCGGTTCGGGAAGACGCGGTGCTGCGCGCGGCCAGCAGCAGGTCGAGCCGCTGGAAGGTCTGCGTGCCGGCGATGCCGTCGGCCACCAGGCCGTTGTTGCGCTGGAACGCGACGACGGCGGCCTGGGTTTCGGAGCCGAAGATGCCGTCGGGCAGCGCGGTGCCGTTCGCGGTGGAGCGCGGCATCGGCGTGCCGAGGTCGATCAGCGCGAGCTGCAGCACCTTGACGCCCTCGCCCTGCGCACCCTGCTTCAGCGGGGGCGCGTTCATCGAAGCCTGCACGACTTGAGGGCAGCCCGAGAACCTGCCGCACACCAGCGTCATCGTCGCCTCCTGCAGCCGCGTGACGGCGGCTCCTGTGGTGCGCAGCAGCTTAAGTCCGGCTCGCTTGCCGCGGACATGACCTTTGTCCGCTGGCGGCAACAAAACCTATCCGGCCGGCCGCTTCACGGCCGCGGCCTACTGCTTCAGTCCGGCCCGGCTGAACCACTTGGCGCTGAGCTTGCGCAGCTCGCCCGAGGTCTTGGCGGCTTCGATGATCTCGTTGACCTTGTCGCGCAGCTTGTCCTCGCCCTTGGGCAGGCCGATGAAGTTGCGCGACTCCTTCAGCACGAACTTCGCATCGACATCCAGCTGCGGGTTCTTCGCCACCGCGGCCATCGCCGCGCTGACGCCGGCGGCCACCAGCTGCGTCTTGCCCTGCGCATAGGCGCCCAGCGCGGCGGCGGTGTCGTCGAAGCGTTCGACGGTGAGGCCGGCCGTCCCCAGCTTCACCAGCTCCTGGTCTTCGATCGAGGCCTTGGTCACCGCGATCGACTTGCCGGCCATCTCGGCCGGACCGCGGAGGGCCAGCGCCTTGGGTCCGAACACCGCGAGGTAGAAGGACGAGTAGTCGTTGCTGAAGTCGATCTGCTTCTCGCGCTCGGCGTTCTTGCCGAGCGTCGAGATCACCAGGTCGACCTTGTGCTCCTGCAGCCATGCCACCCGCTGCGCGCTGGGCACCACCATCAGCTTGACGCTGACGCCGAGCTTCGCGCCGATCAGCTGGGCCATGTCGACATCCAGCCCTTGCGGCTGCTGGTCTGCGCCGAGCGAGCCGAACGGCGGCAGGTCGCCCGGCACGCCGACGCGGAGGACCTTGGCCTTCATCACGTTGTCCAGCAGGTCTTGCGCCAGCACCGGCGTGGCCGGCATCAGGCAGCAGGCGGCACAGATCAGCGAAAAGAATCGGCGGTTCATGTCGTCCTCCAGCGGTTCGGGGAGTCTCGATCAGGTCTTCGCGACGCGCAACGGGGTCAGGCTCGCGCGCAGCCGCGACAGCTCGTCGCCGCCGCTGGCGGTGGATTCGCCCAGGGCACCCTGCACGCTGCCGATGTGCTCGCGCATCAGCCGCTCCGCTTCCGTGTTATCACCCTGGGCCAGCGCCGCGACGATGGCGGCATGCTCGTCGCAGGACTGGCTGGCGTCGTGCGTCGACTGGTACAGCAGCGCGACCAGGGTGGTGCGGGCGGTGAGGTCGCGCATCACGTCGGCCAGCAGCCGGTTGCCGCAGCATTCGGCCAGGCAGACGTGGAAGTCGGCCAGCAGGAAGGTGCGGGTCGCGGCGTCGCCGGCGGCGATGGCCGCACGTTCCTCGGCCACATGCTGGCGCAGCCGGCGCAGTGCCGATTGCAGCGGCTTGCCGGCGTCGCGCAGCATGCCGGTCTCGATGACGCGGCGTGCCGCGAAGGCGTCGCGCGCCTCGTCGAACGAGGGTTCGACGACGTACCAGCCCTTGCGCGAGCGCACCTCGACGAAGCCGCGCGCCTGCAGCTGCATCAGCGCCTCGCGCACCAGCGTGCGGCTGACGCCGAACAGGTCGGCCAGTTCCTGCTCGCCCAGGCGCTCGCCGGGCGCGAGCTTCTGCGACAGGATGGCCTCGACGACGCGCTGGGCGATTTCGGATGGGCTGATCATGCGCGTCAGGGTAGCGCGGGTTCAGGACGCCAGCCGCGCGCCGACCGGCGCGGGCCGGGCCGGGGCGGCCAGGTCTTCGGCCGGCGTGTCACCCAGGTCGACCGGCAGGCGGCCGTCGAGCACCGCGTGGGCGCGTTCGCGGTCGATGTCGCCTTCCCAGGCGGCGATGGCGACGGTGGCCACGCAGTTGCCGATCAGGTTGCCCAGCGCGCGGGCGATGCCCATGAACCAGTCGACCGACAGCACCAGCACCAGGCCGATCGCGGGGATGGCGGGAATCGCCTGCAGCGTGGCGGCCAGCACCACGATGGCCGAGCCCGGCACGCCATGCGCGCCCTTGGAGGTGACCAGCGAGATCGCCAGGATCGTCAGCAGGTCGGCCATCGAGATCGGCGTGTTGGTGGCCTGCGCGATGAACACCGCCGCCAGCGTGATGTAGATCGAGAAGGCATCCAGGTTGAACGAGTAGCCGGTGGGGATGACCAGGCCCACCGTCGAGTCGCGGATGCCCATGCGGCGCAGCTTGGCCATCACCTGCGGCAGCACGCTGTCCGACGAGGTGGTGGCGAACACGATCATCAGCTCTTCGCGCAGGTACTTCAGCAGCTTGAGGATGCTGAAGCCGCTGGCGCGCAGGATCAGCCCGAGCACGACGAACACGAAGAGCAGCACCGCGGCATAGAACAGCACCACCAGCAGGCCCAGCTGCTTCAGCGAGCCGACGCCGTACTTGCCGACGGTGAACGCGATGGCGCCCAGCACGCCCAGCGGCGCGAGCTTGATGATGAGGCCCATCACCTTGAACAGGGCCAGGGCCAGGTCGTCGACCAGCCCGGCCACGCGCTTGCCCTTGTCGCCCAGCAGCGTCAGCGCGCAGCCGAACAGCAGCGCGAACACCAGCACCTGCAGCACATCGCCCTTGGCGAAGGCATCGACCACGTTGGTGGGGATCAGCTTCATCAGGAACTCGACCGTGCCGCCGCCGGTGAGCTTGCTGGCGTTTTCAGCATAGGCGCTCATGGCCTTGGCATCCAGCGCCTTCGGGTCGACATTCATGCCGACACCTGGCTCGAACACGAAGCCCAGCAGCAGCCCGATGGCCAGCGCCACGGTGGTCACCAGCTCGAAGTAGATCAGCGACTTGACGCCGACGCGGCCGACGCGCCGCAGGTCGCCCGCGCCGGCAATGCCGTGCACGACGACGCAGAACACCAGCACCGGGATGATCATCTTGATCAGCTTGATGAAGCCGTCGCCCAAGGGCTTGAGCTTGATCGCCGCATCGGGCCACAGCAGGCCGACGGCCACGCCGACCAGCAGCGCGGCAACCACCTGGCCGAACAGGGAGCGCAGGAATTGGGGCATGAACACCTCGCGGGACAGTGACGCAAATCTTGCCTTCAAGATTTGCATACAAGCAATGTACGCAAAAGAAGGCGCTGCGTTGCCAGGGTTTGCCCGGGGCGCACTGAAGCGGTCGTCGATGCCGCGGGCGGGCGGCCCGGTCAGGCCTTGGTCAGGGCCGCTTAAGGCAGCTGCAGGCTGGCGGCGCGCTGCGCCGCGCTCGCCTGCTCCGGCAGCCAGGCCGCCAGCTCGGCCGGCGGCAGCGGCCGCGCGAAGTGGTAGCCCTGCAGCTCGTCGCAGCGGGCCTGGCGCAGCGTCTCGGCCACGGCTTCGCTCTCGACGCCTTCGGCCACCACGCGCAGGCCCAGCGTGTGGCCCAGGCCGATGATGGCGCGGGTGATCGCCAGGTCGGTGGCGTCGGCCAGCAGCTCGCGCACGAAGGAGCGGTCGATCTTCAGCCGGTCGATCGGGAAGCGGTTCAGGTAGTTCAGGCTCGAGTAGCCGGTGCCGAAGTCATCGACCGACAGCAGCACGCCCAGGCCCTTCAACGCATGCAGCTGCGCCAGCGTGTCCTGCACGGCCTCCATCAGCGTCGATTCGGTCAGCTCGAGCTCGATCGCCGCGGGGTTCACGCCATGGCGCTCGATCGCGCGGCGCAGCACCTCCACCAGCTCGGGGTCGCGCAGCTGCACCGCCGACAGGTTGATCGAGACCGGGATCTCGCCGAGGCCTTGGCGTTTCCACTCGTCGTGCTGGCGGCAGGCCTCGCCGATGACCCAGGCGCCGATGCCCATGATGAGGCGCGATTCCTCGGCGATCGGGACGAACTCGGTCGGCGACACCTCGCCCAGTTCGGGCGAGTGCCAGC
The DNA here is from genome assembly GCA_964641795.1 of uncultured Bordetella sp. GTDB lineage: Bacteria > Pseudomonadota > Gammaproteobacteria > Burkholderiales > Burkholderiaceae_C > Pseudaquabacterium. The sequence continues at coordinate 3,112 of CAZXLI010000328.1, read as the reverse complement.
GCAGCAGCGCCTCGACGCCGACCACCACGCCGCTCTGCGCCGCGACGCGGGGCTGGTAGTGCAGCACCAGTTCGTCGCGCTCGATCGCGTGGCGCAGCTGCGATTCCAGCCGCAAGCGCTTGTGCGCGCGCTCGTTCAGCTCGGGCGTGAAGAACTGGGCGCCGTCGCGGCCCAGGGCCTTGGCCTGGTACATCGCGACATCGGCATGCTGCATCAGCTCGTCGATGTCGCGCGAGTCGTCCGGGAACAGCGCCACGCCGACGCTGCACGAGACATGCAGCTCGGCGCTGCCGACGTGGTGCACGCGGCGGATCATCGGCACCAGCCGGCGCTCGACGATGGCCAGCACGTCGGCCGGGCCGCCGATGCCGTTGAGCGCGATGACGAACTCGTCGCCGCCCAGCCGGCACACCGTGTCGCCGTCGCGCACCACCGCCAGCAGGCGCTTGGCCACCGAGCGCAGCAGCGCATCGCCGACATGGTGGCCGAGCGAATCGTTGATGGTCTTGAAGCGGTCGAGGTCGATGAACAGCACCGCCACCTGCTGGCCGCCGCGCCGCGCCTGCTGCGTGGCCTGGCGCAGCCGCTCGGTGAACAGCAGCCGGTTCGGCAGGCCGGTCAACGCGTCGTGGTGCGCCAGGAAATGGATGCGCTCCTCGCTGGCCTTGCGGTCGCTGATGTCCAGCGCGGTGCAGATGTAGTGCGATGTGGCGCCGGCGCCGTCGCGCACCGCGTTGACCACCAGCCAGGCCGGGTAGCGACTGTCGTTGCGGCGCCGGACCTGCACCTCGCCGTGCCAGGTGCCGCGCTTGTCGGCCGCGCTCCAGATGTCGTCGAGCGTCAGCGCGCTGTGGCTGTCGTCGAGCAGCGGGTCCAGCGGGCGGGCGACCAGCTCGGCCACCTCGTAGCCGGTGTGGCGGCACAGCGCGCGGTTGGCCGTGAGCACGCGGTGCCCGGCATCGACGATCAGGATGCCCTCGGACGAGGCTTCGAAGACCTTGGCCCACAGCTCGAGCCGCTGCTCCATCGTCTTCAGGTGGCTGATCGGCGCGAAGGCGGTCAGCACCGCCGGCTGGCCCTGGTAGATCAGGCGTCGGGCCGAGAGCATGGCCCAGGCGGGTTCCGGGCCGCCCTTCCACTTGACCTCGAAGCCGTCGACCGCGTCGCGGTCGGCCAGTTGCTGGAAGAAGCGGGCGCGCACGGCCGGCTCCAGCCCGGTGGCCCAGGGGTCGCTGCGCTTGCCGCCCAGCCAGGCGGCTGCCGGGCCGTTGGCATGCAGCACCTCGTGGCCCGGCACCGCGGTGACGACCATCGGGATCGGCGTCGCCTCCACCAGCAGCTGCTGCGCCTGCGCCGCGCGCGCCGTGGCCGCCAGTTCCTGCTGGATGCCGCGCTCGCGGTCCAGCTGCGCCAGCATCTCGTTGAAGCCTTCGACCAGCCGGCCGATCTCGTCCTTCGACTGCCATTCGGCACGCAGCGTGTGGTCGCCGGTGCGGCGCACCGTGTCGGCCACTTCGGAAAGCCGGCGCAGCGGCAGCGCGATCTGCCGCGCGACGAAGAACACCGCGGTCAGGATCAGCATCAGCAGGAACAGCGCGGTGCCCAGGTGCAGCCACATGCGGGTGAAGAAGCCGGCGATGCGCAGCGCGATCAGCCGGTCCAGCTGCTGCGCGCTGGCCGCCCAGCTGGTGGCCAGCGTGTCGAACAGGCCGCGCTGCTCCACCTGCAGCGCCGGCAGGCTGGTGGCCGAGGCGCCTTCGTCCAGCATCGCGCGGCTGGCGGCGCGGAAGCTCTCGATGTGCGTCAGCAGCCGCGCCTCGCCCGGCTGCAGCGCGGCCCGCAGCTGGCCATCGGCGGCGGCCGCAAAGGCTTCGGCGAAGTCGGACTCGATGCCGCGCGCGGTGGCGGCGAGCCGGCCCTCGAGCACCAGGTAGCGCGTGCGCACGTCGTTGCCCAGCGGCCGGCCGCTGGCGGCCTGCTGCTGCAGCTCGTGCCCGATCTGCGACACCAGCTCCAGCAGCTCGGGGTAGCGCAGCAGCACGATCGACATCGTGTAGTAGCTGTCGAGGTCGGGGTCGAGGATCAGGTTGGACTGGTTGCCGATGCGCGTGACCAGCGCGCGCGCCTTGTCGAAGGCCTGCTGCCGCAGCGGCAGCGCTTGCGGCACCGGGCCGGCTGCCGGCAGCGCGGCCAGCGCCTGCAGCGAGGCGAGCAGCGCTTCGCTGGTGTCGGTGCTGCGCATGCCGGGGCCGTGGCGCCGCTCGGCCGCGCGGGCCTGGTCGACCAGTGGTGCCAGATCGGCCGCAGCAGGGTGGTCCTCGCGTGCCAGCGCGAGCAGCGTGGGCCGCAGCGCACTGATGTAAGCATTGCCCGCCAGCTCCTTGCGCGCGAAGTCGATGGCGATGAACTTCTCGTTGATCAGGATGCTGCTGACGAAGATCACCGCGCTCAGGTCGAGCAGGTAGATCAGCATCAGCTTGCGGCTGACGCTCAGGCGGCCGAGGAACCGGGAAAAGAGTTGCTTCATCGCTCAGGCGATGCATGCAACCGCTGTGCCACGACAACGCGCCGCAACGCGAACGCGTCGCGAAAGCGTGAACGAAGTCGCCGGCTGTTAAATTGCCGGCTCGCCCGCAGTGCCGCGCCCACCGGCATGGCGCTTGCGTGCGGGCCGCTTCCCAACCCCGACACCCCCGAAGAAGGAGCGCTTGCATGACCCCCTCGAACCTCGCCCGCCGCAGCCTGCTGACCCTGGCCGCTGCCACCGCCCTGTTGCCCGGCCTGGCCGCCGCGCAGGCCAAGCCCAAGGTTGCCGCGATCTACACCGTGCCCTTCGAGCAGCAATGGGTCAGCCGCATCCACAAGGCGCTGAAGGCGGCCGAGGCGCGCGGCGAGATCGAATACAAGGCCAGCGAGAACGTGGCCAATGCCGACTACGAGCGCGTGATGCGCGAGTACGCCAACGGCGGCAACACGCTGATCGTCGGCGAGGTGTTCGGCGTCGAGGCCGCGGCGCGCAAGGTGGCGAAGGACTTCCCGAAGGTCTCGTTCCTGATGGGCTCCTCGGGCAAGCCGCAAGCGCCGAACTTCTCGGTGTTCGACAACTACATCC
>CAZXLI010000327.1:0-7554 GCA_964641795.1 uncultured Bordetella sp. | reverse complement strand
AGCGAGACGATGAAGGGCTGCAGCCGGAAGCGCTGGAGCAGGAAGCCCTGCGCGGCCCCGAAGGCCGTGCCCAGCGCCAGCGCCAGCGCGATGGTCGCCGCGGGGCTCCAGTGGCGATGTTCCACCAGCGCGGCCGACACCATGGTGGTCAGCGCGATCACCGACCCCACCGACAGGTCGATGCCGCCGGCCAGGATCACGAAGGTCATGCCCACCGCGACGATCAGCAGGAAGGCGTTGTCGATCAGCAGGTTCAGCAGCACCTGGGCCGAGAGGAAGCCGCTGTAGGCGACGGCGCCGTAGCCCAGCATCGCGAAGAACAGGCCGATGGTCACCGCCAGCGGCAGCAGCTTCGCGTCCAGCCGTGGCAGCCGCGAACGGGGCCGGACCGGCGGCGCGGCAGCCGCCCCCGCGGCCGGCCCCAGCGCGGCACCGCCGCGTTCGGTCGCGCTCATCGCACACCCCCGGCCGCTGATCGGAAGGCCCAGCCGTGCAGCATGTGGCGGAAGTCGGCGGATTGCAGCAGCATCACCACGAACACCACCGCGGCCTTGACCACCAGGTTCACCTCCGGCGGCACGCCGATGGAGTAGATGGTGGAGGTGAGCGTCTGGATGATCAGCGCGCCGATCACGCTGCCGGCCAGGCTGAAGCGCCCGCCGGTGAGCAGCGTGCCGCCCAGCGTGACGGCGAGGATGGCGTCCAGCTCCATCAGCAGGCCGGCGTTGTTGCCGTCGGCGCTCTTGACGTTGGAGCTGATCAGCAGCCCCGCCAGCCCCGCGCACAAGCCGCAGAACGCGTACACGCCCACCGTGATGGCCCGCTGCCGCACGCCGGCCATGCGCGCGGCTGCCGGGTTGATGCCGATGGCCTGCACGAACAGCCCCAGCGGCGTGCGCGTGAGCGCCAGGTGCAGCCCCGAGGCCACCGCAGCGGCCACGAACACCGAGAACGGCAGCCCCAGCAGGTGGCCGTTGCCGAGGAAGAAATAAGGCGGGTAGTACACGGTGATGATCTGCCCGCCGGTGATCAGCTGGGCAATGCCGCGCCCGGCCACCATGAGGATCAAGGTGGCGATGATGGGCTGCATGCCCACGCCCGCCACCAGCAGGCCGTTCCACAGGCCGCAGGCCAGGCCCGCGGCCAGTGCCGCGGCCAGCGCCAGCGGCATCGGGAAGCGGCTGCTCATGACGGGCGCGCCGTTCACCATCACGAGCTGGCCGCCCACCATCAGCGCCGCGATGGCCGCGCTGATGGCCACGGTGGCGCCCACCGAGATGTCGATGCCGCGCGTGGCGATCACCATCGTCATGCCCAGCGACACCAGCACCAGCGGCGCCGCACGGTTGAGGATGTCGATCAGGTTGCCGTACAGGTGCCCGTCGCGCCAGTGCAGCTGCAGGAAGCCGGGGTTGAACACCGCGTTCAGCGCCAGCAGCAGCAGCAGCGTCAGCAGCGGCCAGAACAGGGGATGGGCCAGCAGCCGCCGCCTCATGGGGCTGCCCCCGTGGCCATCAGCGCGCCGATGCTGCGCTCGTCGCTGCCGCCCGGCAGCTCGGCCACCTTGCGGCGCTCGCGCATCACGGCGATGCGGTCGGACATGCGCGACACCTCGTCCAGCTCCGACGAGATGAACAGCACCGCCAGGCCGCCGCGCGCCAGCCGCAGGATCTCGTCCATGATTTCCTGCTTGGCGCCGACGTCGATGCCGCGCGTGGGCTCGTCCAGGATCAGCAGGCTGGGCTCGGTGGCCAGCCAGCGCGCCAGCAGGGCCTTCTGCTGGTTGCCGCCCGAGAGCTGGGCGATGGGTGTCTCGGCATCCGCGGTCTTGATGCCCAGCGCGCGGATGTAGCCGTCGGCGATCTCGAGCTGCCGGCGGCGCGACAGGTGCTGCCACAGGCCCATGCGGGCCTGCAGCGCGAGCACGATGTTCTCGCGCACCGACAGGTCGGCCACGATGCCCTCGGACTTGCGTTCCTCCGGGCACATCGCCAGGCCCAGCGCGATCGCCTGCGCCGGGTCCTCGAGCCTCACGGCCCGGCCGCGCACCTGCAGATGGCCCGCGTCGGCCTTGTCCATGCCGAACAGCAGCCGGGCCAGCTCGGTGCGTCCGGAGCCCAGCAGGCCGGCCAGCCCCAGCACCTCGCCGGCACCGATGGCCAGGTCCACCGGCTCCAGCGTGCCGCGGCGGGCGATGCCCTGCGCCTGCAGCACCGGTTCGCGGGCGGCCTCGGCCGGCGCGTTGCGCTGCACGCATTCGGCACGCAGCTCGCGCCCGATCATCGCCGCCACCAGCGCCTGCGGCGGCAGCTCGGCGGTCGGGTACTCGCCCACCAGCGCGCCGTTGCGCAGCACGGTGATGCGGTCGGAGATGGCGTACACCTCGTCCAGGAAGTGCGACACGAACAGGATCGCCAGCCCCTCGTCGCGCAGCGTGCGCAGCACGGTGAACAGCTGTGCCACTTCGTCGCTGTCGAGGCTGGAGGTGGGTTCGTCCAGGATCAGCACGCGCGAGCGCATGCCCAGCGCGCGGGCGATCGCCACCATCTGCTGCACCGCCACCGGGTAGCTGGACAGCAGCCGCGTCACGTCGATGCGCAGGTGCAGGCGTTCCAGCAGCGCCTGCGCCTCGCGGTTCACCCGCGCCCAGTCGATGCGCCAGGCCCGGCGCGGGTAGCGCCCGGCGAAGATGTTCTCGGCCACCGACAGGTTGGGACAGAGGTTCACCTCCTGGTACACGGTGGCGATGCCAAGGGCCTGCGCCGCGCCCGGCGACGTGGGCCGGATCGGCTCGCCGGCCAGGTGCATGCGGCCTTCGTCGGCCGCGTGCACGCCGGTCAGCACCTTGATGAGCGTGGACTTGCCGGCGCCGTTCTGGCCCATCAGCGCGTGCACTTCGCCGGCACGCAGCGACAGGTCGACACCCGTCAGGACCTGGATCGGCCCGAAGCGCTTGCCGATGCCCGACAGTGCCAGCAGCGCTTCACTTGTTCTTGTTGTAGACATCGAAGCACACCGCGGCCAGCAGCACCAGGCCCTTGATGACCTGCTGGTAGTCGATGCCGACGCCGAGGATGGACATGCCGTTGTTCATCACGCCCATCACGAAAGCGCCGATCACCGCCCCCATCACCTTGCCCACGCCACCGGAGGCCGAGGCGCCGCCGATGAAGCACGCCGCGATGACGTCCAGCTCGAAGCCCAGGCCGGCCTTGGGCGTGGCGGTGTTCAGGCGCGCGGCGAACACCAGGCCGGCCAGCGCCGCCAGCACGCCCATGTTCACGAAGGTGAAGAAGGCCAGCCGCTCGGTCTTGATGCCCGACAGCCGCGCCGCCTTCTCGTTGCCGCCCAGTGCATACAGGCGCCGGCCGGGCACCGTGCGCGAGGTGACGAAGTCGTAGGCCACCATCAGCACGAACATCACGATCAGCACGTTGGGCAGCCCCTTGTACGAGGCCATCAGCCAGCTGAGCCCGACGAGGATGGCCGCGAACACCGCGCTGCGCACGATGAACAGCGCCGCTGGCTCGGTGTCCATCTCGTGCATCTGCGCATGGCTGCGCGCGCGCCAGGCCGCCACCACCAGGGCCGCGGCCACCCCCACGCCAAGCACCAGCGAGGTCAGCCGGATCTCGCCACGGGGCAGGACCTCGGGAATGAAGCCCGAGCTCAGCAGCTGGAACTCGTCCGGGAAGGGGCCGACCGACTGGCCTTCCAGCAGCGCCAATGCCAGGCCCTTGAACACCAGCATGCCGGCCAGCGTGACGATGAACGACGGGATCTTGAAGTAGGCGACAAACCATCCCTGTGCAGCGCCGATGACGGCGCCTGCGGCCAGGCACACCAGCGTGGCCGGCACGAAATGCCAGCCGTAGTTGACCATCAGCACCGCCGCCAGCGCGCCGATGAAGCCGCACACCGAACCCACCGACAGGTCGATGTGGCCGGCCACGATGACCAGCAGCATGCCCAGCGCCATGATGACGATGTAGCTGTTCTGCAGCACCAGGTTGGTCAGGTTCAGCGGCTGCAGCAGCGTGCCGCTGGTGAGCACCTGGAAGAACACCATGATCGCCACGAGCGACAGCAACATGCCGTACTCGCGCAGGTTCTGCTTCAGGGAGTGGGCAAGACCCAGCGACTGCGGCGCCACCGGTGCCGCCGGGCTGCCCGCCGCGCCTCCCAGGGGGGAGGCGGCGTAAGCGCTTCGGGGGGATTCAAGCTCTGCGCTCATGACGGCTCGCATTGACAATGGCATGCATGATCTTCTCCTGTGAGGCTTGCGCCACCGGGAATTCCGCGACGAACGACCCTTCGTTCATCACGTACAGGCGGTCGGCCAGGCCCAGCAGTTCGGGCATCTCGGAGGAGATCAGCAGGATGGCGCGGCCTTCTTCGGCCAGGCGCGCAATGAGGGAATAGATCTCGAACTTGGCGCCCACGTCGATGCCGCGCGTGGGCTCGTCCAGGATCAGCAGTTCGGGTTCGGAGAACAACCACTTGGCCAGCACCACCTTCTGCTGGTTGCCGCCCGAGAGGTTCACCACCGGCTGGTGCACGCCGGCGCAGCGGGTGGCGAGCTTGCGCCGGAAGTCGTTGGCCACCTGGTGCTCGCGGCCCTCGTCGAGCACGCCGCGCCGGGCCACCGCGGGCAGGTTGGCCAGCGTGGTGTTGCGGGTGATGGAGTCGTTCAGCACCAGGCCCAGCGACTTGCGGTCCTCGGTCACGTAGGCCAGGCCCGCGTCCACCGCCTTCTGCACCGACGACAAATCCACCGGCCGGCCGTGCATCAGCGCGGTGCCGCGGATGCGCTTGCCCCAGCTGCGGCCGAAGACGCTCATCGCCAGCTCGGTGCGGCCGGCGCCCATCAGGCCGGCGATGCCGACGATCTCGCCGCGGCGCACGCTCAGGTTCACGCCCTTGACCGCGGCACGCTCGGCGTGCAGCGGATGGTGCACCCACCAGTCGCGCAGTTCGAACACCGTGTCGCCGATCTTCGGCGTGCGCTGGGGGTAGCGGTCCGCCATCTCGCGGCCCACCATGTGGCGGATCACCAGGTCCTGGCCGGGCGCCCCCGTGCGGCAATCGAAGTTCGCCACCGTGGTGCCATCGCGCAGCACGGTGATCGTGTCGGCCACGCGCTCGATCTCGTTGAGCTTGTGCGAGATCATGATGCAGGCGATGCCCTGCCGCTTCAGCTCCAGTAACAGGTCCAGCAGCGCGTTGCTGTCGCTTTCGTTCAGGCTGGCGGTGGGCTCGTCCAGGATCAGCAGCCTGACATCCTTGGCCAGTGCCTTGGCGATCTCGACCAGCTGCTGCTTGCCCACGCCCAGGTCGGTCACCAGCGTGGCGGGCGATTCCTTCAGCCCCACCCGCGCCAGCAACTCGCGCGTGCGGCGATGGGCGAGCCCCCAGTCGATCACGCCGGCGCGCGCCGGTTCATTGCCGAGGAACACGTTCTCGGCAATGGACAGCAGCGGCACCAGCGCCAGTTCCTGGTGGATGATGATGATGCCCAGCGCCTCGGTCTCGGCAAGGCCCGCGAAGCGGCGCGCCTGGCCGTCGAAGTGGATTTCGCCTTCGTAGCTGCCGTGCGGGTACACCCCCGACAGCACCTTCATCAGCGTGGACTTGCCGGCACCGTTCTCGCCCACCACGGCGTGGATCTCGCCGGCGGCCACCGACAGGTTCACGCGATCAAGCGCCACCACGCCTGGAAAGGTCTTGCGGATACCCCGCATCTCGAGCAGTGGAGTCATCGTCGGGGCACCGGCCGGGCGTCAATGCAGCTGCGATTCCTTGTAGTAGCCGCTGTCGACGAGCACCTTCTTCCAGTTGGTCGAGTCCACGGCCACCGGCTTCAGCAGGTAGGAAGGCACCACCTTGATGCCGTTGTTGTAGGTCTTGGTGTCGTTGATCTCGGGCTGCTTGCCGGCCAGCACCGCGTCCACCAGGTTCACGGTGACGCGGGCCAGCTCGCGGGTGTCCTTGAACACCGTGGAGCTCTGCTCATCGCGCAGGATCGACTTCACCGAGGGGATCTCGGCGTCCTGCCCGCTCACCACCGGGCAGGGCTGTTGCTTCGAGCAGTAGCCCACGCCCTTCAGCGACGAGAGGATGCCGATGGAGATGCCGTCGTACGGGCTCAGCACGGCATGCACCTTGTCCTTGCCGTAGTAGGCCGACAGCAGGTTGTCCATGCGCGCCTGGGCGGTGGCGCCGTCCCAGCGCAGCGTGCCCACCTTGTCCATGCCCATCTGCTTGCTGCGCACCACCAGCTTGCCGCCGTCGATCAGCGGCTTGAGCACGCTCATCGCCCCGTCGTAGAAGAAGAAGGCATTGTTGTCGTCGGGGGAGCCGCCGAACAGCTCGATGTTGAACGGGCCCTTGCCCGCCTTGACGCCGAGCTTGTCGACGATGGACGTGGCCTGCAGCACGCCGACCTGGAAGTTGTCGAAGGTGGTGTAGTAGTCGACGTTCTTCGAGCCGCGGATCAGCCGGTCGTAGGCGATGACCTTGATGCCCTTGTCCGCCGCCTTCTGCAGCGCGCCCGACAGCGTGGTGCCGTCGATGGCCGCGATCACCAGGACCTTCACGCCCTTGGTGATCATGTTCTCCACCTGGGCGAGCTGGTTGGGGATGTCGTCCTCGGCGTACTGGAGGTCGGCCTTGTAGCCCTTGGCCTGGAACTCCTTGACCATGTTCTGGCCATCGGCAATCCAGCGCGCCGACGACTTGGTCGGCATCGCGATGCCGATCGTGCCCTTGTCCTGCGCGGCCACGGGTTGCAGGCATGCAACCACACAGGCGGCACCGGCCGCCAACTTGCAGATCCACTGCTTCATCCGAATCTCCTAGAACAGAAACTGCCCGTCGTGCGGGACTTGATCAAGGTCTTGCGCGGATCCGGCATTAGCCGGTCCGCTGCAAGGGCCCCCTCGGGGGGGCAGCGAGCGCTGGCGAACGTGGGGCCTCCGTCAGTACTTGCGCTTGGGGAATTCCTTGGCCGCCACTTCCATCGGGAAGATGGTCTCCTCGGTGACGATGCGCTTGGGCAGCGTCTTGCCGGCCTTCAGGTCCTTCACTGCCTGCATCAGCTGCGGGCCCAGCAGCGGGCTGCACTCGACGCTGACGTTCAGCTTGCCGGCGATCATCGCCTCGAACGCACCCTTGACGGCATCGATCGAGATGATCGTGATGTCCTTGGCCGGCTTCATGCCGGCTTCCTCGATGGCCTGGATGGCGCCGATGGCCATGTCGTCGTTGTGCGCGTAGAGCACGTTGATCTTCTTGCCCTCGGCCTTGAGGAAGGCTTCCATCACCTCCTTGCCCTTGGCACGCGTGAAGTCGCCGGTCTGCGAGCGGATGATCTTGAACTTCGGATCGGCCTTGATGATCTCCTCGAAGCCCTTCTTGCGGTCGATGGCCGGCGCCGAGCCCACGGTGCCCTGCAGCTCCACGATGTTGACGTCGCCCTTCTGGTCCTTCATCTTCTCGACGAGCCAGCGGCCCGCCTTGCGGCCTTCCTCGACAAAGTCGGAGCCCATGAAGGTC
>CAZXLI010000326.1:0-7611 GCA_964641795.1 uncultured Bordetella sp. | reverse complement strand
CGACGATCACTTCCTGGCCGATGCGCGGGATCTGGATGAAGCCGAAGCTCTTGCCGGCCCACACCGAGGCCACGCGCATCCAGCAGGAACTGCTCTCGTTCTTCTTGCCGTAGCGGTCCCAGTGGAACTGCACCTTCACGCGGCTGTACTTGTCGGTGAAGATTTCCTCGCCGCCAGGGCCGACCACCACCGCGGTCTGCGGCCCCTGCACGAATGGCTTGGGCGTGCGCCGCGGCGGGCGGTACTGCTGGCCGGAGGGAATGGCCAGGAAGCTGCACTGGTACTCGCCGGCCTCACGGCCTGATTCATGGCCGTGGATCTGCGCGCTGATGTGCGTCTGCACGCACAGGTACTCGGCGTTCTGGTCGTCGCGCGGGTGCTCGGCCAGCTCGAACAGGTAGCCGGTGGCCATGCCGTGGGCGTTGGTGGTGCCCGACAGCTGCTCGAAGCGTGCATGCCACTCGTCGATGCGGTTGTCGGCCAGCTGCTGGCCATCGGCCTTCTGCAGGTAGTCGCCCTGGAAGTCGAACTGCTCGTACTTCGAGAGTTCATGGCCCTGCGGGTTGGCGGTCTCGACCTTCAGCGAGGTGGACGGGCGCTCGAAGTCGTAGCTGGTGAGCGCGATCTTGCCGGGCTTGACCTCGCGCGAGAAGTTCCAGTCCGAGATGAAGTCGACATCGGGCGAAGTCTGGCCGATGTTCGCGTAGTACGGGATCTTCGGGTTGCCCGGCGCCGCGGCGTGCGCGCTGCTCGAGTCGACGATCATCAGCTTGTGCTCGCCGGCACCGTGGGCGAAGTACCAGTAGATGCCCTCGTCCTCCATCAGCCGGGATACGAAGTTGAAGTCGGTCTCGCGGTACTGCACGCAGTAGGTCCGCTTGCGGTAGCTGCGCACCAGCTTGAACTCGCAGCTCGCGATGCCGGCGTGGTTCTTGAAGACTTCCTTGACGATGTCGGGCACCGACATCTCCTGGAAGATGCGGCAATCGGCGCGCCGCGTCAGGAACCACAGCCAGGGCACCACCTTGGCCTGGTAGCCGAAATAGCGCCCCTGGTGCCGACCGAGGCCGAACTGCGCGACGTAGCCGCCGATGTGGCGCTCGGCGCCATCGCGCAAAGTGATCGTCACGTGCATCGGCTGGCCGAGCAGGTCCTCGGGCTTCAGGTCCGGCTTGTCGCTGGTCAGGTGCAGCTGCATCTCCTCCAGCATGCCGAGGCCCGAGGAGAAGCTCAGCGACTCGAAGCGCAGGTCCGCCGCGGGCAGCGGCGAGGACAGGGAGATCGGCGACGTCGGCATGGCAGGCCTCAGGCCTTTCGCAGGCAGTTGCCACTGATGGTCGTGCATGGCCCCCGCCGGGGCCATGGCCAAAAGTCACGGCCCATCCTGCCGATTAGGGATGGGCGCGCGCGGCGCGCGCTCCCGCGCGCCTCAGGGCGCCAGCATCAGGATCAGCGTCTGGCTGGGCACGATGCGAACGCCCGGGCAGTTGGTGCTGTTCTGCAGGCTCATGCTGGTCATGCGCGTGGCCGGCGCGCCGTTGATCAGCACCGTGAAGGCCGCGGTCAGGTGGCGCGACGGGCCCATCACCGTGCCCGAGGCCACGCCCATGTTGACGCCGGCGTTGTCGCCATTGGTCATCGGGATGGTGGTGGCCATGTTGTGGGCCGGGCCCATCATGAACAGCACGGTGGGGTTGTTCGGGACCGCCGTCGGCCCCATCGCGATGTTGGGGTACGGAATCGGCGTGGGCACCGGCGTGGGCGTCAGGCACACGTCGGGGAAGCCCATGTCCATGCCCATCAGCTGGCAGTTGGCGAACATGCTCGGCTCCTTGGCGCGTCAGCCCATGTGGATCTGCGCGGCGCGCGACTTGATCAGCCGCTCGCCCTGCACGATGACATGCTCGCCCTGCACGCTGGCCAGTTGGCCGGCGCGCAGGTCCAGCACCTCGGCCTGCACCAGGTCGATGCCCGAGGTGACGCGCTGGTGGTGCTGCGCGGTGTGCGTGACACGCTCGAACACCGAGCGCAGGCTGTTGCCGGTGAGCTTGACCGCACCGACCACCGCTTCCCAGGCCGCGCCGATCACGCTGGCCTGCTCGCACACCAGTTCCATCTGACGGCTGCGCACCTGCAGCGCGTCAGCCTGCAGGCTCATCCGGCCATCGGCGCTGGACAGCGTGGCATCGGCCGGCAGCTGCACGCGGGCGCCGGTGGGCTCGGCGCGGTCGAGCACGTGGGCCACCCAATAGCGCACCGTCTCGCCGTCGCCGGCGACGCCACAGCACCAGACGACATCGCCCACCTGCGGCTGCAGCAGGCACGAGGCGGCGACGCGGGCGGTGAACGAGCCGGTGTCGGCATTCACCACCCAGCCGCCTTCGGCTGCGGTGCAGACGACGCCCGTGCCTTGCCACGGCGTGGGGTGGGGCGCGGGCAGCAGCGTGGCGGCCGGGGTGTCGGCGTTCAGGGCGGCGGTGTTCAGCATCGTGGTCATGGGGGCTCCTGGATGTCGTTCGTATCAGCCGTTAGGCCAGAGTTCGGCCTTGGCCTGGACCGGATCGGTGCCGCTGGCGCCATGGCCGGCGGGCAGTTCGGTGCCGGTCAGGTCGCTGCGGTGGAACTTGGCGCGTTCGAGCCGGCTGCCCTTCAATTGGCACTGCGGCAGCTTGGCGCGCGAGAAGTCGGCATAGGTGAGTTCGCAGTCGCGCAGGCTGCATTGCTGCAGCGTTGCATCGGCGAAATAGCCTTGGTAGAGGTCGGCGCCGTCGAAATGGCATTGGTCCAGCTGCGCCTCGCCGAACAACGCGTGGCGCAGCCGGGCGCCGCCGAAGCGTGCACCTTGCGCGCGGACCTTCATGAAGATGGCCATGGTGGCGTCGGCGCGGGTGAAGTTCGCGGCGGCCAGCGAGGCGGACTGGAAGTTGCTCTTCGTGATCGTCGCGCCTTCGAAGTCGGCGTTGTCGAGCGGGCTGTCAGGGAACTGGCAGCCGGTGACGCGCAGCCCGGCAAAGCTGCGGCCCTTCAGGTCGACCTCGTGGAAGACGGTGTTGACGAAGCTGGATCCGGCCCAGTCGGCGCCGGCCAGGTCGACGCTGGAGAAGGTGACCTGGTGGAAGTAGACGTTGCGCAGCACCGCCTGCGGGAAGGCGCAGCCGACGAAGGTGCTGCGGTCGATCAGCGCGCCTTCGAGCTGCGTGCGCGAAAGCCGGCAGCGGTGGAAGGCCGCGAGGTTCAGGTCGGCGCCCTGCAGCACCGAGTCCTGCAGGCCGGTGTCGAGGAACTTCGCCGCATGCAGGTCGGCGCGCTGGGCCTGCACCAGCTGGAAGCGGCAGCGGTTGAAGACGGTGCCGCGCAGCTGCGCCTCGGTGAACTTGGCGCCGGTCAGGTCGCACTGGTCGAACACCGCTTCGCGCAGGTCGGCGTTGCTGAAGTCGGCTTCCTGGAGATTCACCTTGGTGAACACGGCGCCGGGCAATGGCGCGCGCGCCATCGTCATGCCCTGCAGCTGGTGGCCGACGATGGGCTCGCCATGGTGGGCCAGCAGCGTCAGCTCGAGGATCGTGAGGCTGGGCGTGGCCATCAGGCGGCTCCTGTCGCGGCGCGGCGGCGCGGGTGCACCTTCAGCCGGTCGGCCAGCGTGCCGAGCAACTGCGTGTGCTCGTCCAGCAGCACCTGCGCGAAATCGGCGCCGTAGAGGTTGGCGCCGCGCAGGTCGGCGGCCCGCAGGTCGGCCTTCTGGGCGATGGCGTTCATCCAGTTGCTCTGCGCGGCCTTGGCGCGTTCGAGCCGGGTGCGGATCAGCAGGCCGCCGGCTAACGAGGCTTGCTCCAGCAGGGCATCGCTCAGGTCGGCCTCGGAGAAGTCGGCACCGGCGGCATCGGCCTGCAGCAGGCGCGCCTTGGCGAGCTTGGCGCCCCGCAGGTTGGCGCCGGCCAGGCGGGCCTTCGCGAAGTCGGCCCCCTGCAGGTCGCAGCCCTGCGCGAAGATGGCCTGCGGCAGCTGCGCGCCGGCGAATACCGCACCGGCCAACGCGCACTGCACGAAGTTGGCCGAGCCGAGGTTGGCCTGCACGAAGCGCGCGCCGGCCAGCGAGCATTCGAGGAAGTTGGCCTGCGTGAGCTGGGCACCGTCGGCGATCAGGCCGTCGAGCTTCAGCTTGATGAGCATCAGGCCGCCGGCGTTCGCGCCGCGCCAGTCGCAGCGGCCGAACTGGCACTCGAGCCATTGCGACTGCAGCAGGTTCGCACGCACGAAGCTCACCTCGTCCACCACGCAGTGGCTGAAGACGGCGCTGGCGCAATCGGCTTCGTCGAACACCGCGCCGGCCAGCGCCGCCCGGCCCAGGTTGGCGCGCTGCAACTGCGCGCCGCGCAGGTCGGCCTTCTGCAGCTGGGCATGCGCCAGCACCGCTTCGGTGAGGATGGCGCCGGTCAGCCGCGTCCCTTGCAGGTTAGCGCTCTCGAGGTGCGCGCCGGTGAGGTCGGCGCCGCTCAGGTCCAGGCCCGAGAGGTCGACGCCGGTCAGCTCGGCCAGCTTCAGGCTCTTGCCCTCGCGCAGCAGCGCCACCACCTGCTCGCGCAGCGGGGTGGATTGGGCCGGCGGCAGCGGGTCGGCCGGCTCCTGCAGGTGCGCGCCCAGGCGGTAGTTCATGCGCATCGCACCCTCGGCCTCGGCCAGCTTCGGCGCGGCGTCCAGCAGCTGGCGCGCGCCGGCCTGCGGGTCGGGGTGGTGCTTCAGCTGCAGTGCCAGCGTGGCCAGTTCGCGGGCGGCCTTGAACTTGGGCGGCCCCTTTTCCTTCAGCGCCTTCAGGTCGACGCCATGCTGCTCGGCCCTGGCCTTGGCCTCGACGATGTCGCGCGCGGCGGCGATGGCGGCGCGGCCGGTTTCCTCCAGGCCCTCGCGCATCGACTTCTCGACCAGCGCCGGCAGCTCGGACAGCGTGGGCGGTTTCTCGCGCACCAGCTTCTTGATGCCCATCGCCTCGGGATCAAGGCCCTTGGCGACCAGGCTCTGGCGCGTCATCTCGAGCTTGACCTCGGCGCCGCGGAACTGCGCCTCGCCGAGGAAGCCGTGCACCTTGTAGTCGGCCTCGACCGCGGCCATGTCGGGGTCGACCATGTCCAGGTCGGTGGGCGTCAGGTCGGATTCGATCAGCGCGAACAGCGCGCCGAGCTTCGGATCGTCGCGCCGCGCCATCACGCTCTGGTAGTGCTCGTCGGAGCGCGGCTGGCCGACGCGCTCGACCGCTGCCATCAGCGTCTGCACGTCGTAGGCATCGTCCTCGGTGCAATCGGCCAGGCCGTGGAACACCATCACGCCGCGTTCGGCATGGGGGAAGAACCAGATCGTCGACAGCGCCAGCGGCACATGCCGCAGCTTGCCCTCGTGCGGGCCGGAGCCGTAGCGCACGAAGGCGCGGCAGCTCAGGCCCGGCAGCCGGCCGCCCACTTTGGGCTTTGTCGGGTGCATGTTCTCGAACTGGAACGGCTCGTCGCCGCGCAATGGCTGCGGCAGCCACTGGTCCGGCGGCGCGAGGTTGAAGTGGCGCCAGTCCAGGTCGGGCGGGAAGCCCGGCGCGTGCTTGGGCAGCCACTGCTCGTCATACGTGCCGCGGTGCTGTGCGCGCTGCGTCCACATCGGGTCGATGCGGCCGAAGCCGGCCGGTGCCTGCGGCGCATCGGGCCGCGTGGTCGGCGCCTGCGGGTACTCGATGTTGGGCAGCCACTGCACGCCATCGGGTCCCGGCTCATGGCCGCGGCCCACCGGGTTGGCGCCGTAGTCGGGGCCGCCGTAGGCGCGCGTCCAGTCGATCGGCAGGCGCTCGAAGGGCTCGGCTGCGGTCGGCTTGCGGCCGGACCAGCGGCGGTCGCCATGCACCACCAGCGTCTTCTGCACCGTGCCCACCTGCGCGCGCACCGCGCAGGCTGCGGCCGGGCCGTCGGGCGGGCAGGCCATCGCATGCAGCAGGAATTCGGGTTGGGTCTTGATCACGCCTTCGTCGACGATGGGTTCGACCATCTCCTTGGTGACGAAGCCCCACATCGACGCATCGGTCCACAGGCCGAAGGGCTCGGCGTCGCGGAACGGGAAGTACAGCGTGGCGGAAATGCTCAGGCCCAGCTTGCCGCGGTGCTGCACCACGCGGCTGCCGAGTCCGAGAACGGCGGGCTTGTGGACCTGCATGGGGTCAGTGGCCGGCCGGCGGGTTGGCGGCCTGGGCCGCCTTCGCCGCATCGGCCTTCGCGGCGGCTTCGGCAGCGGCCGTGTCCTTCGCGGCCTGCTCTTCCGCGGCCTTGGCCATCTCGGCCTGCTTCTGTTTCATCGCGTCTTCCGATTGCTCGGGGTGCGCACGGTCGTACACGTTGGTGCCGGCGCCGAAGATGGTGGCCACCATCGCGGTGAGGGTCGGGCCGTCGAGCGCGCTGCGGGCCTGGCCGTAGTTCGGGGCTTCGGCCACCGCCTTCAGGAAATCGGCGACGTCCTTGTAGGCCGCGGCCGCGTTGACGATGGCCGCACCGACGCTGACGCCCACGGCCGCACCCACGGCGACCGCGGCCGCCGCACCCCCGCCACCGCCGCCGCCGCCGGCACCGCCGCCACCGGTGATGACCTTCAGCGCGCTCTGCGCCACGTCCACCGTCTTCTGCTCCAGGCCCAGCGGGCCCATCACCAGCTCGGGGCCGGCCATCATCTCGATGGTGGCCGACAGGCCGGCGTTGATGGCCGCCGAGATCGAGGTGTTGATCGACGCACCGATCGTGCAGGTGGTGGCCAGCGAGATCTCGAGCTCGTTCTTGACACCGATGAAGGTGTTGCGCACGCCGGCGATCAGCGTGCTGGCGGCCGCGCCCATGTAGGTGCCGGTGTTGGGCCCGAGGAACACGTCGTTGGCTTGGTTCACCGTGCGGTTGAACTGGTTGCCGAAGAACTCGAAGTTGCCCGGGCTGGTCCACTTGAAGCTCGGTGCCACGTACTCGACGCCGCCGCCGGAGGTCATCTTGCGGGCGCCGGAGGTGAACACCTGCATCTCGCCGGTGACGCCGACCTTGAGGCCGCCCTTGCAGATCTCGGTGGTGCTGCCGCCGATGATGCGGCTGTAGTTGCCGGTGACCGACAGCGAATCCGGACCCTTGATGTTGGTGACGCGGCCGACGTTGATGGTGTTCTCGCACAGGCCGGCATCGACCGTGTACTTGTGCCCACCGGTGACGTGCACTTCCTCGCCGCCGGCGGCCACGGTGACGAAGCGGCCGCCCTTGTTGACGACGAGCGTGTCCTTGCGCTCGATGGTGACGCGGCGGTCGCGGCCGATCTGCTCGGTGCGGTCACGGCCGATGCCGCTGAACTGGTCGTTCTCGACCGTGGTCGACATGTTCTTCTCGGCATGCAGCTCGAGCTTCTCGTCGCCCTTCTTGTCCTCGAAGCGCAGCATGTTGGCGTTGCCGTAGGCGCCGCCCTTGGTCGAGCGCGTCAGCACGCCGCTCTGGCTGGCGTTGGCCGGCAGGGCCCAGGGCACCATCTGGTCGCCGTTGTAGACGCGGCCGGTGACCAGCGGCTGGTCGGGGTCGCCCTCGAGGAAGTCGACGATCACTTCCTGGCCGATGCGCG